>CAYFPX010000177.1:0-18389 GCA_964344945.1 uncultured Enterobacterales bacterium
GGCCTCGTCCAGGACCTCCAGCGCCAGGGCGGCGGAGGACTCCGACAGGCAGCGCACCAGGTGCGCCAGGTCGCTGACCCCGTCAGAAGTCCACGATGTGCCGCTCGACCTCGTAGGTGAACCGCACACCATTTCCGTGGACATCGACGGTCATGACCGGGACCGCTCCCGCAGCAGGTCCCGCAGGGAGACGTCCGTGATGCCCTGGGTGGCGTCGGTGGTCATGGTCATGGCGGGGTCTCCCTGTCAGGTCCACCCGCCGTACGCCTCAGCTCGTGGGCTGTCCCGGTGCATCTCCGGGACGCTCGGGTGCACCGCTGGGCCACTCCCCCTCGAACAGGGGCCGGGCCGCGGCCATCGCTTCCCGGATGCAGGTCCGCGCCGCCCGGAAGCGGGCGTTGTCCCGCAGGTCCACGTGGCTCAGCAGCCAGAGCTGGCCCAAGGGACGCAGGTCCGGCTGCGACAGCCGCTGGAGGCCCGCCGCACGGTCGCCCACGTAGGTCGGCAGCATCACCAGGCCGAAGCCGTGCAGCGCGGCCCGGACCATCAGCTCCAGAGTGGAGAACCCGTCCCGGATCGGCACGTCCGGGTAGCTGGAACCGGCGACCAGGGCACGCGAGATGCCGGCGTCGGTGTTGCCCGCCCAGACTGGTTCGCTGCCGGGGTGCGCCGGGTCCAGCCGGTCCGCGTGGACCGTCGCGACGTAGTTGGCGATGACCACCGGCGCGAGTCGCACGCCGATCAGGTGCTCCGGCGGTGACTGGGCGGTGCCCAGGGTGCGCACGGCCACGTCGGCCTCGCGCTTGGACAGGTCGTAGGGGCGGGAGTCGGCCATGAAGCGCAGGCGCACGTCGGGGCATCGTCCGCAGAAGCCGGCCAGTGCCTCGAGCAGGATGTCCGCGACGTAGTGGTCGCAGCAGGTGACCGCGACTGAGCCCGCGAGACGCTCGTCGGTGCCTACCAGCTCCCGCTCCAGGGCGGCCATCTCCCCTTCGATGCGCTCGGCGGTCGGGACCATGCGGCGGCCGGCGTCGGACAGGGCGTAGCCATCGCGGCTGCGGTCGAAGAGCCGCGTGGCGAGCTGGGCTTCGAGGGCTTCGACACGGCGGGCCACCGTGCTGTGGCTCACCCCCAGGGACGCTCCGGCGGCGCGGACCGAGCCCGAGCGGGCCAGGGCGAGGAAGTACCGGACGTCGTTCCAGTCCATCGCTCGAAGCTACACCGGTCCATGCGCTGGCGCGGCCCCGAGGCTTCGAGGAGCTGATCCGCCCGCCCGACTCCGGTGTGGAAGGGCAACGGACTGCCGGTCGGCTGAGCTACTCCCGACTCACGCACAGGTTCGTGTAGATCGGTCCCACCTGGCCGTCGTAGACGTTGTCCTTGCCCAGGAACACGTGCTGCATCGGGTTGACCTGGCCCGAGAATCCCAGCGTCGTCAGGTGGTCGCCGTCCAGGTACAGCCGGACGTCGGCGCTGTCCCACTCCACCCGGAAGGTGTGGAGCTCGCCGGGGTCCCAGCTCGCCGACTCGATCAGCCGGACCTCTTCCCGGCTGTCGCCGCCGTTGGCTGCGGCGAGCAGCTTCAGGCCGGCGACGACGAGACAATTCAGCACATCCGCTCACGCTCTCGGGCGGCACGAGGCCTCGTCCGTGAGCGAGAGGGGGCCGAGGAAGTAGCATCGTGAACACGAAGTCGAGCGGCTGTGCCGCTATCTCGCTCGTCCTCCGGTCGCTCGGGAGCGGCTGGAGTGGACCGAGAGGGGAGACGTGGTCCTGCGCTTCAAGCGGCCCTGGAGTGACGGCACGAGCGGGGTCGTGTTGTCGCCCTCGGAGCTCCTCCAGCGCCTGGCTGCACTGGTTCCGCCGCCGGGCGTGCACACCGTGCCTACCCGCTGTGGAGCAGCACCGTGTGCTCAGCAGCAAGGCTGAGTGGCGATCCCAGGTGGTCCCCGAGCCGAGGAGGCGGCGGGGCCGGAGGGTCCCTGGCGCTCGGCGCTCTGGGTGGCCTTCTTCACGGCGCCGGCCATCACGACCGGGGCCGTGGTGGAGGGGCTCTTGCGGGCCCTGCGGCCTCGGCTGCTGCGACGGCTGCGCCTGCGCCGCCACATCGTCATCGTGGGCCTCGGGCGGGTGGGCATGTTGTACCTGGAGGCGCTGCGCAAGGCGGATCGGCACCGGCAGGTGCCGGTCGTCGACATGGCGTTCAACCCCAACGTGGCCGAAGCCTCCGAGCGACGCCTCGAGCGCCGACGTGCGGGGCGAGGGCCCGTCCCGGGACTTCGGCGCCCTCACCGCCGCCGACCTGGACAGCGACGGCGACCAGGACCTGATCGGCGCCGACGGCGACAACGGCATCTACGTCTGGCTGAACCCCGGCGGCGGCTTCGCCACCAACCTGCGCGACGCTGACGCCGACGTGGTCGTCGGCACCGCCGGCCAGGACCTGGGCGAGACCCTCGCGGTCACCGACCTGGACGGCGACGGCGTGCTCGACCTGCTCTTCGGCACCCCCGGCAACGGCCAGGAGGTCAGCGACGGCGGTGCCCTCTGGACCGCCGACGCCGAGAGCCTGCTGGCGGCCGACGGCCTGGCCATCGAGGCCGTGGGCGCCGCGGTCCTGGGCGACACCGAGGACCCTGGTCATCGGCGACGGCTTCTGGGCCACCGGCGGTGAGCACCAGAGCCTGACGGGTCAGGCGTGGATCGTGCTCACGGACTGAGCGTCACAGGCACTGGTAGAAGTCGACCCGGGGCTTGGACTCGGTCGGGTAGTACGTGATCGTGCTGCAGCTGTAGTCCTCGCCGTCGTAGGACTCGCTGTAGCCCTTGCGGCCCCAGTCCACGGTGCCGCTCATCGTGAGCTCGGCCTCGCTGGTGATGACCACGCCCTGGGGGCCGACGATGGTGCCGCCGAGCCTGGCGGCGTTGCTGTTGAACAGGTTGACCATGCCACTGGCGGAGCTGATGAAGGCCGCGTCGGGGGCGCTGGCGGAGCCGCCGGGGCCGGTGGAGAGCGAGATGTCCCCGCCGGCATCGACCGTGCCGTTGATGCTCAGGTCGCCGCCGGCGTTCAGGTCGATGTTCCGACCGGCGATCAGGTCGCCCTGGATGGTGATCGAGATCTCGGCGTCGATGGAGATGTCGCGGTCGACGAAGAGCCGACCGGACTTCTTGATGCCCTGGCCAGGCTCCGACGCGATGGTGTAGCCGTCCTCCGAGATGCTGGCGGTGCCGACCAGGACGAAGTCCCGGCCGACGCTCGCGTCGCCCACGGTGACCTTGCCGCCTTCGACGTCCAGGTCCCGGCCGACCTCGGCGTCGACCAGGTCGAGCTCGCCGTCGAGCACCGTGAGGTCCCGGCCGACGGTCCCGCCGTCGATGACGAGCACGCCGCCGTCCACCATCACGTCCTGGGTCACCTCGCCGGTGAGCCAGACGACCTCCCCCTTGCCGATCTCGACACTGCCCTTGGAGGTGCCGTCGAGGACCAGGGTGGGCTCGTCGGTGGTGTCGTCGTCGCAGGTGGTGCCGCTCTTGTCGGCGTAGCAGGTGTTGTAGGCGTCGTCTTCGGAGCCCTTGGAGGAGTCGCCGGGGTCGGCGAAGGCGGTGCTGAGGAGGAGGGGCAGGGTGAGCATCGGGACCTCGGGAGGGGGGTGAGGCCAAGGTACGGAGCGCTGGCAGGGGCCACACCCCTCTGCCGTCTCACACCCCCTCGCATTAGGCTCCCCCCATGCCCGAGCTGACCCACCTGGACGAGTCCGGCCACGCCCACATGGTCGAGGTCGGCGACAAGGCGATCACCCGCCGAGAGGCCATCGCCGAGGGCTGCATCACCCTGTCCACCGACGCCTTCCAGGCCATCCTGGACGGCACGGTGCCCAAGGGTGACGTGCTCGCCGTGGCCCGCATCGCCGGCATCGGCGCCGCCAAGCGCACCAGCGACCTGGTGCCCCTGTGCCACCCCATCCCCCTGACCGGCGTGAAGGTCGAGCTGACCCCCGAGGCCCCGGCCACCGTGCGGGTCCGGGCCCGGGTCCGCTGCGACTGGCGCACCGGGGTGGAGATGGAGGCCCTGACCGCCGTGAGCGCTGCCCTGCTCACCGTCTACGACATGGTGAAGGCCATCGACAAGGGACCCGAGCTCGGGGGAATCCGCCTGCTGGAGAAGCGGGGGGGACGCTCTGGGACCTGGGTCCGAAGGGAGACCCCGTGACCTGGGAGATGGGCCTCTGATCGCGCCTTGAAGGGGGCAGCCCCCGGTCGAACGTTCGTCTCTTGGGGCAGCCCCGGGGTGAACGTTCGCGCCGGTCCGAGAACCGCCCCGATCCAGGCGACGAACGGCCGTACTTCGGACCTTCGTCCGCGTCTGGGGGCCGCTCGGGAGCCCCACGTCCCTTCGACGAACGTTCACCCGGGGGCTGCCGCCGACGGCGAACGTTCACCCCGGGGCTGCCCTCAGAGCCCCCCGCCCAGCAGGCCGTGCAGGTCGTCCCGGTCGTAGCTGGCGACCACCAGGTCCCCGATCCCGTCGCCGCACAGGTCTCCGCCGACCACCCGGCTGCCGAAGCGGGCGTCGGGACCGTCGCCGTGCAGGATGACGTCGGCGTCGGACCACAGCCAGGCGCCGCTCACCGGACCGTGCTCATCGGTGCTCCAGCCTCCTGGGGAGGTCCGCCCGGGCGGGGCTCCTCGCACAGGCCGGACTCAGGCTCTACCGCCTCCGAGCTCGCTCGTCACTGGCCGCGGCCGTGGGCCACGATGATCGCCCCGCCCGAGCCGGCCACCCCGCCGTGTTGGGGCATGCC
This sequence comes from uncultured Enterobacterales bacterium, assembly GCA_964344945.1. Lineage (GTDB taxonomy): Bacteria > Myxococcota_A > UBA796 > UBA796 > CAJQPC01 > CAYFPX01. Next base: position 4,806 of record CAYFPX010000177.1, read on the forward strand.
GACCACGGCGTCGGCCTTGCCGTCCCCGTCCAGGTCCGTGTGGCCGGCCACGGCGCCGCCGCCGTGGTCCAGGTCCGTCAGGCCGGGGAACCAGGCGTCGGCGTCCGCGGTCGCCACCAGCTCCTTGGCCCGGTCGTCCAGCGGGCCGTAGAACACGTAGGCCAGGCCGGTGGCGCGGCCGCTCGCGTCGTCGCCGCCCGGTGCACCCAGGAGCAGGTCCAGGGTGCCGTCGCCGTCGAAGTCCCCGCCGGCACTGAGTGCGGCGCCGAGCTCGTCGTTCTTCGTGCCGCCCAGGATGACGTGGTCCGCGTCGGCCAGGGACCACGTGCCGGTGACCGGTCCATAGACCACCCAGGCCGCGCCGGTGTTGGCGCCGGTGGTGTCCCGGCCGTGGTGGGAGGCGCCGACGATCAGGTCGTCCTGGCCGTCTCCATCCAGGTCGCCGGCGCCCACCAGGGCGGTGCCGGCCTTGGCCTGGGACTGGTCGCCGGTGAGCTTGGCGTCGGCGCCGTCCAGGCGCAGGCTGAGCGGGCTGGTCGTGACCAGCCGGTCGCCGGAGATGACGTAGGCCGCGCCGCCGCCGCTGACGGCGGAGTCGTCTCCCGGGGCGCCGATGCCCAGGTCCGGGTAGCCGTCGCCGTCGAGGTCGCCCAGGTCGGCCACCGTGGTGCCCGACTCGTCACTGGTCTTCTCGCCGCGGAGCTTCACCAGGGCGTCCTCGCCGGCTGCGTCCGTGCCGACGGGCCCGGCGAAGACGTAGGTGGCGCCGGCGTTGTTGGCGAGGGAGTCCTCCTTCGGCGCGCCGACGACGAGCTCGGCGAAGCCATCGCCGTCGAAGTCGGCGTGGGCCAGAGCGGCGCCGAAGTCGTCGCCGTGGTCCTCGCCATCGAGCCAGAGGGGCAGCTCGTCGAGGCCCACCGTCCCGGTCCAGCCACCGGAGGCGACGCCGACCCGGCCCGGGGAGAAGTCCAGGTCGGTCAGGGCGCCGGGCGCGCCCGCCACGAGCTCGGCCAGGCCGTCGCCGTCCAGATCGCCGGGCAGCAGCAGGCTGCTGCCGAGCTCCGCGGACTGTGAGGAGCCCAGGAGCTCCGGCGTCGACGCCGTGGTCTCGCCGGTGTGAGGCCCCGCGAACCAGACCACGCGCCCCGCCTTGTTCCCAACGGTGTCGTCGAAGGGGGCGCCCGTCGCCAGGTCGGCGTGACCGTCACCGTCCAGGTCGCCCGCCGCCAGGGTGCTGCCCAGGTGACCCTGGGCGCGCTCCCCGTAGAACAGGGCCTCGGCGGCGGCCGAGTCCTGCTCTCCGGACCAGCGGCACTGGCCCTGGTCGCCGTCGCAGTCGTTGTCCACGCCGTCGTCGCAGATCTCCTCGGCGTCCGGGTGAATGGCGTCGTCGTGGTCGTCGCAGTCGCCGGGCTCCAGGCTGAAGCCCTCGTCGCCGCAGGTCCAGATCAGCGTGTCGTCGTCGCCGAAGCCGTCTCCGTCCAGGTCCAGGTAGCCCTCGGTCTGCCCGGTCACGTCCGGGTCCTCGTCGTCGACCAGGCCGTCGCAGTCCTCGTCCATGTCGTCGGGGTCGCAGACCTCGGTGCCGAGCGGGTGCACGTCGGGGTCCTCGTCGTCGCAGTCGTCGCCGCCCAGCTCCCACGAGAGGTAGCCGTCACCGTCGTCGTCGGGGAGGAGGGCGCGCAGGGTCCAGCTGGCGTGGCCCTGTGCGCCACCCGGATCCTCGGCGGTGACGACCAGGTCGTGCTCGCCGGCGCTCAGGGCGTCGACGGGTGCGCTGGCCTGGCCGTCGCTCTCGGGGGAGACCGGGGCGCCGATGAGGGGCGCACCGTCCAGGGTCCAGGTCAGCACCAGCTCCGTGAGGTCGCCCAGGGTCTCGTCGTCGAAGGCCACGGTGAGGTCGAAGGCCTCGCCGGCCTCGACCGCGCCACCTTCGCCGGGCCAGACGGGGGTCACGGTCGGCGGGGTGTTGTCGATGACGTCCACCCAGACCGAGTCGGTGGCCTCCTGGCCCCGCTGGTCGGTGACCGAGAGCACGATCCACTGCTCCCCCGTGGAGAGCGTGGTCTCGAAGGTCCACAGGCGGCCGTCGTGGGCGTGGGTGCCGCTGAGGGTGCCGCCGTTCTCGACGGACCAGACCGGGTCCAGGTCGTCGTCGCCGGTGAGGTCGTCGCCGAGCTCGGCGGTGAACACCACCGGGTGGTCGGCGACGAAGCGCTCTCCAGCGGCCGGGGTCTTGATGGTGGCGGACGGGGGCGCATCGTGCACGGAGACGCCGCTGTCGCCGCAGGCGAAGAGGAAGAGGCAGAGCATGTCGGGCTCCTACAGGGGCTGGAAGGAGTCGGGGAAGCCGGAGCCGATCAGGCGTCCTGGATGGCGGTGTAGTGGGCGGGCACGTCGATGGTGACCACGCTCGAGTCGCCGCAGTGGCCGAAGTCGGACCAGGCCTTGGCGGAGGCGTCGGGGCCGAGTCTGCGGCCGGGGGCTTCTCCCGGGGCCGCACAGGCGATGCCTGACAGGATGGAGAAGGCGGTGAAGACGGGGATGCGCATGATCGGCTCCGGGGTGGAACCGTGGAGAAGCCGGCTGGCGCGCCTCCGATTTCGCGGCGACCGAAAAAGCGGTTCACGACGAGGCCTTCTCCCGAGTCGGACGCCTCGGAGCCGCGATGACCTTCCTCCTGCCCCTGCTGCTCGCCTGCATCGACAAGGGCTCGGACACCGCGCTGGACTCCGGCTGGTGGGCCCAGACCTGCGAGGGCGCCAGCGACGCCGAGTGCGTGGCGTGCTGCGACGACGAGAGCCTGGCGCGACAGGCCGAGAACGCCTGCTCGCCCAACACACGGCTCGACGGCCTCAACCGCTGGTGGCTGGTGCACGATGCGAGCACCGGGCGTTGTCACCAGTACGTGATCTGCGACTACAAGTCCGACTGGACCGGGGACAAGAGCGACAAGCTCCGGGGGCGCGAGGCCTACGACGACCGCACCGGCTGCAGCGGCACCACACCGTCCCCGCCCCCGCCCGAGGAGCACACCTGTCCGGATGGCGCGGACCCGGACACCGACACCGACGGCGACGGCCTGCCCGACGCCCAGGAGCTCCTGCTCGGCACCGACCCCCGCTTCGGCGACACGGATCGCGACGCCCTCGGCGACGCCGAAGAGGCGAGCGGGGACACGGATCCCCTGCTGTGGGACACCGACGGGGATGGCCTGCACGACTCCGTCGACCCGTTCCCGACCCTCGCCGACGGGGACGGCGACGGGGTCTCGGATGGCGAGGAGCGCTGGCTGTGGCGGACGGATCCCGAGGTGCCCAACGCCCCCGTGTCCTTCGACGGTGACACCGATGGCGACGGGCTCCTGGACCAGCTCGAGCGGACCCACGAGTCCTTCGATCCACTGGTGGCGGACCACGACGGGGACGGTCTGCCGGACGGGGTCGAGCTCTTCGTGCTCCACACCCACCCGGGGAACCCGGACACCGACGGCGACGGCCTGCTCGACGGCGAGGAGGCGCGCACCCGCCCCGGGCTGGCGGACACCGACGGTGACGGCCTGTCGGACGGCGAGGAGCTGGCCCTGGGCACCGACCCCCTCTGGCGGGACTCCGATGGCGGCGGCAGCTGGGACGGCGTCGAAGTGGCCGACGGCACCGACCCGCTCACGGTCGGTGACGACGCAGCGGACTGCACCGACTCCGACGGCGATGGCCTCGCGGACCCCGAGGAGCTGCGCTTCGGCACGGATCCCGAGTCCGCCGACACCGACGAGGACGGTCTCGACGACGGCGAGGAGCTCCGGGTCCACCACAGCAATCCGCACGCCAGCGACACCGACGCCGATGGCCTGCCCGACCCGGAGGAGCTCGAGCACGGCACGTCGATGCTGTTCACCGACAGCGACTCGGACTGGACCAACGACGGCGACGAGGTGCGCGAGGGGCGCGACCCCACCGACCCGGACGAGGACGAGGACGGCTGGCTCGATGGCGTGCCGCGCTGAGGGCGCCTGAACCGTCGGGGGCCCTGCGGGTAGGGTCGCCGGCGGCCTCCAGGATCCAGACTGCATCCGCCTTCGCCCTGGTGACCGACCCGATCACCGGGGCCGGTGGCGTCGTCGAGGTGGTCGTGCAGGCCCTCGGCGGCGACGGTGGCGTGCACACGGGTCAGCCCCCCGGCCCTGCCCTCGTCGACGGGGCGCTGCAGGCGGGCGGCGGCACCCACCCGGTCTCGGCCGGCCGGCTGCTGCTCCACCCGGTGGCCGAGAGCCCGACCCTGGACTGGCAGGACCCGGCGAGCTGGCCCGAGCTGGCCGGGCGGGTCGCGGTGGTCGGCACCCTGCGAGAGGACGCGTCGCTGGAGACCCCCGATGGTCTGAGCGCGGACCTGCAGCTGCACGCCACCACCATCGAGACCCTGGCCGCCGGGCAGGCCCCGAGCCGGGTGAGCCCCCTGGCGGACCTGGTCACGACGGCCCTCGCCGGCTGGGGTCTGGTGTTGCTGGGCCTGACGCGGCAGCGGGCTCTGGCCGGCGTGGTGCCGGCCCTGGTGGTGGCGACCGTGCTCGTGCGGGCCCAGGGGGGGCGTGCTGATGGCGGTGGTGCCCCCGGTGCTGGCGATCGCAGCGGGGGTCGCGGCCCTGGGGCCGCTGAGGTCGCGGCGTCGCGCTCAGTAGTCCTTGTAGCGCCAGGTCTGGGGCAGCGGCGGCAGGAAGCCCAGGTCGTGGAGGTCCATCAGCCCGGCCTCCAGACCCACCTCCCACGCGGTCTCGTCGAAGGTGATGCCGACCACCTCCTCGCCGTCCGCGCCGGGCACGCTCAGGCGGTCGAGGGACCCGTCGACCCCGCTGAGGCGGACCTGGAGGACGTCGAAGCCGCTCTCCGGCGGAGGCCGGACCTCGAACCAGTGGTGCTGGGGCCGGAGGGGCAGGCCGAGGGCCGCCGGGTCGCTGAGCTGAAGCACCTCGCAGCTCGGCAGGCCGGACCGGAGCTCGGTCCAGGCCACTGCCAGCTGGAGTGCGCCCTCAGGGTCGTCCCAGAGTGACGTGCCGTCCCGCAGCTGGCGGGCCACGAGCAGCTCGTCCTCCGCCCAGACCCGCCGCATGCGCGGGTTCGAAGCCAGGTCGAACACCACCGTGCCGTCGGCGTCGGCACTGATGATCCAGCGCTGGGGGTGGGGGTCGTCTGCGGTGCGGAGGGTCACCGCGAAGCGGGCGGAGTCGGCCTCGGCGAGCTGCGCCAGCCAGTCCTCGAGCAGGGCGCTCTGCCCCCCGGGGGCGTCGTTGGCCAGCGCGACGAGAGGAGTGAGGGCGAGCAGGTAGAGCGGTCGCAGGGTCATGGGATCACCAGGGGTTCGCGACGCCGTCGCAGTTGTAGTCGGTGCCGTCGTGGACCACGGGAGACACGTGCTCCAGGGTGGCGGCGGGGTGGATGGTCGGGTCGCTGTCGTCGCAGTCCTCGGACGCCGGGAAGCCGTCGCCGTCCAGGTCCAGGGTGGGGTCGCAGCCGGCCGAAGCCACCCCGCCGCAGACCAGGACCCAGGTGTCGGCGCGCTGTCGTCCGCTCGAGGTCACCTGGCTTCCGCCGATGCTGGCTTCGAGCTCGACACCGCCCGGGTGGACGCCCTCGTTGGCCCGCAGCGCGAACCAGGCCGGCACCTCACGGGGCCCGCCGATGGGGAGGTGGATGAGGGGGACGACCGAGGACTCGGACGAGGTGAGCCCCGGCACGGCCTCGCGGTCGACGCCGTCGGCGTCGCAGCCGATGATCGAGCGCCGTCCGGGGTCCAGCTCTTCGCCGCAGGCGAGCCAGAAGGGCACGTCGGTGAACAGGGGCCAGCCGTACAGGGCCTGCTGGGTCTGTCGGACCTCGACGGAGCCGTGGTGGCCCGTGCCGTCGTAGGTCAGGTCCTGGAGTCCGAGCAGGGGCAGGCCGATCGCGCCGCTGGCGATCCACTCCTGGAAGAAGGTGTGACGCCCCATCGAGCGGAGCCAGTCCTCCACCCCGTCGACCCCCAGCAACCCGTCGTTCGCGAAGGTCAGCAGGTCGCCGAGCTCGCCGAGGGCCGTCTCGAAGTCGGGCGCTGCGCCGTCGGCCACGCGCTGGTGTAGGAGCTGGGTCAGCACGTAGGACCCGTAGCGGTACTTCACGGCCCAGAGGTCGCCGTCGTCGGTGGGGTTGATGCCACCTCGGGAGGGATCGACATGGCGGGAGACCGCCTTGTCCAAGGCCTCGAAGTAGACCCCTTCGGTGTGTGGGCTGGTCGGGTGGAAGGTCCACTCGAACAGCTCGGGGACGGCTTCGATCACCCACTCACCGCCCGCGTCGCTCTCGATCGCCCCGCCGAACCAGGCGTGCACCACTTCGTGCAGCAAGACGGGCTGTTCGGCTCTGTGGGCGTCCCGGGGGCCGTCGGGGCGCGAGGGCATCACCCAGGTCAGGCCCTGCTGGGCGAACCCGTTGACGGACTCCTCGTCGTCCGGGTGAGGGCGCAGGGCGATGACCGGCAGCGGGTCGTAGGGCAGCCCCCCCAGGGCGGTCTCGGCCGCGGCCAGGTGCGCCGGGAAGTCCCCGGCCAGGTAGTCGGTGTACTCGGCCTGGGCGGTCGCCGAGAGCCCGGTGTCCACGTAGACGTCCACCGCGCCACCGGTGCTGGCGGTGACCCGGACGGGCGCGGCCAGGGTCTCCAGGATCGCCACGTGGCGTCCGCTGGGGATGACGGTCTCGGGCAGGTCCTCGAACACGAATTCGGTCACGGCCCCGTGGGAGGTGCCGGACAGGAGCGTGCCGGTGCTGACAGCCGTGTAGCCGGCGGGCACGGTGACCGTGTAGCGATCGACCGCGACCCGGGCGAGACCGTTGTCCCAGCCGACCCACGCCGGCAGGCCTTCCCTCAGGTAGCCCTGGCTCGCCGAGGCTCCCTCGCCGTAGGTGTAGACCGCGAAGCCGCTCCGAGACGTGAGCGCACCCCAGGGGCTCTCTCCCCAGTGGGGCTCGCTCGGGTAGCTCACGGCGATCTCGATGGTGTCGCCGCTGCCGAGGACCCGGGGCAGGTCGTAGACGGCGCCGACGTAGGCCGACCCGGATCGCTGGAAGCAGTCCGGGTCCTCGGAGTAGTCCTCCATGCAGATCTGCTCGCGGGCGTTCAGGCGGTAGGTGTCTCCGTCCGGCCAGGTCGCATCGACCGTGGCGCTGTCCCAGGCGCCGCCGAGCTGGTCGTCGCCGAGCACCATGATGAGCTCGTCGGCGAAGCAGTTGTCCTCAACACAGGTCTCGGTCAGGGTGAACGCCAGGGCTTCGTCCCAGGACCCGGCTCCGTCGTAGGTCAGCTCCGCCTGGACTTCGGACATGCGAAGGCCGTAGAGCGATGAGGGATGCTGGGCGGCGGGGACCCGGACCTCGTGCAGGGTGGTGTCGCTGTCGTGGCCGCCGAAGAAGTAGGCGTCGCCCTTCACCGGGTCCCGGGCCAGGGTGGCGCCGTAGACGGCGTGCCACCCGCCTGGCAGCAGGGTCTCGACGAAGCCGCTGCCGAGCTCGATCACGCGCAGCTCCGAGCTGGCCGCGCCGGTCGCGTCGCGGCCTCCGAGGGTCAGGACCTGCTCGGGGCCGAGGGCGACCATCGCCGCGTCACGCACAGCCCCGAAGGACGGCGTGCTCGCGGGCGGCGAGAAGATGCCGCCCTGGTACAGCAGCAACATGTCGTCGGCGTCGAGCAGGGCGTCGGCGGCGTCGGCCCAGTAGGGGGCGGGGGCCTCGCTCGCCTCCCAGGCCAGGCACTGGACCTCGTCGCAGCTCGTGGCAGACGTGCAGGTCAGGGTGCGGCGGCGCTCGGGGGCCACCGCGCCGTAGCGGGTGCCACCGTAGACAGCCGCGGAGCGCGTGCCGCCCTGGTGGACGTAGTCTCCGGCCGAGAGGTCCCAGCCCAGGCCCAGGGCCGCGACGGACGTGCCCCAGAGTCCGGTGGTGGCGTCGGGCCAGTCTCGGGGTGTGAATTCGACCATGTCGGCCGACCTGGACGTCCAGCCACTGTTGAAGGCCGCGACGTCGGCCAGGGCGGCAGCGTCGACGTGCCGATCCCCCGTCGTGTCGGCCTCGAACAGGTTCTCCCAGTCGCCGCAGGATCCACCCCGGCAGCCCGTGACGCCGCCCACGGCCCAGGCCACCCCGTCGCTGCCGAACCAGGCCACGCCATGGCCGGCCCGGCCAGGGGCCGGCCACGTCTCGCCGTCGTACTGGGAGGAGACCGTGCAGTAGGGGTCGTCCACGCAGGCGAAGTCATAGGGGCCGTCGTCCTGGACATCGTCGGCGGCGCACTCCGTGCTCGTGCCCTCGTGGGTCGTCACGTCCGTGCAGGGGTCGATCTCGTGGCCACCGCCGCTGTAGCACTCGTCGTCCCAGACCTCGTGCCAGTCGAGGCCGTTGCACTGCTCGGAGCCCCGGACCCGGACCTGGACGTCGCTGTCCGCCAGCAGATCGGCGTTGGTGAACACCGTCGCTCCCGCGCTCAGGTCCAGGCGCTGCTCGCGGGCAGTGGCCCAGACGTCCCCCCCCTCGTGACGGTAGCCGCCGACCAGGACCAGCGAGGTGTCGTCGGCGTCCCAGTGCAGGCTGCCCCGGGAGACGCCGTCGACGCCCGTGGCGTCCGCCGAGAGCTGGATCCAGTCGCAGGCGTCCTCGAAGCCCTGGTAGCGGCCGCCGGCGTCGAAGACCCACAGGTCGTCGAGGGCGTGGCCGCTGTGCTCTCCGCCATACAGGACGATGCCGTGCTGGACCGTGCGAGACCGGCCGTGCTGGTCGGTCAGCCAGATCGGGTGCTCCAGGTAGAAGCCCGCGCTCTGGGCAAAGCGACGGGGTCCGGGGACCTGGGCGCAGAGGCTGTCGTCGACCGGGACGACGGTGGTGCCCGTCTCGGCGAGCCCGACCTCGTGGTCGGGCCGGCCGCCGGAGCATGCTGCGGTGGCCAGGCAGCAGAGGGCGAGGAGCGGGGTCTTGGACATGGGGACTCCGGGTGGACTCCTGGAGAAGGGAGTCCCCCGTGCCCCGATTTCACAGACCTTCCGGAAGCTGCTCGGGTCAGCGGGTCAGCGGCACCGACCGGTGGTGGAGAGGTCGACTGCGTGGACGCGAACAGGGCAGTTCTCTTGGACGCAGGGTCCATCTGGACGATATCCTCCGCCCTTGTCGGACCCTGAGGTCCGCCCAGATGCGCACCATCCTGAACGGCGCCGACAACCGTCTGGTGTCCGGAGAGGACGTCATCTTCCAGGTTCGCTGGGACCCGAACAACGGCGGCGGTGGCCACTTCATGACCCTGACCAACGTGCGGACCGTGGCCGGGGTGAAGTCCTACCTGATCCACGATCCGCGGAATGGCCAGACCGCCTGGATCACCGAACAAGACCGCCGCCTACGCGAGCCTCCGGGCCGACGCCCACATGGGCCAGGCCCTGGACGGCGCGATGGTGCCGGCGCTGCAGGCCGCCGGCCCTCCCGAGGCGCGTCTCCGGGCCATGATCGAGGCCTCCAGCGCCGCGCGAGAGGCCTTCGCCAGCGCCGGCGGGTCTCCCACCCTGGACTACAACGGCATGGACCAGGTCGTGGTGGACCTGAAGCAGGCCTTCTTCCTGGCTCTCTCCCAGGCCATCGCCGAAGCCCAGCGCCCGGCGAGCGAGCGGCTCGCCGCCCTCGACGCGCTCGACGCCCTGGTCGAGGCCGACTGGCCCGTGGGGCTCCCGGCCGACAACGAGCTGGCCCGGTGGACCATCGGTGCCCGACTCGACGGGCACCTGTCCGTGCAGCTGGCGCGGGAGGCGGTGGGCGGGTCTTGATCGCTGGCAGGGGGGCGGGACCAAGCCCTACCACCACCGCAGGGCACCCCGTCCACTGAAGACCAGCCGGCCGCTCTGCACCGGGAGGCTGTCCCTCGCGTCGCGGCGCGGCGTCGAGACCCAGTGTTCGGCCAGGCCATCGCTCAGCCACAGGGCCCCCAGGACCTCGTCGGCCAGCACATTCGTGCTCAGGGTCCCCAGGTCGATGGACCAGCGCGACACGTGGTCGCCTTCGACCTGGTGACGACGGGCCAGGAAGGCCGCCGCGTCGGCGCCCAGGGCCGCCCCGGCGCGTGCGAGGTCCGCCGCGAGGGTGACCCAGGGATCCCGGGGCACGTCGGTGTCGGGGCCGTCCGGCTGCAGGCGCGCGTTGAAGTCCGACTCGCCGACGAAGACGGCGAACACCCGGTGGAAGTCCGCCGTCCACGCCGCCGTGCGGGCGGCCAGGCCCTGCCAGCGGCCCTCCGAGACGCCGACGAGGGTCTCCAGCTCGGACAGGGGCCGCGGGTCTCCCTCGGGCAGCCAGAACACCGCAGCCAGCTCCTTGCGGCTCACTGGTCACCCTCACTCGCCGGCACGACCACGTCCGGCAGGGGGCCCTGGACGCGCTCGCCGACGACCTCGATGCCCATGCCCTCCAGGGCTGCAGCCACGTCGGCACCCACGCCCTTGGGGAACTCCACCACCACGTCCGGAACGGTCCCTTCCACCGGGTGCTGCTTCGCCATCTCGAGCAGCTCCAGGGCCTGGAGCTCGAGTCCCTGCTTGCCGCTCCCGCCCTTCCAGGCGTTGCTCTCGGTCGAGAAGGGCTCGGTGTTCTTCACCTCGGTCCAGCGTGTGCCGTGCTCGGAGATCACGTCCACCTCGACCAGCCCGGTCTCCCCGTTCAGCTCGCCGCTGAACTGCTGGTTGACCCCCGTGACCCCGTGCTCGGCCATGGCGGTGTTCAGCTCGGCCTGGATGGCGTCGAGGTTCGCCTTGGAGCCGGTGATGCGCTCGGGGGTCGCTTCCTTTGCCCCTGTCTCGAGCTTCTCGAGCACAGAGAGCTCGCCCTTGACGGCCTTGAGCATCTCGGCGACACCCGCCACGTCCGGGTTCGCGTCGCGGAAGCCTTCGACCTGGGCCTTGAGGGCCTCGGCCTGGGCCTTGAGCCCGCCGACCTCGGCCACGCCCTCGCCGAAGGGCTCCGCCGGCTGGTTCGCTCGCCAGCGCTCCGCCAGCTTGCCCTCCAGATCCCCGGACTTCTCCATGCCCTCGAGCGCTCGCTCCATCTTCGCGGAGTCCCCGCTCATGCGCTCGAACATCGCGTCGAACTCGGCGATGGCGTCTGGGTTCGTGAAGCGGCCCCGGCGGCTCAGCAGGCTCTCGGACATGCCCGTGGGGGCCTCGGCGGGGGCTCCCTTGCTGGCGCCCTCCTCGATGCCCTTGACGTTCTCGTTGACCTTGGCGTCTGTGGCGTCGAGCTCGCCCTTGAGCTCCCCGGTGCCGGTGCCCTCGGCCGCGGGCCCGCGGATGAGCTCCAGCCCGGCCCGCATGAGCTTGAGGGCGCCGGCGAACAGCAGGACCAGACCCAGCAGCGTGAAGTCCTCGCCCAGCTCCTCCTGCTCCCGCTCCTGCTCCCGGGCCGTGGTGGCGCTGCCCGACTCGGCCAGATCGAGCAGGAGCTTGAGCCCGGCGAAGGCCAGGAAGACCAGCCCCACGCTGCCCGCCCAGCCGAACACCGTCCCGGCGGCGACGAGCACGGCGGCGCCCGCCTCGGCCGTGACCACCGGCACGCAGAGCGCCGCGCCGGCGAGCCCGAGGATGCCGGAGATGGCGAGCAGCCAGAGGGCGATGGTCCCGGTCAGGTCGCGACAGAAGGCGAGGAACCCATCCAAGCTGGGGGACTGCAGGAAGGCGATGCCCTCGTCCAGGATGGCCAGGAGCGTGTCGATGGGGTGCAGCACCGGCTGCAGCAGCCCCATCACGATCGCCTCGAGCGACAGGTGCTCCCAGGCCTCGGCCAGGCCGCCGGTGACGCCCTCCCACAGGTTGCCGAACCAGGAGCCGTTGAAGACCACCAGGTCCGCCTCGAGCTCGGGGTCACCCAGGGCCATCAGCAGGGCGGTGAGCCCCTGCTTGGTGACGTCGGCGTCGACGTGGTCGAAGAGGGACTGCTTGAGCCCCAGGCCCGTGAGCTGCTGCATGACGCCGGCCGGGTCGACCGCCACCAGCTCCACCATGCGGGCTTCCTCGGCCTCGTTGGAGAAGCTCATGTCCAGCAGGATCTGGAGCAGGCTGACAGCCTGGTCCCGGGACAGCGACGCCAGGTCCTCGGCGGTCAGCGCCATGACGTCTTCCCAGGCGCGGGAGTCGAGGGCGGTCTGGATGGCGCCCGCGGCGACCTCGGGCGTCGAGGTCTGACCCATCAGCTCGGTCAGACGGGCGGCCAGGTCCTCGTCGTCGATGGAGGCTTGCAGCGCCTCCAGGTACCCGATGGCGCCGAGCTTGGAGAGCACCGACGAGGCACCGCCACCGTGCTCGATGAGGCGCATGGTGGCGTGTTCTTCCGTGGACCCGGTCCACCACAGGTCCGTCAGGATGCGGACCATGCCGGCGCGCTGGGTGGCGCTGGTGACCGCGAGGTCCTCGGCGCTCAAGGCGCAGATGCCCGGCGCGTCGGCGTCTGCGATGACCCGGGCGACCCGCTCGGCCGGGGTCTCCTCGTCCCGGTTGAGGACCCCGGCCTCTGCAGCCGGCTCGCCCGCCCGCGCCTGCTGTTCGGTCCCGCTGGAGGACTCTGAGAGCTGATCGGGAAAGGCCTCTCCCGCGCGACCGGCCGCGGCGTGGGCGAGCTCGTGCGCCAGCAGCTCCCGGCCCGCGCCGTCCCCCGGGGCATAGGCGCCCTGCTGGAAGTAGATGTCCCGGCCGACGGTGAACGCCCGGGCGCCAGCGGCCAGGGCGGCCTCGTGTGCCGCCGCGTCGACGTGGATGCGGACATCGTCGAGCGGGCAGCCGAAGTCCTGCTCGAAGGCGGCCTGGAGGTCCTGAGGCAGCGGCTCTCCGGCGCTCTGCTCGGCGGCCCGCCGGGCGGCAGCCGGACCGGCGAGCTCCGACTGGCGCTCGGCGTTGCTGCGTGGACCGGAGGCGCCCGGAGCTGGAGCGGTGTCTGCCGTCTGTCCGACGGCGGACCGTTGATAGGACCTGCTCACCGGACCATCGTATCGCAGTCACGGGGCTCACATCACCCGGTCTGGGGCCTTCCTCCGCGGTGCTCGCCGCCAGAGGGGTCATGCCGGAGCGTTCGGGTGGGCCTCGGCCATGGCGTCCGCGAGGCCGGACTTGTCCATCTGGGCGGTCCGGCGAGCGGGCTTCGTCGGTGAGGCCGGGCGTGCTCATGGCTCTGCCACCTGACCGGTCGTCAGCGGGGCCTGTGTGCACTCAGAGAGGTCGAGTGCGACACCCGCTGCACTCAGAGGCGGTGGATTGGGCAGTGGGGCCGCGCCGCGGCGTCTGAGGGCGCCTCGGTGCACCACTCGGCCTGTCTCATGCGCCCGGAACAGGCTGGGCAGGCGAACGTCACACCCGCCGTCGGCCATGACCTGGATGGCGACGGCGTCGAGGACCTCGTGGTCGGCAAGCGATACCTCTCAGAGGCCGGGCCAGAGTGGGGTGGCGCCTACCTGCTCACCGGGGCCAGCCTGTAGGAGGGGCCTCTGGACGCTCAGTCCGTTCGGTCCACCTTCAGGCCCAGGTTGCGCAGTGCGTTCGCGATG
>CAYFPX010000178.1:0-17828 GCA_964344945.1 uncultured Enterobacterales bacterium
CGCCGAGCAGCTGCTGGAACAGGGCTGGCGAGTGGTCGGCGTGCACCGGCGCCTCTCCGCGCCGAACCACTGGCGCCTCGCGCATCTGGTGGGGCGGCTCGAGCTCCGCACGGCGGACCTCGCCGACGGCAGCTGCTGGCTCGGCCTGCTCGAAGACGTCCAGCCCGACGAGATCTACAACCTGGGGGCGCAGTCCTTCGTGCCCACGTCCTGGGAGCAGCCCGAGTGGACGGCCCAGGCCACGGCGCTCGGGGTGGTCCGGCTCCTGGAGGCCGCGCGCCGGGTGGCGCCAGGGGCCCGCTTCTACCAGGCCTCGAGCTCCGAGATGTTCGGCAACCCACCCTGCGAGCCCCAGGACGAGGACACGCCCCTCCGGCCTTGCAGCCCCTACGCCGTGGCCAAGCTCTACGCCCACCACACGGCCCGCTGCTATGCCGAGGCCTACGGGCTGCAGGTGCGGGCAGGCATCCTGTTCAACCACGAGAGCCCGCGCCGGGGGGAGCGCTTCGTGACCCGCAAGGTCGCCCGAGCTGCCGCCCGCATCAAGCTGGGCCTGCAGCAACGCCTGCGCATCGGGGACACCAAGGTCCGGCGCGACTGGGGCTTCGCCGGGGACTACACCCGGGCGATGCAGGCCATCCTCCGGCAGGGGTCCCGGTTCGAGTACGTCGTCGCCACCGGCGTGGCCCACAGCGTCGAGGACCTGCTCGCCGCGGCCTTCGCGGCTGTGGACCTGGACTGGCAGGACCACACGGTGGAGGACCCGGCCCTGCTGCGCCGGAACGAGGTTCGGGGGCTGCGGGGCGATGCGTCCAGGGCCCGCGCGGAGCTGGGGTGGGCGCCGACCGTCGACTTCCAGGGCCTGGTCGCCGAGATGGTCGCGGCCGAGCTGGAGCGGTGCGGGTCCTCCTGACCGGGGGCAGCGGCTTCGTGGGCCGCCACCTGGCCCGGGCGCTGGGGGAGCGAGGACACGAGGTGATCGCCCCGGGCCGCAGCGACTGGGACCTGCGCAACGCGGATCGCAGCGCCCAGGTGATCCGGGAGGTGCGACCAGCGCTGACCTTCCACCTGGCGGCCCTCACCGACGTGCGGCTGTGCGCCCGGGATCCGGCCCTGGCCGAAGGGGTGAACGTCGCCGGCACCGCGGGTCTCTGCCGGGCCCTCGGGGCCCACGCACCGACGAGTCGCCTGGTGGCCACCAGCACCTGCCACGTCTACGGTCGGCCGGAGCGGCTGCCCCTGGGAGAGGACCACCCCCTGCGGCCCGAAGGCGCCTACGCGACGACCAAGGCCAGCGCCGAGGCCGAGATCCTGGCCAGCGGCCTGGACGCGGTGGTGGCGCGGCCGTTCCACCTGACCGGGCCCGGCCAGCCCGCGACCCACGTGGCCTCGGACTGGGCCCGCCAGGCCGCCGAGGGCGCGACCGTCATCCGCTGCGGCAACCTGGACCTCAGCCGGGACTTCCTCGACGTGCGCGACGCGGTGGCGGGGCTCCTGCTGCTCGCCGAGCGGGGTCAGCGAGGGGCCTACAACCTGTGCTCCGGACGGGCCCTGGCGCTGCGCGACCTCATGGCCGCCGTGGCCCCCGGGTGCAGGCCCGAGGTGGACCCGGCGCGACTGCGCGGCCGGGAGGTGACGGCGCTGGTGGGGGACCCCAGCCGCCTGTGTGCCCTGGGCTGGCGGGTGCGGACACCCCTGCCGGAGAGCTGGGCGGCGCTGCGCCAGCAGTGGGAGCGCTGAGCTATTCCCGGACGTCCATCTGGCCGTCGCCGTCGGTGTCCTTGCCGATCTTGTCGACGTTGCCCTCCGGGTCGAAGTGCTCCCAGAAGTCCACGCGGCCGTCGCCGTTGGTGTCGCGCTCCTTGCGCTTGATGCGGCCCTCCTCGTAGTACTTGAAGAGGTCGAAGGTGGCGTTGTAGTCGGTGTCGACCTCGCTCATGACCCGGCGGCCGCCCTGGTAGTGGTCGACCCAGTCGACCTGGCCGTCGAAGTCGCCGTCCATCTCTTCCTTGGTCAGCACGCCGGTGTCGTCGTAGAAGCTGCGCACGTCGACTCGGCCGTCCTTGTTCAGGTCGACCTCCTTGCGGACCAGCAGGCGGTCGGCCTGGGTGCGCTCCCGGTAGTAGTTGTAGACCTCGGGCCGGCCGTCGCTGTCGAGGTCGATCTCGACCAGCAGCAGCCCGTCGTCCGACGGCTTCTCGACGACGGCCGGGTTGACCTCGACGGCCTCTTCGTCCTCGTCGGAGGCGTACTTCTTCGAGTTGTTCATGCCCGCACAGGCGACGGTGAGCAGCAGGGGGGCGAGCATCAGGGTGCGCATGTCTCTCCAGACCTCCTCGCGCAGCGGTCCCTGCCGGATCGGCGGACTGCGCGGGGAGTTGAGTGTACTTCGGGCCCGTGACCTGTCAACAGACGGCGGTGTGGGGTTAGTCTGCCGGGTCTCTGAACCCCCGGATCGCGTCCTTGCGCTTCGCCTTGCTGCAGGCCCGGAACCCCGAGGATCCCTCCCGCGGCGAGGAGCACGACTGCTTCGCTCGCCGACTCGGTGTCCCACTGGAGACGGTCCAGGCCGTGGACATGCTCACCGCCGAGCCCGGTCCAGCGCTGTGGGCGGACTGCGATGCCCTGCTGGTCGGGGGCTCCGGCGAGTACTCGGTGCTCGAAGGGCACCCGGCCATCACGGCCTGGATCGCCTTCCTCGGCGAGACCGCACGCCACGGCCACCCGACCTTCGCCTCCTGCTTCGGCTTCCAGATGCTCACCCTGGGCCTCGGGGGAGAGGTGGTGCACGACGAGGACAACGCCGAGGTCGGGACCTTCGAGGTCCGCCTCACGGACGCCGGGCGCGGCGACCCCCTCTTCGGCCAGCTCCCCGGGGCCTTCCTCGCCCAGGAAGGCCACAAGGACCGGGCCGAGCGGCTCCCGCCGGGCTGCGTGCACCTGGCCAGCACGCCGCGGGCGCGGTTCCAGGCCCTGCGTGTGGGGGACGGTCCGGTCTACGCCACCCAGTTCCACCCCGAGCTGGACTGGGACGACCAGCGGACCCGCTTCCTGCGCTACTTCGAGATGTACTCAGACGTGTTCGGGCTGGACGAGGCCCGGCGTCGCGCCGACGCCTTCCGGCCCACGCCGGAGTCCTGTTCGCTGCTGAGGCGCTTCCGCGAGCACCTCCAGTGACCGGCGGCGGGCCTGGCGGCGCGGTCGCCGGCGGCAGCCCCCTGACCGTGGAGGCGGGCCTGCGGGCCCTGCAGGCCGGGGGCAACGCCATCGACGCGGCGGTCGCTGCACAGCTGATGGCCTGCGTCTCCGAGCCACTGCTCACCGGGCTCGGCGGAGGCGGGCTGGCGATGGTGTGTCACGGTGGCACCACCCGGGTCCTGGACTTCTTCAGCAGCATGCCCGGCCTGGGGGCCGAGGCGCCGGGGACCGGCACGCCAGAGGTCGTCACCCTCGACTTCGGGCCCGACACCCAGAGCTTCCTGGTGGGGTCGGCGACGGTGGCTTCCCCGGGGCTGCCCCAGGGCATCGCCGCCCTGCACGCGGCGGGTGCTCGGCTGCCGCTGGCGCAGCTGGCCGAGCCCGCCTCGCTGGCGGCTCGGCGCGGCGTGCCGGTGACCGTCGGCTTCGCCAGGGCCCTGCGGCTGCTCTGGCCCATCGTGGCGCGGGATCCGCTGCTGGCCGAGGCCCTGGGGCCCGGCGGCGCCCCCCTCGACGTCGGCAACAGCTTCCGCCTGCCGGTGCTCGGCGAGACCCTGGAGCGCCTGGGCTGGGAGGGACCGGGCTTCCTCTCCGAGGGCTTCGGGGCCGACGCCTTGCTCGGCCGGCTGGGACGCGCCGGGCACCTCACGGCCCACGATCTGCGGCTGGCGGCTCCCCGCTGGTGCGAGCCCCTGGCGCTGCAGTACCGGGGCCGCACGGTGTGCGTGCCCGGCGCCCCGAGCGCGGCGGGAGCGATGGTGCTGCGCATGCTGCACGAGGTCGAGCAGGGTGGGGAGCTGCCGGCCCCCCTGGGCGTGCCTCACGCCCGGCGCATCATCGGCGCGATGGACCGGGCCCTGGCGGCCTGCCCCGACGACTTCTCCGGCCGGCTCGCCAAGGACGGCTTCCTCCAGGCCTACGTGGGCAGTGGCCACACGACCCACGTCTCGACCGTCGACGGCGACGGCAACGCTGTGGGGCTGACCAGCTCCCTCGGCGAGACCGCCGGGCTGCTGGTGCCGGAGACCGGCGTGATCCCCAACAACTTCCTGGGCGAGGCCGACGTCAACCCCCGGAGTACCCGCGGGCCCCCGGCGAGCGCCTCATCACCATGTGCTGCCCGACCCTGCTGTCCCACGACGAGGGCCTGTACGTGATGGGCGCCGGGGGCTCCAGCCGCATCCGCTCAGCGGTGGTCCACGGGGTGGTGTTCCTGGCCGATCACGGCCTGCCACCCCAGGAGGCGGTCCAGGCCCCCCGCATCCACCTCGACCAGGGCACCCTGCGCGTCGAGGTCATGGAGCGCCCCCCGGGCTTCCGAGAGGCGCTGACCCTGGACTGGCCGCGGCTGATCCCGTTCGAGCGGCACGGCATGTACTTCGGAGGCCTGCACGTGGCAGGGAGCGAGCGGGGGGTGTTCACCGGCGGTGGCGACCCCCGGCGCACGGGCAGCTGGGCCAGCACGGGGCGACCGATCGGAGTAGAGGAAGACCCGTGGTAGAACCGGCCGCTCGCGGAGAGGGTGCGCACGCCAGCGGGCGCAAGCACCTGGTCATCGTCGATGACGAGCCGGTCATCCTGCAGATCCTCACCGCGGTCTTCGACGACTCCCCCTGGCGGGTGTCCACCTGTGCCAGCGGCCGCGAGGCCCAGCAGCTGATGCGGTCCGAGGGCGTGGATCTCCTGGTCACGGACAAGAACCTCCCCGACGTGGGCGGTCTGGAGCTGCTGCGCACGGCCCGCGAGCTCAACGACCTGGCCGAAGTCATCGTCATCACCGGCTACGGCAGCCTCGAGACCGCCATCACCGCGATGGAGCTCGACGCCTTCGACTACGTCCTGAAGCCGCTCAACAACGTCTTCGACATCCGTCGCAAGGTCCAGCGGGCCTCGGAGAAGCAGGACATCGCGGCGGAGAACCGCCGGCTGGTTCGCGAGCTCGCCCACCGCAACGCCGATCTGGAGCAGGCGCTGCGCGAGACCCAAGCCCTGCAGCAGGAGCTGATCCAGAGCGAGAAGCTCGCCGGCATCGGCACCCTCGCGGCGGGCATCGCCCACGAGATCAGCTCGCCGCTCTTCGGCATCATGGGCCTGGCCGAGGCCGTGGTCGACGAGGACGACCTGGGCACCTGCCACGCCCACGCTCGGGAGATCGTGAGCTACAGCCAGTCGATCAAGGACATCGTGGTCGAGCTGTCCAGCTACAGCCGGGCCTCGGCCCACGAGTACCTGACCACCGTGGAGCTCGCCAGGGTGGTCGACGACGCGGTGCGGCTGGTGCAGCGCTCGGCGAACACCGAGGGGGTGGAGTTCACGGTCTCGGTGGAGCCGGAGACCTACGTGAACGCCCGGACCAACGAGGTCCAGCAGGTCTTCGTCAACCTGATCAAGAACGCGGTCGAGGCCTGCCGAGCGGGGGTCGGAGGGCGCTCGCCCCACATCACGGTCGAGGTCGGGCGCGCCCCCGACGCCGTGTGGGCTCGGGTCAGCGACAACGGACCCGGGATTGCCGAAGACAAGCTGGGGGTGGTGTTCGACCCGTTCTACACGACCAAGGCGCCCGGAGAGGGCACGGGGCTGGGGCTCAACATCGTCTACCGGATCGCAGCCAAGTACCGGGGGAATGTCACGGTCGAGTCGGTGGAGGGCGAGGGCACCACCTTCTCCCTGCGCCTGCCGGTCGACTCGGCCTGAGAGGCGCTCGACGTGGGCCTGCGGGCGCGCCTGACCGCACTGATCGTGCTGGCCTGCCTGGTGCCGCTGGTCATCACCGGGCTGGTCGCGACCAACGTGGCGGACCGCATGGTGGTCCGGGAGACCCAGCGGGTCTACGACCGCCAGGCCCGTAGCCTGGCCCAGTACAGCGACGCCTGGCTCAACGGCCAGCTGCGCAGCCTGGGGCTCGCCGTGCGGCAGTGGGGGCTCTCCGACCTGGAGCCGGCGGAGCAGGTCGGCTTCCTGCGCCTGATCTACCGCCAGGTCGACGCCGTGAACATCCTGGTGCTGCGAGACCACCAGGGCAACGTGGTGGGCCAGCCCGAGCGCATCGCCGACCGGACCGTGCTGGTCGACACCCTGCCGGCCCACGAGGCCGTGGACGAGGCCCGCCTCGCGGCCTTCCTGGAGCAGCCCTACGAGCCCCCCGAGGAGCTGGCGGTGCGGGTGCTGCGGCCCTACGCCCTGCCCGGCAGCAGCGCCCAGGTGGTGCCGGTGGTGGTGCCCCTGCCCGAGCGACCCGGGTGGGCGCTGCAGGCGGAGCTCTCTCTGGCCGCGGTGGGGGAGCACTTCCAGGAGCAGGCGTCCGGGGGCTCCGCGGCCGTGCTCGTCGACCGCTCGGGCGCTGTGCTGGCCGGAGAGCCGGGGGGCCTGATCGAGCCGGCGATCCTGCGGTCCTTCGGCGGGCCGGTCACCGGAGACCTGGCCTACGCCCTGGAGGACGGCACCCAGGTGCTGGCCTCCTTCGCGGCGGTCGGGCGGGGGGACTGGACCGTGGGGGTGGCCCTGCCCCGCCAGATCGCCACCCGCCCGGGCCAGGTCATCCGGGGGCGCACCCAGTTCATGTACGGCCTGGCCGTGATCTTCGCGACGGTGCTCGGGCTCATCGGCGCCACCCAGCTGGCCCGTCGCATCCTGGTCCTGCGCGACGCCGCGCTCCGGGTCGCCGAGGGAGACCTGGGCCGACGGGTGGACATGGACGGCAGCGACGAGATCACCGAGCTCTCCCGGGCCTTCAACTTCATGAGCAGCAGCCTGGCCCGCAACCAGCGGGTCATCGCCGAGAAGACCGACGAGATCGAGGCCTACAACCGGGAGCTGGAGGTCCGGGTCGACGCTCGCACCCGGGAGCTGCGCGAGTCCCAGGACCGCCTCGTCGAGACCAGCCGCATGGCCGCCGTCGCCCAGATGGGCGCGGGCCTGGCCCACGAGCTGAACAACCCCGTCGCAGGCATCCTCGGCATGGCGCAGCTGGGGCTGGCCCAGGGCTCCGACGGCAACCCGGGCTTCGCCCTGCGCAGCATCGAGGAGCAGGCCCTGCGGTGCCGGGAGATCCTCGGCAACCTGCGCCGGTTCACCGAGGGCCGGGAGCAGGTGGTGCGGGAGCGCGTGGACCTGCACCAGGTCGTGCGCGAGGTGCTGGCCCTGGTGGGCGGCGCCTTCCGCCAGGCGGAGCAGACCGTGGACCACACCGGCGGGGAGCCCCTGCCGGTCCTGGCCGACCCGGCCCTGCTGGCCCAGGCCCTGGCCCAGCTCCTGCGCTCCCTGCGAGCGGCCCTGGGAGCCGGCGGGCGTCTCGTGGTCCTGGGCGAGCCCGGCGAGGCCACGGTCGGGCTGGTGTTCCTGCTGGACGGGGTGGCCGCGGAGGACCGCGACGACTGGCTCGCGAGCGGCATGGGCTTCTGGATCGCGAAGCAGGTGCTCGAGGAACACGCCGGCCACCTGATCGAGCCCGCGGCCGGCGAGCAGGCCATCTACCGGGTGGTGCTGCCCGCGGCACCCGCGGATGCCCCTGCCGAGCCGCGGTAGGATCCGGCATGCGCGACGTGGCCCAGCTGCTGGCGGCAGCGATCCTCGTGCTGGGACTGGGCTGGTTCGTCTACGACTGGCAGTTCGGGCCTGCAGGCGCGAGCCGCCTGTCGATCCAGGAGCTCGCGGGCGACGTCTCCGTCGACCTGCCGGGCGGTCCGGTGGCGCCCGCCATCGGCGCCGAGCTGACGGGCGAGGAGCGGCTGGTCACCGGCGGCGGGAGCTCGCGGGTGGTGTTGTCCCTGGGGCAGAGCAGCCGGGTGACCGTGGAGGCCGACTCCACGGTGCAGGTCCTCGGCAGCGACGACGACGGCGTCAAGCTCGCTCTGGAGGACGGGCGGGTGCGGGCGAACGTGCGGCCCGAGGACGGCCAGCTCGGCGTCGTGGCGGGCGAGCGAGAGGTCTCGGCCCGGGACGCCGCCTTCGCCATCGGCCTCGATCCCGACGGCACCACCGAGGTCCAGGTCGGCTCGGGCGAGGTCACCCTGACCGGCTTCGAAGGGGCCGAGCTCGCCAGCGGCGGCCAGAGGGTGGTCGCGAGCGACGGCGGGGTGAGCCTGGAGGCGATCCCGACCTCGCTGCTGTTGAAGGTCGAGTGGCCCGACGAGCGCACCCGGAAGGAGCGCGTGGCCCTGCGCGGGGTGACGGACCCTGGGGCAGAGGTCCGAGTCGACACGGCCACCGGACCGATCGAGGCCAAGGCCGACGCCTCGGGGGCCTTCGAGGTGGTCCTGATCCTGGACGAAGGCGACAACGCCGTCGAGGTGGTCGCCACGAGCGTGCTGGGGGACCGCACCGCCGCGAGCTGGCGCATCACCCGGGACAGCCAGGGCCCCACCGGCGTGTTCGAGGTCCGCTACTGATGCTGGGACCCCTGCTGGCGCTGGTGTCGGGGGCCGCCGCGGCGCCCCAGGCGCTGCTCACGGCGCCGGACGGCGACCCCCTGCCCGGGGCCACCGTCCGCTTGCTGCTGGTCACCTGGGACGACGCCGACGGCGGGCACCTGGCCGACGTGCTGCCGAGTGTCGAGGCCGGCGCCGGCGAGGTCGTCGAGGTCGCCCCGACCCAGCGATCGGGGGTCTGGGAGGTCACCTGGCGGGCCCCCGACCAAGGCACCGAGGCAGAGCTGCGGGTCGGGCTCGAGGGCCGGGACCCGCTGCCCCTCGGGCTGGCCCTGGGCACCCCGCGCAGCTCTGCCCTGGAGACCGAGCCCCTGGTGAAGGGCAAGGCGGCCGGCGGTGCGCCGCTTCAGCTGGTGGTCGAGGGAGCGGATCTGCCGGGCCCGGAGGACCTGGTCGTGCACGTCCCCGAGGGGGAGGTCCAGGGGATCGAGGCGACGGACGAGGGCCTGGTGGTGCGCTGGACCCCGGCCTCGGTCCGCGAGGCCCGGGTCGTGGTGTTGGGCCTCTCCGACGCGCGCAAGGGCGACGTCCCGCCGGTCTGGATCTCGGCCCGTCTCCGTGCCCGGGTGCCGGTGGCCGTCACCACGGACCCAGGCACCTCGCTCAGCGTGCGCCTCGGGGGCCGGACCTACGGGCCCGTGATCGCCGACGAAGGGGGTCGCGCGAGCACGACCGTGGATCTGTGGCCCGGGGAGCAGCGGGCGGAGGCCACCCTGTCCGACGACCTGGGCAACGTGCAGCGCACGCCGATCCTGCTCCCTGGCAGCAAGGAGCCAGTCCTGCTGGCGGTGAGCGGCGGGGAGCTCATCGCCGGGGCGCCATCCCCCGTGGTCTACCTGCGAGCCGTGGACCCCCGCGGCAAGGCCTGGGACGGCGCTGCACCGGAGTGCCGGGGCACCGGTGTGGGCAGCCTGCCCGTGCGGGGCACCGGGGAGGGGACCTGGGAGGCCGGCCTGCCCCCGCGCCTGGACGACCTGGTCCAGGGGCTGCGTGTGGACTGCGCGATTCCGGGCACGGCCGCCCGCTGGACCCTCCGCGTGCCCACGGGTGCGGGAGTGCCAGACCGGGTGGTGCTGCGGGTCTACCCCGAGGAGCTCACCGGGGACTTCCCCGTCGCCCAGGTCCAGGCCCACCTGGAGGACGTCACGGGAGAGCGCCTGGCGCCGAACGCCCTGATCCTGGAAGCGGACCACGGGGAGCTACAGGAGACCCCCAGCGAGGGCCTGCGCGTGACGGCGGACTACACGGCGAGCCTCGGGGAGCCCGAAGACCGCATCGTGGCCCGCTGGCACCACCCGCCGGGCTCCGGCGCCCTGTGGGATCTCCAGGTGGCCCAGGGCCCCACTGGCGGGCTGCTGGTGCGCGCGGTCGACCGCCGGCGTCAGCCCCTGGTCGGTGTCGAAGTGTCCGCCACGGTCGGCGACCAGGTCCTCCAGGGCGCCACGGGCCTGCGGGGCTGGGCCCAGCTGGGCTGGCAGGCGCCGACCGCCCCCGCCGTCGTCACAGTGACGGCCGGCAGCCAGGTGAGGCGGGCCATCGTCACCCCCTGGGCGGGCCTGCCCGTCTGGGATCCCGAAGGGGCCGACCTGAGGGCCGAGCAGCCCGTGCGCATCCAGTCGGGGCGCGTCCGCGAGGTCTACATCGACGCGGAGCCCGCGGTCCTGGACACCGGCCAGGGCAACACCGCCCGCGTCACGGTGCGCATGCTGGACCGCTCCGGCAAGCCGGTGCGCGACGAGGCCGTCGAGGTCGAGGCCGACCGCGGGGAGATCACCCGCGTCCGCACCCTGCCCGACGGCACCCTGGAGGCCACCTACGCGCCGCCTCAGGGGCTCGCCACGGGCAGGGTCGAGGTCCGGGCCCACGGCGAGGACGGCTCCTTCGCCGCCACCACGAGCCTGGTCCTGCGCCCCCACCCGGTGCGGCACTCCCTGTCCGTCGTGGCCGGCGTGCTCGCGGGTCCGGGGCCCCGCTGGTCCCCGCTGGTCGCCCTGGACTACGAGACGCACTTCCCGCTGGTGGAGCGAGGTCTCTACGTGAGGGCCTCCGCCGCGGGCTGGCTGGATCGGACGACCGTGCCGGACCCCGACCGGGGCAGCGAGGTCGACCTGCGCATGGAGATGCTCTCGCTGTCGGTGAGCGTGCTCGGCCGCTGGGAGCGGGATCTCTGGACGGTCTGGGCCGGCGGTGGGCCGCAGATCGTGCCCTACCGGCTGGAGATCCGGTACCCGGGCGTGACGGCCGTGTCCGGCCTGGGCTTGCACCAGCCGGGCCTGGTGGCCTTCGCCGGTGGCGGTCGGCGCTTCCGCGCGGGCGAGGTCTTCGCCGAGCTGCGAGGGCTCGGCGTGTCCGCCTACACCGATGACTTCGGGTACGAGGGCCAGCTCGGCGGGCTAGCCGCCACTGTCGGCTTTCGGCTGATATTCTGAGGGCCTCGGCGATGTTCTTCTCCACCTGGCTGGCCCTGGCGACGGGGTGTGCTCCGTCCCTGCCGGAGCCCACGCTGGAGGGGGTCGCTCCGACCTGGGGCTGGAACGGCGAGACCACGGACATCACGGTGGTCGGCACGAACCTGCTGCCCGGGGTGTACGCCTACGCCGACACCCGCGACGAACACCGCATCTACGACGACTTCCAGATCGACCTCGTCGGTGTGGACGACAGCGTGATCGCCCTGACCGGCGAGGACCTCGAGACCTACCGGGCCCTGAGCGCCCAGGTCCCGGCCGGCCACCCGGTGGGGACCTACGACCTGCGCCTCACCTCGCCGGGCGGCGAGACCGCCACTCTGGCCGATGCCTTCACCGTCACCGAGACCCGGGCCGACCACCTGGACTTCCTGGTGGAAGACGTCGCCTTCGAGGTCCACCAGACCGCCGTCTTCGGGGTGCTGCTGGCCGACCCGGACGGTCAGCCGGTCGGGGAGGACCTGGTGGTGGAGGTCCGCGCGGACCCGGAGCAGGGAGCTGACGGCGCGGTCTTCGACCTCACCGGGCTGGACAACATCTCGGCGCTCGACGACGGCGTCGGCGTGAGCGGGCGGCTCGGCTCCGACGGCGAGGCCTACCTCTCGGTGACCTCCCAGATCCCCGGCGGGCTTCGCCTCAGCGTGGAGCCGGCGGACCCGGACTCGCTGATCCGGGGGGACGAGGTGTTCTTCGACTTCGCCCCGGGCCCTGTCAACGGCGTCACCCTCACCCTACCCAGCGAGGACTTCACCGCGATCGCCGGCCAGGCCTTCCCGGTCGAGGTGGCGGTGATCGACGAATTCGGCAATCCCGTCGACGACGTGGGCACGGACCTGGTCATCGAGGAGGTCTGCGGCACCCTGCGCCAGGAGGTGACGGTCGTCGGCTCCCAGTCGCTGCAGCTGGCCGTGACCGGCGCCACGGACTCGATCTGCGAGCAGAACCAGCTCCTGGTCAGCGGCGGCGCGAGCGGCGCCTCTGAACCCTTCGAGACCGTGCCGGGGCCCCCGGCCGTGCTCCGGGTCCTGCCCGCCGCGGAGACCGCCACCGCGGGCGTGCCGTACCCGGTCTTCGTCTGGGCCGAGGACGCCTGGGGGAACACGCTGCAGGACTACACCGGCGAGGTCCTGATCGCGGACAGCGAGAGCGCCCTGGCCAGCTTCGACTGCGAGGACGGCGCCATCCGGTACTGCACCCTGACCTTCACCGTCGCGGTCTCCTCGACGGTGCTGCTGGCGAGTGACGATCTGGGCGCGGTGGGAGACAGCGACCCGATCACGGTGGAGCCCGGTCCCCCGACCGAGCTGACCCTCGGCACCGTGAGTGGCCCCCTGGAGGCCGGCACCCCCTTCACCCTCTCCCTGTCGCTCGCCGACAGCTTCGGCAACCCCGCGGTCATCGATCCCCTCGGGGACGACCCGTTCACGGTCGACGACGGCGCTGGCCCGGTCGCGTGCAGCTGGCTGGAGGAGCCGAGCCCGGGGACCCACAGCCTGGAGTGCGTGACCACGACCGCCGCCGAGAGCGCGGTCTTCGAGGTCCAGGTGGCGTCTCGCGGGCTGACCGTCTCCTCGGACCCGGTCGAGGTGGTCAACGGCGCCCTGGCCGTGGTGGCGGCCAGCGCCTCTCCGACCAGCGTGACCGCTGGCGAGAGCTTCACGCTCAGCGTCAGCGGCAGCGACGCCTGGGGCAACCCCTACGAGACCCAGAGCGACCCGGTCGTCGACGTCGCGGACGGCGCCGGGAGCCTCAGCCCGGTGACCCTCACCCTCGGGCCGGACGGCACGGGCACGGGCACCTTCGCCGTCACCACGGCGGGCGACCCGGTGACCCTGGTCCTGAGCCAGGCCGGCGTGACCCTCGGCCAGGCGGCGGTGGTCGTGGCCGCGGCCACCGTGGACACCCTCGACGTCTCCCCGGAGCGCGGTTGGGGCTGGGTGGACGACACCCTCGACGTCACGGTGCAGGCCCGGGACGGCTACGGAAACCCGGTGCTCGACTTCGCCGGACCCGTCCTCCTGACCTCCCAGGCGAGCGGCTTCGTGGCCACGCCGCTGTCGGGCTTCAGCCAGGGGGCGGCGACGGCCAGCCTGTCCTGGGAGGGCCCGGTGCTCCAGGACGTGGTCGACGCGACCGCAGACACGGGGCCCTCCGGCAGCAGCGACCCGGTCGACCTGGTCGATGGGGCCTGCGCCGACGGTCCGACCGCGGTGTTGACCCTGGACGGTGTCGACGAGGCCGTTGCCTGCCGGGTCGCCGGCCTGGCCTCCGTCTCCGCCGACTTCTCCGACTCCACCGCGACCGCCGGTGTGGTGGCCTGGCACCTGGACGACGGCCAGGGGCAGGAGCAGCGCCACACCGGGGACACCACGACCCTGACGAGCTCGGACGAGGGCCGCTTCGAGGTGGGGCTGCTGGCTGTCGACGCCGATGCCTGCGGCCACGAGACCAGCGGGTCCTGGTGGTCCGGCGACGCCGACGGGGAGCCTGTCGGTCCGGTGACCCTCAGCAGCTCCCACAGCCAACGCACAGCGGGGTCGACCACCAACGGCCAGGCCACGATCCAGGTCGACGCCACCACCTGCAGCGGAGACGTCGCCAGCGGCGGCACGGTGCTGGTGCGGGCGGACCTCGGCGAGGTGTCGGGGTTGACCAGCACGGGACAGGGGCTGAGCCTGGTCCTGGACAGCGCCGGCAGCGGCTCGTTCACCTTCTCCGTGGAGACCCAGGCCTACGCGGGCACGGCCACCGTGCTGGTCGGGACCGCCGACGGCGCCAGCCTTGGCACCGCCAGCCTGGCCATCACGGGCGACAGTGCCCGGCCCACCGTGGCCGATCTCGACCCGAGCGGCGAGACCGCCGAGCTGCTGGACGAGGTCGTGGTGGTCTTCACCGAGCCCCTCAACCCCAGCACCGCCACCTCGGCGAACGTCTCCCTCGAAGGCCCCGACGGTGCCGAGACCTTCTCCGCCGTGTCCCTCGACACCGACGACACGCGCCTGGTGTTGACCCTCGACGAGACTGTCGACACCTCGGCCGGGACCTGGACCCTGACCCTCACCAGCAGCCTGCGGGACGACGACGGCAACAACCGCCTGGACGGCGGCTGGACCGGTTCCAGTGGCGACTTCACCGCGCTCTTCGGGGACGTGGGGTCCGACGGCCTGAGCACGTCCGCCTGCAGCCCGTCGACCTCGGTCATCACCCCGGACGGCGATGACGGCGCAGGGGACGAGGCCGAGGGGGTGGTCTTGGCCGCCGAGGCCTCCGGCACGCCGGCCTGGTGGGAGCTGGAGGTGCTGGACAGCGGTGGTGGCCGGGTGCGCACGACCCGCGTCGCGGGCAGCGCCAACACGGAGTCCCTGACCTGGGACGGTCGCGCAGACGACGGCCGGGTCGCGGGAGCCGACACCTACACCGTGATGATCTCGACCTTCGACGGCAGCGATAACCAGTCGACAAGCTGCGAAACCGAGGTCACGCTGTCGCAACGGGTCAGGAGCCCCGAGTGAGGCGGGCAGGGAACGGGCATGGGCGCTGAGCGAGATGAACAGCTGCTGAGAGCGGGGCGCCTCGCGGAGCTGGGGCTCCTCACCGCGTCCGTCACCCACGAGCTGCGCCAGCCGCTCTTCGCCATCCGCGCACTGGCCCAGCTGGCTCTGGACCGGGGCGAGGGGGCGGCTGCCCAGCTCGAGCAGCTGCTGGCCCAGACCGAGCACATGGAGCGGCTGCTCGACGGCGTCGGGCGCTTCTCCCGCGACGCCGCCGCCGCAGAGGGTCCGGTGGACCTGCGGTCGCCGGTCCGCAGCGCGGTGGAGCTGTTGCGCCACAACTCGCGTCGCCAGGGGGTCGAGCTCGCCCTGGAGGACCACGGCGCGGTGCCGGCGGTGCACGGCGACCCCACGGGGCTGCTCCAGGTGGCGGTGAACCTCATCCAGAACGCGGTGGACGCTTCGAGCAGCGGCCAGGTGGTGCGCATCCGCATGCGCAGCCACCGCCCCAGCGTGCTGCTCGAGGTGATCGACCAGGGCACAGGCATCCCCGTCGAGCTGCGGGAGCGCATCTTCGAGCCGTTCTTCACCACCAAGCAGCCCGGCCAGGGCACCGGGCTTGGGCTGCACATCGCCCGACAGCTCGTGCAGGCCTTCGGCGGTGAGCTGAGGCTCGTGGAAGCCCGCCGCGGCGCCCACATCCAGGTGCGGCTGCCGGTCTGGGAGGAGGTCGGTGCTGCGTCCTGACTCGGACCTGGTCGAGCTGCCCCCGTTTCCCCTGGTCGTCGAGCGGGGACTGGTGCGCGAGGACGCGATCCCGTCCGGCAGCTGGGGCTTCGAGCTGTTGTTCCTGCGCAGCCAGCGCTGTCCGTGTGGGGGGCGCTTCGACTCCCGGGGCAGTCGCGTCCACGAGCCCGCCCTGGAGTGCCACGAGGCCGTCTGCGGCGGCTGCGGTCGGGTGAGGCTGTTCTGGTTCGACATCCACCTCTTCCACGACGACCCCCGGGCCCACCTCCGCTTCGAGGAGCTCCGCGTCATGTTCGAGGAGGCGATGGAGCGGGTGGGCGGCGAAGACCTGGACGCTGCGCGTCCCCGCTTCGAGGAGGTCACCGCCCGGGAGCCCTGGTTCGGGGTGGCCTGGTTCCACCTGGGCATGATCGCGCTGGTCCGGGAGGAGCTCGACCAGGCCCGCCACTGCCTGGAGACCGCGGTGGGACTCCTGCCGCTGGACGCCAGCGTGCACCAGTCCCTGGCCGAGCTGTGGATGCAGACGGGCGACGAAGACCGGGCTGCGCGAGCCGCCTGGATGGCGATGACCCTCGAGGCCACCCTGGACGACGACGAAGACGACGGATAGCCCGCGCGGCATGTCCGAGAACGAGGAAGACAAGGCCCGCCTGGCCGCCCTGGGAAGGACCTTCATGACGGCCATGTCGGCCCGGCGTGCGGGCGACGTGGACCGGGCCCTCGACCTGCTGCGCGACGTCATCCGCGGAGAGCCGCGCCTGCCCGAGCCCCACTACGAGCTGGGGCACATCCACCTGGTGGCGGGGCGACTCGACGACGCCGAGCTCTCCGCCCGCACGGCCCTCAAGTGGCTGGAGCAGGGCGGGCAGTGGGTGGACAACGTCCCGGAGAGCGTGATGCTCTCCCTGGCCCACGGGCTGTTGGGCGAGGTGCTGCGCCAGCGGGCGAGCTCCGACGAGGTGGTCTTCGGCGACCCGGAGGTCTTCGAGAGCCTGTTGAACGAGTCCAAGGCCCACTTCGCCCGTGCCAGCGAGCTGGATCCGGAGAACGAGCACGCCGACCACCACCAGTTCTTCCTGGGGCTGGATGGGGAGGAGCTGCCGGAGGCGTGAGCTTGCTCTGAGTGGGGCTCGGCGCCGCGCCGCCCCCAGGAGCGAGCGTCAGACGACGGGATGGTCGAAGGGCGTCCCCGTGCCCGGCGAGGGGGGAGGGGAGCCGCTGGGGCCGGTCGGTCCACCCTGAGGCGGTGGGAAGCCGCCGATCGTGGTGACCTGCGCCCGCGCGAGGAACGCGGCCTTGACCCGCGGCGCCAGGAAGCGACGGGTCGGCGGGGCGATCAGGCTCAGGCCGAAGAAGTCGGTGAGCACGCCGGGGGTCACCAGGAGCACGCCGCCGACCAGGATGAGCAGGCCTTCGACCAGCCGGTCGCCCGAGGGAAAGCCCTGGGCAGCCTCGGTCTGGATCTGCTGGAGCACGGCCAGGCCCTGGCCCCGGGCCATGGACGCACCGACCACGCCGGTGAGCAGGATGAGTGCCACGGTGGCGCCGGCGCCGAGGAGCTGACCCAGCTGGATGAGCAGGTAGAACTCGAGCGCCGGCACGACGGTGAAGAGCAGGAACAGGCGGGTGAACATCACCCCTCTTCCTTGGCGCGGCGCCAGAGGGCGTCAAGCTGTCCCGGGTCCAGATCCGCCAGGAGGTGGCCGTCGCCCCGGGCGGCGGACTCGGCGTGGCGGAAGCGGCGTCCGAAGCGGCCGTTGGCCTCGCGCAAGGCCTCCTCGGGGCTGGCGCCCAGGTGCCGGCCGAGCTGGGCCAGGGTGAAGAGCACGTCTCCCAGCTCCCGGGTGGCCGCCGCGCCGTCGCCGTCGGCGCGGGCGTCGTCCAGCTCGGCGAGCTCCTCGTCGACCTTGGCCCGCGCGCCGTCGGCGTCGGCCCAGTCGAAGCCGACCTCGGCGGCCTTCTCGCCGGCCCGGTGGGCGTGCAGGAGGGCCGGCAGGCCCCGGGGCAGGCCATCGAGCTTGCTGCGCCGACGGCCCGCCTTCGCCGCCTTGCGGGCCTCCCAGGCCGCCACCGTGCCGGCGTCGAGGCCGTGGTCCCCGGGCTCGAACACGTGGGGGTGGCGGACGATCATCTTCTCCGCGATGTCCGCCGCGACCTCGTCGATGGTGAAGTGGCCGGCCTCTGTCGCCATCTGGGCCAGCATCACGACGTTGAAGAGCAGGTCGCCCAGCTCCTCCCGCAGCCCCACCGGGTCGTCGGCGTCGAGGGTCTCCAGGACCTCGTGGCACTCCTCGAGCAGGTACGGCCGCAGGGTGCGCAGGTCCTGGCTGCGGTCCCAGGGACAGCCGCCGGGCCCGCGCAGGGCCACCACGATCTCCAGCAGCTTCTCCCAGCCGGTGTGCGGGGCCTGCGCCATCGGGTCTCCCAGGTCGGGTTAGGATGCGCCCGCCGAGAACGTTGGACGGGGAGCGGTGTCGTCGGGCCAGCCGGAAGAGTTC
>CAYFPX010000178.1:17838-18387 GCA_964344945.1 uncultured Enterobacterales bacterium
TCGGCAAGTATCAGCTGATCGAGAAGATCGCCACGGGCGGCATGGCCGAGGTCTGGCGAGCGCGCGCCTACGGCATGGCGGGCTTCGAGAAGATCCTCGTCATCAAGCGCATCCTGGACCACCTGGGCAAGGACAGCCAATTCGTCAAGCTGTTCATCGACGAGGCCCGGATCGCGGTCTCGCTGATGCACGTGAACATCGTGCAGGTCTTCGAGCTCGGCGAGGTCGACGAGGCCTACTACATGGCCATGGAGTACGTGCACGGGCTCGATCTGGCCCGGCTCGTCTCCCGCGCAGCCAGGCTCGGCAGCTTCCCGATCGCGATCGCGTGCTTCATCTGCGCCGAGGTGCTCAAGGCCCTCCAGTTCGCCCACGAGCGGCAAGACGAAGACGGCCGCCCGATGAACATCGTGCACTGCGACATCTCCCCCCAGAACATCCTGGTGAGCTTCTCGGGCGAGGTGAAGATCACCGACTTCGGCATCTCCCGGGCCGCCTTCCAGGCCAAGGGCCAGCACGACGTCATCCGCGGCAAGTACGCCTACATGA
>CAYFPX010000179.1:0-4044 GCA_964344945.1 uncultured Enterobacterales bacterium
GAACCTGTGGGTGCTGCCCCACGCGCCCTACCTCAAGCTCATCTCCTACATCCTGGTCATCGCCAGCACGGTCCAATTCGTGGAGATGGTGATCAAGAAGGCGAGCCCGGTGCTCTTCCGGGCCCTGGGCATCTTCCTGCCGCTCATCACGACCAACTGCGCCATCCTCGGCCTGGCCCTGTTCCAGACCAACAAGGAGTACGGCTTCGTCCAGGGCCTGGTCTATGCGCTGGGCGCCGGGGCCGGCTTCACCCTGGCCATCGTGCTGATGGCGGGACTGCGGGAGGAGGCCGAGCTCTCCGATGTGCCCGCGGCCATGCGCGGCACCGCCCTGTCGATGATCATCGCCGGGCTGCTGTCCCTGGCCTTCATGGGCTTCGCCGGCCTGTTCAGCGGGGCCTGAGCGGTGACCGAGGTCCTGGCGGTGCTGGCGGTGGCGGTGGGCTGCATGGTGTGGGGCTGGCTCCAGCTGCGCGGCGCCGGGCTGGAGGACCCGGGCTGCGGGGACTGCCAGCTGTGCGAGGAGCCACCAGCGGCTCCGCCGCCGTGACCGACCGGCGACCGGCAGCCCCCGGTTGAATGTCGCGCTCAGCGGGCAGCCCCGGGTTGGATGTCACAGCAGCCCTCGTTCCGCCCGCTGAGTCGGGCGTCCCGGGGCCGAATTCCCCTGTCTCGGGTCCGCGGAGAGGCGTGAGTGCACTGCACCGTGACACCCACCCCGGGGCTGCCCGGCCTGCCCTGACATTCACTCGGGGGCTGCCCGTCAGCCACAGACCCACCCTGACGCTGGCTTCCGCCCTTCCCGTGGAATACCCCCGCGCCCCTTCGAGGAGCCCCCCATGGCCAAGGGCAAGCAAGTCTCCGCCCCGGATCTCTCCGGCATCCGCAACATCGGCATCGCGGCGCACATCGACGCCGGCAAGACCACGCTGACCGAGCGGATCCTCTACTACACCGGTGCCAGCCACAAGATCGGCGAGGTCCACGACGGCGAAGCCCACATGGACTTCATGGCCGAAGAGCAGGCCCACGGCATCACGATCATGGCCGCGGTCACCCAGTGCCCCTGGAAGGACCACCTGATCCAGGTCATCGACACCCCCGGGCACGTGGACTTCACGATCGAGGTCGAGCGCTCCATGCGGGTGCTCGACGGCGCCGTGATCGTGCTCGACGGCGTGCGCGGCGTGGAGCCCCAGACCGAGACCGTCTGGCGCCAGGCCCGCCGCAACGACCTGCCCCTGATGTTCTTCATCAACAAGATGGACCGCCCCGGCGCCGACTTCGGCCGGGCGATGGACACCATCCGCAAGCGCCTGGGCGGTGAGCCGGTGCCGATCTGCGCCCCCGTCGACGACAACCGGGTGGTCCAGCTCATCGACCGGACCCTGGTCACCTTCGGCGGCAGCCTGGGCCAGGACGTCACCGAGGAGCCCTGCGACGACGCCACCTGGGCGTCCGTCGCCGATCACCGCGAGGCCCTGCTGCTCGCGGCCGCGGATCTGGACGACGACATCGCCATGCTGGTCCTGGAAGAGGAGGACCCGGAGCCCGCGGACCTGTGGGCCGCGATCAAGCAGGGCTGCCTGGACCGGGCCATCCACCCGTGTCTCGGAGGCTCCGCACTGCGCAACTACGGCGTGCAGCCCCTGATGGACGCGGTGCTGAAGATCCTGCCCGCGCCCCTGGAGCGACCGGCCAGCACCGGCACCGACAGCGACGGCGAGGGAGTCCTCATCGAGATGGACCACGAGCAGCCCCTCGCCGCCCTGGCCTTCAAGGTCCAGATGTTCGAGGGCCGCCGCCACGTCTTCGCCCGGGTCTACCGGGGCGTGCTCAAGCCCGGCGACACCGTGGCCCTGCCCGCCCAGGGTGAGTCCGAGCGCATCGCCCGGGTGTTCGACGTCGACGCCGCCAAGAAGAAGCGCATCGAGGCCGCCTTCGCCGGCCAGATCGTCCTGCTCGCCGGCCTGCGCAAGGCCACCACCGGCGACACCCTCTGTGACCCCAAGGAGCCAGTGCTGCTCGAAGCCATCCAGGCCCGGGACCCGGTGCTCGGCCTGGCCATCGAGGCCAACTCCAGCAAGGACGAGGAGAAGCTGCTCGAAGCCCTGCGCAAGTTCCAGGAGGAGGACCCCACCCTGGTCCTCGAGGAGGACGAGGACACCGGCCAGCGCATCCTGCGCGGCATGGGCGAGCTCCACCTCCAGATCGCCTTCGAGCGGCTCAAGCGGGAGTTCAACCTGGACGTCCGGGCCGGCAAGCCCGCGGTGGTCGTGCGAGAGACCATCTCCGGCACCGCCACCGCCGAGTCCCTCTTCCACCGTGTCATCGACCAGGGCGAGACCCAGCTCGAGATGAAGGCCGGCGCCGGCGCCACGGTGACCGCCCTGGACCGAGGCACCGGCAACGAGGTGATCGCCTCCCCCACCGTGCGGGGCGAGGCGCTCGAGCTCTCCCCCGAGCTGGCCCAGGCCGTGGCCGCCGGCGCCCAGGACGCCAGCACCTCGGGACCGCTCCAGGGCAGCCCCCTCCAGGACGTGAAGGTCACCATCGACCACGTCACCCTGTTCGGCACGGCCAGCTCGGCCCAGGCTCTGCGCGTGGCCGTGGCCGAGGCCGTGCGCAAGGCCATGTCCCAGGCGGGCGGCCAGCTGCTGCGCCCCATCATGTCCACCGAGGTGGTCGTGCCCGAGGAGTCCATGGGCGGGGTGCTCGGCGACCTCCAGGCCCGCGGCGCCCTCATCCAGGACACCCGGTCCGAAGACGGCGTCAGCACCATCGCTTGCGACGCCCCCCTGGACAAGCTGCTGGGCTACACGACCGACCTGCGCTCGATGACTCGGGGACGGGGGCAGTTCACGATGGAGTTCGACCGCTTCGACGCGGTGTAGATCGGGCTGACCGGGGTCACGAGCACCCCCGCCCGAGCGGCAGAAAGTCGTGGACGGTGCTGGGTCCCACCGTTAATGTGCGACACCCAATTGAAAGTGACTTTCATTTTCATGTTCAGCGCAGGGCTTCCTCGATGCTCTCTCTCCTGCTCGTCCTCGGCTGCACCGACGGCACCACTCTCGACGACTCCGGCGCCTCCGACACCGCCGACCTGACCGACGAGACCACCTACGCCTTCACAAGCTCCCTGACCGGCGAGCCCAGCGTCTCCTACAGCGGCCAGGTCTTCCGCCAGCTGCTCATCGACGACCTGAAGGGCTACCTGGGCGACCTCACCGCGGCTCTGGACGACGGCAGCCTGTACCCGGTGGCCGGCGACATCGCGCTGGACCTGGGCTTCTACCTGGACTTCGACTCCTCCACCGGCGGCCAGGTGCCCCTGGGCCTGAGCACCGACCCCGCCACCCTGCAGGCCGTCTACGACGACGTCGCCAGCGGCAAGAACCTGGTCCAGAAGCTCGCCGGCAACGACGCCACCGGCCAGCACAAGACCTGGGCCACCGACTTCGTCGGCTGGGACGCCGACGGCGTGACCACCCCGGAGTCCCTGGTCCGGCACTGGGTGGACCTCATCGACGCCCAGGCCGTCGCCTGGGCCGCCGGTGAGATCCCCCTGGACGCCAACGGCGACCCGGTCGCCGCCGTCACCATCACCCCGGAAGGCCAGGACCTGCGCCAGCTGCTGCAGAAGTTCCTGCGGGTCGGCATCGCCTGGAGCCAGGGCGCCGACGACTACCTGGACGACGACACCGAGGGCAAGGGCCTGCTCCAGGACCACACCGTCGTCGAGGAGGGCAAGGCCTACACCGCGCTGGAGCACCAGTGGGACGAGGGCTTCGGCTACTTCGGCGCCGCCGCCGACTACGGCAGCCAGGTCGACGAGGAGACCGCCGACACGCCGTACCACGACACCGACGGCGACGGCGCCATCGACCTGCTGAGCGAGTACAGCTTCGGCCACAGCGTCAACGCCGCCAAGCGGGACACGGGCGCAGTGGCCGCCACCGACTACACGGCCGACGCCTGGGACGCCTTCTGGCAGGGCCGCAAGCTCCTGGCCGACACCGCCGGCACCGCCCTGAGCGACAG
>CAYFPX010000179.1:4054-18258 GCA_964344945.1 uncultured Enterobacterales bacterium
CTCCAGGCCCACCGCGACAACGCCCTCGCCGCCTGGGAGATGGCCATCGCCAGCACCGCCGTGCACTACATCAACGACACCCTCCAGGACCTGGGCACCCTCGGCACCAGCGACTTCTCCCCTGCCGACTACGCCAAGCACTGGTCCGAGCTCAAGGGCTTCGCCCTGGGCCTGCAGTTCTCTCGCTTCTCGCCGCTGAGCGACGCCGACTTCGCCGCGCTCCACGACGCCATCGGCACCGCCCCGCTCTCCCCGGCCGCACCCGAGGGCGCCCGCGAGGCCTGGGCGGCCGAGCTGGTCACCGCTCGCACGATCCTGGGCGACGCCTACGGCTTCGACAGCGCCAACCTCGGCGAGGCCGATGGCACGGGTGGCTGGTAGGGCGGCCTCCTGGCTCCTGCTCGGCGGCCTGGCCGTCGCCGCAGGGGTCCAGGCCTGTACCGACGGCGGGGACTCCGGCACCGCGGACCTGCCCCTGAGCGAGCTGCTGGCCCAGGTCGGCCCCGGCGTGGTGCTGCCCGCTCTCGCCGACTTCCAGGCCGAGCTCGAGGGCCTGGAGCTGGCCCTGGGCGCCTGGCAGTCCGGCGACGCCACCCTGGCGGACGCCCAGGCCACCTGGGCCGCCGCGATGGCCAGCTGGCAGGTGCTGGAGCTGATGCAGGTCGGCCCGGCTGGCAGCTCGCTCGAGGTCGCCGCCGGCGAGGACCTGCGGGACGAGCTCTACAGCTGGCCCTCGGTGAACGGCTGCCGCATCGACCAGGAGACCACCGAGGAGGCCTGGGACGACGCCGGGTTCTTCGACGAGAACCGCGTCAACTCCTATGGCCTGGATGGCCTGGAGCACCTGCTCCACGCCGAGCTGGTCAACAGCTGCCCCAGCCAGACCGGCATCGACGAGGACTGGGACGCCCTGGGCGAAGGGGGAGTGACCGCGAACCGCCAGGCCTATGCCCTGGCGCTGGTGCGGCACGCGGCGGGGGTCGCCGAGACGCTCCACACCGCCTGGGACCCCGCGGGAGACGACTTCTCCACCGCTCTGACCGCGAGCACCGACGCCAGCCCCTACAGCTCCGAGAGCGAGGCCTTCAGCGCGGTCTTCGACGCGCTGTTCTACCTGGACCTGGTGACCAAGGACCGAAAGCTCGCCCAGCCCCTGGGCCTGGTCGAGTGCGCCGACACCCGCTGCCCGGAGGACGTCGAGCACCTGCTCAGCGGGCAGGGCGCGGCGGCTATCGCCGCCAACCTGGACGGCTTCGAGCGCCTGTTCACGGGAGGCGAAGGCGCCGGCTTCGACGACCTGCTGACCGAGCTGGGCGAGCAGTCCCTGGCCGACGACGTGCTCGCGGCCGTGGCCACCGCCCGCGCCAGCGCAGGGGCCGTCACGGACCCGCTGGACACCCTCGTGCTCGACGACCCCGAGACCCTCGAAGGGCTGCACACCGACCTCAAGGCCGTGACCGACCTGCTCAAGGGCGACCTGCTGACGGTGCTCTCCCTGGCGGTGCCCGACGAAGCGAGCGGGGACAACGACTGAGATGTTGACCGGGCTCCAGGCCGTGCTCGGCGCGCTGGCGGAGCCGCTGGTCGACCCGGGCAGCCGCACCTGGTGGGGCAGCCTGGTGTTGGCCGCCGTGGTGGCGGGGCTGTGGGCGTGGCGGCACCGGCCGGGCTGGACCTGGGCGGGAGCATGGGCAGCGCTGCGGCACCCCTCGTCGGTGCTCGACCTGCAGCTCGCCCTCGGCCGGCAGCTGCTCGGCCTGCTGACCGCCGGCGCCGGGTTGGGGGCCGTCTGGACCCTCGCCACCTGGCTGGTCCGCGGCCTGGACGGGTGGCTCGGGGTCCCGGTCACCCCGGACTGGTCGCCGTGGGCGGTGACGGCGCTGTACTCGGCGGTGCTGTTCGTGGCCTGGGACGCCAGTCGCTTCGCCCTGCACTGGCTGCTGCACCGGGTGCCGGCGCTGTGGGCCTTCCACCAGGTCCACCACTCCGCCGAGGTCCTCACCCCCCTCACCTTCCACCGCATCCACCCGCTGGAGTCCTGGCTCTACACCCTGCGGGGCATCGCCGTCACCGCGCCGATCACCGCGGCCTTCTTCTGGGTCTTCCGAGCCGGAGCGACGAGCTGGGAGCTGCTCGGGGTGCCGGCGGCGGGGCTGGTGCTGAACGCCGTGTTCGGCAACCTGCGCCACAGCCACGTCTGGCTGCGCTTCCCGGCGGCCGTCGAGCGGTGGTTGATCTCCCCGGCCCAGCACCAGCTGCACCACAGCCGGAGCCCGGACGAGCAGGCGAGCAACCTGGGGACCTGGCTGGCGGTCTGGGACCGCTGGGCCGGGAGCCTGAAGCTGGCGGGGGCGCCGCCGGTCGCGTTCGGACTGGAGGAGGCCGAGCGCAACCACGGCGACGACCTGATCAGCGCCTGGTTCGGGCCGCTGCGAGGGCTGGTGCCGCAGCGGTGGGTCCTGGCAGGGCTCCTCGTCGCGCCGGTCGGGGTCGCGCACGGGAGCGAGGGCGAGGAGGCGCTCGAGGAGGAGGAGGAGGAGGTCCAGGAAGCGGTCGAAGACGAGGACGAGGGGGGCGAGCCCCAGGAGGAAGAGGTGGAGCCCGGCCTCTACGGACTCACCATCCTGGTCGTCGAAGACGGCACCGTTCGTGCCGCCGGCTCGGCCCACGCCCTCGACGAGGAGGACCTCTCCCGCTTCGAGTACGACAACATCGAGCAGATCGTGGCCGAAGTGCCCGGGGTCACCAGTCGCAGCGAGGACGGCTTCGGTCTGCGCCCGAACCTGGGCATCCGCGGCGCCAACAGCGATCGCAGCGCCAAGGTCACCCTGATGGAGGACGGCGTGCTGCTCGCGCCGGCCCCCTACGCCGCCCCCGCCGCCTACTACTTTCCCATGAGCACCCGGCTGATCGGGGTCGAGGTGTTCAAGGGGCCGGCGGCGACCCGGCACGGGCCGAACACGGTCGGGGGGGCGGTCAACCTGCGCACCCGAGAGGTGCCCGATGGCCTGGCCTACGGCCTGGACCTGGCGGGCGGGCTGCGCCTCACCGGGAAGGTGCACGGCTGGGCCGGCACCAGCGGCGACCGGGCCGGGGTCCTGATCGAGGGCGTGCACCTGCACGCCAACGGCTTCAAGGAGCTGGACGGCGGTGGCCCCACCGGCTTCGACCGCTCCGAGGTGATGGCCAAGGGCTGGTGGTCGCCGCTGCCCGCGCACCGCTTCGCCCTCAAGCTCGGCTACGCCCACGAGACCAGCCACGAGACCTACCTGGGCCTGACGGCGTCCGACCTCGAGGCGACCCCCTACCGGCGCTATGCCGCCAGCGGGCTGGGCCGCATGGACTGGCACCGGACCCAGGCCGAGCTGGCCTGGCAGCTCGACCCGAGCGAGCAGCTCCAGGTGCGCACGGTCGCCTACCACCACTTCCTGGACCGGGCCTGGACCAAGCTCAACGGCTTCGCCGATGGCCCGGACCTGCACGACCTGCTCCAGGCCGACCCCACCGGCGGTCAGTCCGAGGTCTACCTGGCGATCCTGCGGGGGGAGGAGGACAGCGTCAGCGCCGACCAGGCCCTGCTCATCGGCACCAACGACCGCCGCTACCACTCCGGCGGGGTGCAGACCCGGGCGACCTGGTCCGTGGCCGGAGAGCGCCTGGACTCGTCCCTGGAGCTCGGGGCCCGCCTGCACCACGACGCGGTCTGGCGCCTGCACACCGAGCGGGCCTACGGCATGCAGCAGGGCGAGCTGGTGGACCTGGGCGGTCCCCTGGAGACCACCACCGACAGCCTGGCGACGGCGACGGCGCTGGCCCTGCACGCCCACGAGGACCTGTCCCTCGGCGAGCTGCACCTGCTGCCCGGGGCCCGGGTCGAGATCGTCCGCACCCAGCTCACCCCCAAGGGCGCCGATCCCGAGGACCCGGTCACCCGGGCCGCGCTGCTGCCCGGCGGTGCGGTGCTCTATGGGCTCACCGACGACCTGGACCTCTTCGGCGGGGGCCACCGGGGCTTCTCCCCGGTCGCCCCGGGGCAGCCGATCGAGGTCGAGCCGGAGATCAGCTGGAACTACGAGCTCGGAGGCCGCTGGGCCAACGGCGAGCGCCACCTCGAGGTGGTCGGCTTCTTCAACGACTACAAGAACCTCACCGGCACCTGCACTCTGAGCGGGGGCTGCGACGGCGACAGCGCCGGCCAGCAGTTCAACGGCGGCGCCGTCTGGGTCTACGGGGTGGAAGCGGTCCTGGGCTGGACCCTGCTGCCCCCCCTGCCCGTCGCCATCCCCATCTCCGCCACCTACGCCTGGACCGGGTCCACCTTCCGCACCGGCTTCGTCTCCGGCTTCCCTCAGTTCGGCACGGTCGAGGTCGGCGACAGCCTGCCCTACGTGCCCCGACACCAGGGCCAGCTCCGGGCCTCGGTCGTGCACGACCGCTGGTCGCTCAGCGTGGGCGCGACGGGCCGGAGCGGCCTGCTCGACGAAGCGGGCACCTTCCCCATCGACGAGGGCGACGTGCCGGCCCTGGTCCTGGTCGACGCCGCCGCCAACCTGGCGCTGGGCGAGCGCTTCCAGCTCTACGCCACGGGCACCAACCTCACCAACCGCAAGGCGGTGACCTCCTGGCGGCCCTTCGGCGCCCGGCCGACCGCACCCCTGCTGGTGATGGTGGGACTGAAGCTCGCGCCGCCGACCCCGGAGGACGCCCCATGACCGGCAAGGAGCGCTGTTGGCCTGCCCGGTCGCCGCTCCCCCTGCCCCCCCCGCTCACCAGGGCGAGGTCGAGCCCGCCTGCGAGGAGCAGGAGCTCGCCGTGGTGATGTTCCGCCTGCAGATCCACGCCGAGAAGCTCTGGCACGCTGGCCAGGCCGCCAACTGGCCCCTGGCGGACTTCTACCTGCACGAGCTGGAGGAGGGCTTGGAGGAGCTCGAGGCCTCCTGCGACGTGGAGGGCGGCCAGGCGGTCGGCCCCCTGGGGAAGACGATGACCCACGGCCCGCAAGAGGCCCTGGAGGCGGTGGTCGACGCCGGGAACGCCGCCGCCTTCGCCAGCGCCTACGACGACATGCTCGCCGCCTGCAACGGCTGCCACACCGCCACCGCCCACGGCTTCGTGCGCATCCAGGTGCCCACGGGGCACTCGCTCACGAACCAGGACTTTCGGCCCTGATCGACCGGATCACCGCGGCCCTCGCCGGCCCCTTGTGCGCCAGGGCCTCGGCGCAGGCCCGTGGACCCTCACCGCTGCGGGCTTCGGCGGCACCTGGGTCCTCGCCGCCTGGGCCGCCCTGGGGGTTACTGCGCTGGGGTGGTTCCCCCGTCCCTCCTCGGCCTGACCCCGCCCGACCTCGAGACCGCCGCCGCGGCCCTCGGTCGGCCGGTGGGTCCCAGCGAGGCCCGCCGGGTCCTGGCCCACCTGGTCAGCGACGGCCGACCGGGCCTGGACGACATGGCCCGCCCGGTCTCGAAGGTCCTGCGTGCC
This sequence comes from uncultured Enterobacterales bacterium, assembly GCA_964344945.1. Lineage (GTDB taxonomy): Bacteria > Myxococcota_A > UBA796 > UBA796 > CAJQPC01 > CAYFPX01. Next base: position 9,536 of record CAYFPX010000179.1, read on the forward strand.
TGGCTCGCGGAGCACTTCACCTGGGCGCTGCCCCGCCTCGTCGAGCAGGTCCCCGACCCCACCGACGACAGCACGAAGTTCCTCTTCCAGGCGGCCGACGGCGCCCTGTTCGAGACCGTGCGCATCGGCCTGGAGAAAGCCGACCACCACACGGTCTGCCTGTCGTCTCAGGCAGGCTGCGCCATGGGCTGCGACTTCTGCGCCACCGGGCGGCTGGGGCTGCAGCGCCACCTCACCCCGGCGGAGATCGTCGGGTCCTTCCTCGCGGTCCGGGCCCGGACCGCCGGGCGCATCAGCGGCGCGGTCTTCATGGGCCAGGGCGAGCCCTTCCACAACTACGACGCGGTGATGCAGGCGGCGGCCGTGCTGAACCACTCCTGCGGTGCACGGGTGGACCACAAGGCCATCACGCTCTCCACGGTCGGGCTGGTGCCCCAGCTGCGCCGCTACGCCACCAGCGGCGCCCGCTACAAGCTGATCGTGTCCCTGACCTCGGCCCAGGCCGACAAGCGCAGGCGCCTGCTGCCCATCGCGTCGAAGTGGTCCCTGGACGAGCTCCGCGAGGCGCTGATGACCCTCCAGGACGCCGGCCACAAGCTCACCCTGGCCTGGGTCCTGCTCGGAGGCATCAACGACGGCCCGGAAGAAGCCGCGGCCCTGGCGGCGCTCACCGCCGGCCTGAGGGTCCGGATCAACCTGATCGATGTCAACGACAGCCGCCCCGACGGCTACCGCCGCTCCACCCCGGAGGAGAAGGACCGCTTCATCGACGCCCTCGCCGCCCAGGACCTCGCCTTCACCCTGCGCTACAGCGTCGGTCGCTCCAGCGACGCCGCCTGCGGCATGCTGGCCTCCCGCCGCCTGGCGGCGACGGCATGAACACCGCCGCCAGGGCCACCAGCTGGCTGCCCGCACCGGATCGCCGGGCCCGCATCGCGGCGCTGGCCCTGCCGATCATCGGCGGCATGGTCAGCCAGAACGTGCTGAACCTCGTGGACACCGCGATGGTGGGAACCTTGGGCGACGCCGCGCTGGCGGCTGTCGGCATCGGCAGCTTCGCCAACTTCATGGCGATCAGCTTCATCACGGGACTCTCCGCCGGGGTCCAGGCCATGGCGTCCCGCCGGCTGGGCGAGGGCCGCACCGGCGAGACCGCGGTGCCCCTGAACGGCGGCCTGGGCCTGGCCGTGGTGCTCGGGGTGCCCTGGGCCTTCGTGATGTGGCACCTGGCTCCGGTGCTGTTCCCCTACCTCAACGGCGACGGCGCCGTGATCGAGCTGGGCGTTCCCTACCTGCGGGCCCGGCTGGTCGCCGTGGCCCTGGTCGGCATGAATTTCGCCTTCCGGGGCTACTGGAACGGCGTCAACCTGAGCCGCCTCTACATGCGGACCCTGGTGGTGATGCACACCGCCAACATCGCCCTGAACTGGCTGCTCATCTTCGGCAACCTGGGCTTCCCGGAGCTGGGGGCCACCGGCGCCGGCGTCGCCAGCACCGTGGCCACGGGCATCGGCACCCTCACCTACTTCGGGCTCGGGTTCCTGCACGCCCGGGGGGCCGGCTTCCTGCGGGGCCTTCCCCCACGGGAGAGCGTGGGCACCATGCTGCGCCTGGCGGTGCCCGCGGGCCTGCAGCAGCTGTTCTTCTCCAGCGGCTACACCGCGCTGTTCTGGATCATCGGCCTGGTCGGGACCAGCGAGCTCGCAGCGGCCAACGTGCTGCTCAACATCACCCTGGTCGCCATCCTGCCCGGGCTCGGGCTGGGCCTGGCGGCGGCGTCCCTGGTCGGCCAGTCCCTGGGCGCGGGGGATCCGGACGACGCCGCTCGCTGGGGCTGGGACGTGGTGAAGCTCGCGGCCCTGGGCATGGGCCTGCTCGGCCTGCCGATGTTGCTGGTCCCCGAGCTGATCCTCGGCGGCTTCCTGCACGAGGCCGAGACCCTCGCCCTCGCCGTCCTGCCCCTGCGCCTGGTGGGCGCCACCGTGATCTTCGACGCCGTGGGCCTGGTGCTGCTCAACGCCCACCTGGGCGCCGGCGCCTCGGGGCAGGTGATGAAGGTCAGCGTGGGGCTCCAGTGGGGCGTCGGGCTCACCGCCGCCTACCTGGTCGGGCCGGTGCTCGGCGGAGGGCTGCTGGCGATCTGGTTCACCCAGATCGGCTACCGCGGGCTGCAAGCGGCGGTCTTCGCCGGCCTGTGGCGTCGCGGGGCTTGGAAGACCGTGGAGATCTGAACCGCGCCAGGCCCGGGCCCACGCACCTGAGGCGGCGCAGCGACTGCCCGAAGGGCCGGTCGCCCGTCCGATCACCGACCGCCGCTCCGGCGCCGGACCCACCAGCTCAGCGACCCCAGGATCCCGACCAGCAGCGGCAGCCAGGCCACCGCCCACAGCGGGTCCTCGGTGCGCTCGGTGACCCACCGTCCGGCGTCCGGATCGGTCTTCGGAGGACCGTAGGCGCCGGGCAGGTGGTGCACGCCGTCGGCCGCCCGGGCCAGCCCAGCCAACAGCCCCTGGTTCGGCACCACGTCCTCGAGCTCCGGGTCCCGGCTGGTCACGGCGAAGACCGTGGTCCCCGTGCCCAGGGCGGCGCCGCTGGCGGTGGTCGCCTTCGCCTCGACCCGGTGGGCGCCGTGATCCCGGGCCTCGTACTCCAGCACCGCCTCGCCGTGCACGTCGGTGGTCAGCTCCGTGGTCTGGGCTTGTTCGGGGCCGGTGATGGTGAGTGACACCCGCGCGTCCGCGACGGGGTCGAAGCCCACGTCCCGCACCCGGGCCACGAGCCGCAGGGTCTCGCCGGGCAGGGCGTTCTCCCGGCCGGCCTCGACCTGGACCGGCTCGCCGGCCGGGTCCCGCACCAGCCACCGGATCGCGTTCTTCCAGAAGCGCAGGTAGGCCTGGTTGCCGTGACCGCGGGCGGCCTCGGCCATCACCCAGCGCCAGCTGGAGTCCCCCATCAGCGCCATCGTGCGGCCGCGCCCGGCCTCCCGCACCGCCAGCACCGGCAGCGATCCGCCGGTGGGGGTGCGCAGGTCCGGGTGGGTCAGCAGCGCGGCGGAGCCCGGAGCCAGGCCGGTGTTCAGGTTCAGCCCGTCCAGGGGGCTCAGCCGCTCCCACAGGGCCTCGTTCTCCGCCGGGTCGCCCACCAGGCGCGTGATGGGGTGGTGCATGCCCTGGGTGGAGAGCTCGGGCTTGAAGGCGCCCAGATCCACGGGCTCGCCGCTGACCCCGAGCTGGACCGGCAGGACTTCGCCCAGGGGCGTGCCAGCGTAGTCCCCCAGGTCGAAGCTGCGGTCGCCGCCGATCATGACCAGGGCGTTGCCCTTGCGCACGTAGTCGGCCAGGTTCCCCAGCAGCTCGTCCGAGCGGTAGCTGAAGTAGGGCCGGTAGTCGAAGTTCTGGAAGACCACCAGGTCGAAGGTCCACAGGTCGTCGCTGAACAGCCGCTCGTAGGGGAATTCGATGAGCGAGAGCTCCCGGTGGTCGTAGTCGTGGGGACCGTGCAGGTCTTCGTTGGTCCGCAGGATGAAGAAGCTCACCAGGTCGACCGCCGGGTCCTGCTTGAGGAAGAGCCGCAGGAACTTCTGGTCGAAGCTGGGGGCGCCACAGACCTGGAGGATGCGCAGCCGATCCCGCACCACCCGGACCACCACCGCCATCGCGTTGTTGCCGGGCACGGCGTCGCCGTCGAAGACCGGGACCGACGCCTCGTAGCTGAAGCGGCCGGGACGGGTCGGCGTGACGGTGAAGGTCACCCGACCCAGGCCCTCGGCGTCGAGGGTCACGTCCTGCTGGGCGACCAGGGCGCCGTCCCGGGTGAGCTTCACCGGGACCTTGCGGCCGCCGAAGCCCGCGCCCTCGACGTCCACGGAGACCGTGAACGGGGTGCGCACGAAGGCGAAGTCCCCGGTCTGAAGCCCGGCCAGCGACAGGTCGCGCACGTCCTCGACGGCGCCCACCTGGTACAGGGTCAGCGGGCCCGGCAGGCCCGGCGCCGCCACGGTCTCCTCCTCGGCGAGACGGCGCCCCAGGGCACCCCGGTCGGTGACCACCACCACCCCGGCGAGCTTCTCGCCCGTGAAGCGCTCCCTCACCGCCTGAAGCGCAGCGCCCAGGTCCGTGTCCGGCTCCCGGAAGCCCGGCTCTGAACCGGCCCGCAGCACCGAGGAGAAGGTGAAGCGCTCGGTGGGCAGGCCGTCGGGCAGGGTGGCCAGGGCCGCCTCGACCTGGGCGGATCGGGGCGTGCCCCCCTCCAGCACACCCATGGAGCGCGAGTCGTCGACCAGCACCACCAGCCGCGGCTGCTCCAGGCGCTTGCCCTCCACCACCCACACGGGCCCGGCCGCGGCCACCACGGCCCCGGCCACCGCGGGCAGCAGCAGCGCGAGCTCCAGGGCCCGCCGCTCCCCGCCGCCACGCCGCCAGGCGAGCCCCAGGGTCAGCAACCCCAGGACCACCACCACCGCCGTGACCGCCCCCGGTGCGCTCCAGATCAGCGTGCCGCCGGTCACTCCAGCCGCCCCTGGTCCATCAGGGCCTTCACGTGGGCCTGGTCCTTCTTGTAGTTGCTGGTCAGCGCGTACACGAACAGGTTCACGCCGAGCTTCACGGCCTCCCGCCGCTGGGCCGGCACGCCGTTGTCGACGGGCTGGGCGTGCCGGCCGCTGCCGTCGCGAGCCAGGGCACCGCCCAGGTCGTTGCGGCTGTAGACGACCGGCGTGGTGTCGCCCAGCCTGACGCCCTCGAGCCGCGGCTGGGTGCTGAGCCGCCCCACGGGCCGGGAGATGAGGAAGAAGGCCCGGTACAGGGAGTGGTCCGAGGGCAGGTAGGCCAGGGGCCGGGTCGGGAAGAGCCGCCCGCAGAGGCGCCGCACCGAGGTGTCGAAGCCCGAGCTCTCCAGGCCGGTGGCGTCGTCGATGAACAGGAAGCCGCCGTAGCTGATGTACCGGACCAGCTGCTGCCGGGCCTCGGTGCTCAGCGGCGCGAAGGGCCCGCTGCCGGACAGCACCGCGAAGGGATGGTCGAAGAGCGCCGGGTCCTCCGGCGGCAGCTGGACCACCGAGGTCACGGTCTCGATGCTGGTGGTGACCTCGAGCTCGTAGAGCAGGCGAGTCCACGCGTCGGGACGGGAGATCGTGCCGCTCGGCAGCACGATCTCGGCGACGTCGGCCTCGGAGCTGCGTCCCAGGGCGTGGGCTCGCCCGGCGACCAGGGCCGCGGGCACGCCCAGCAACAGGTCCCGGCGCCTCACGACTGGATGCTCCGGCCGAGGACCCGAGACAGCACGGCCTGGCCCGCCAGCAGCAGCACCGCCAGCCAGACGCCCCAGAGGCCCAGCTCGGCCCGGCGCAGGAACAGCTCCGGCTCGAGCCGGGCCTCGACCGCCGCCAGGGCCTGGTCCACGCGGATGTCGCTCTCCAGCGGATCCGTGTTCACCGCCACCCGGGCGAAGGGCGCGCTGCCTTCGAAGGCCAGGGCGTAGGCCCCCGGGCCCTTCGGGGTGAAGACCACCGCCGGCTCGGAGCCGGACGACAGCACGTAGGGCAGGTCCTCGCCGGCGGGGCCGCTCAGCCGCGGATCGCCGCCGCCGTCGGGCAGCGGCACCGCCACCGGGAGGCCCACCAGCCCTTCGAAGCGACTCGTCGCCAGACCGGCCTCGCCCCCCAGCCAGCTCGTCACCCGCTGCACCAGGGGCAGGAAGGCCGCCTGGAGAGGCAGGTTCGTCCAGTCCTTGTCCAGGGTCGACGTCCACAGCAGCACCCGCCCTCGGCCCACCTTGCGCTCGACGAGGACCGGGTTGCCGTCGGCCAGGGACAAGAGCGTGGAGACGGTCTCGGACTGGGTGAACGGCTCGAGGGTCCAGGCGACCCGGACCTCGACCTCTGCGAGGGCACGCCGGCCCTTGCGGGTGAAGGGCGTGAAGAGCGGGTGCTCGAAGTCCGGCAGGACCAGGGGCACGCCGCGCTCGGCGCCCAGCGGGACCAGGCTGCGGGCCTTCCTGAGCTCCGCCGGCAGCAGCTCCCGCAGGGCCCCGTTGTACCGGTCCGCCGTCGCGTTGCTGCCGAGGGACAGCACCAGGCCACCCCCGGCCCGCACGAAGTCCACCAGGGTCGTGGACCAGGCCGCCGGGTCGCTCAGGTTCGCCAGGTAGACCACCCGGTGGAGGTCCGCGTCGAGCCGCGCCAGGCCCGCGGGCGCCACGGTCTCCGGCAGCACGCCGCCGCGCACCTCACCCCAGGGCGCCAGCGCCCGCTCCAGGAAGTAGACCTCGCTGCGCACCGGGGTGCTGCCCGGGTCGCCGTCGACCACCAGCACCCTCGACGCGCCCACCCGAGGCAGGTGGAAGGCCCTGGCGTCGTCCATGGACAGGCCGCTGTCGCGCACCCGGGCGGTGCCGATGCCGCCGGGGACCTCGGGGGGCACGGTGACCTGGACCTCGGCGGAGCCGCCCGCGGGCACGATGGCGAAGGCGGTGATCTCGGAGTCGTCGGGCAGGGTGACCGACACCGGTGCCTCGACCTCGACGCCGCCGAAATTCTCGACCTTCAGCGTGATCGTGCCGCCCTCCAGGCCCTCGCCGTAGGCCGCGGCGGACACGACCAGGTTGCCGAGCTCCCCGGCTTCGACCACCCGGGGGATCACCGAGCTGCCGCGCTCGATCAGTCGCTCCAGCTCCTCGGTGGCGGCCTGGACCACGCCGGGGCCAGCCTGGTCCGTGAACACGACCACCTCGCCGGCCTGGTCCTCGAGCAGGCCCCGGGCCAGCCGGAGCCCCCCGCTCAGGTCCGTGCGGCCATGGCCGGGCTCCAGCCCAGCGAGGTCCGTCAGGATCCGGCTGCGGTCCGCGGTCAGGCTGGCGGTGAGGGCCTCGGCCCCGCCGCCGAGCCGGATCAGGCCCACGGTCGCGCCCTCGGGCAGCTCCTTCACCAGCTCCTCGGCGTCGGCCTGGGCCTCGCTGAACAGGGTCGGACCGCCAGCGAAGCGCCGGAGCGACATGCTCATGGAGTCGTCGACGATGAGCACCACCCGCCCGGTGCCCCCGAACTCCGGCACGTCCCCGGGCCAGGACACCTCGGGTCGCGCGACCGCCAGCACCAGCGCCGCCACGGCCAGGGCCCGCAGCAGCAGCAGCAGCCAGTCCCGGAGGCGCCGGCGACGGCGCAGCCGCTTCACGAGCCGCTGCACCAGCATCATCGCGCCGTAGGGCAGCCGCTCCACGGGCTTCTGGCGGGCCATGTGGGCCAGGATCGGCCCGGCGATGAGCACGCCGAGCCCCAGGGCCACGGGCACCAGCAGGCTGAGCGTCACAACAGCCCCTGGATCGCCCGTCGCAGCGCGTCTTCGAGGGGCAGGTCGGTCCAGGTGGCGAAGTACCGCCCGCCCTGGCCCACCACGGAGCCCTTCACCTCGTCGAGCCAGTCAGCCACCACCTGGTGGAACTCACTCCGATCCCCGCCCGGATCGATCGGCAAGGCCTCGCCTCCTTCGGGACTGAAGACCACCAGGGGGCGGTCGTAGTCCAGGCTCAGCTCCCGGCGATCGAGCAGGTGGAAGGCGACCAGGTCCGCCCGGCGCCGCGCCAGCCCGCCCAGGGCCGGCATCCAGTCACCGCCCTCCTCCATGAAGTCCGTGATGAACGCCACGAAGCCGCGCCGGGGCACCCGCGGCGCGAAGCGGCCGAGGCTCTCGCCCAGCTCGGCGGCGCCCCCGGCCCGGACCTGGGCCAGGGTGGCGAAGATCAGCGACAGGTGCTGGCGCCCACCCCGAGGGGGGATCCAGCGCTGCTCCACCCCCTCCCCGCCCAGGATCACCAGCCCCACCGGCTCCCCGTGCAGGTGGAGGAAGTACGCCAGGGTGGCGGCCAGCGCCACGCCGTAGCTGAGCTTGCTGCCCTCGGGCGGCAGGCGCCCCCGGGTGGCCTGGTCCCCGGTGCCGGTGTCTCCAGAGGCGTCGAGCACCAGGGTGCAGGCCAGCTCGGTCTCGGCCTCGTAGCGCTTGATCACCAGCCGGTCGGACCGGGCCAGGACCTTCCAGTCCAGGTCCCGCAGCGGGTCCCCGGGGGAGTACTCCTTGTAGTCGGCGAACTCGACGTTCGGCCCCAGGCGCAGGGCCCGGTGGGCGCCGTGCAGCACGCCCTCGACCACGTGGCGAGCGACCAGGTGGAGGTGGTGGATCCGGGCGAGGACCTCCGGTTCCCAGGGGGTCTGGACGGCCTCGATCACGCTCTCTGCAGCAGCTCCTGGACGACCCTCGCCTGGGTCAGGCCCTGGGCCTCGGCCTGGAAGTTCAGCAGGACCCGGTGGCCCAGCACCGCAGGCGCCACCGCCCGCACGTCGTCGGTGTGGGGCACCTCGTTGCCGTGCAGGGCCGCCCAGACCCTGGCGCCGAGGGACAGGTACTGGCTGGCTCGCGGTCCCGCCCCCCAGCGGACCCAGTCCCGCGTCGCCTGGGGGGCGTCGGGGCCGGGCCGGGTCATGCGGGCGAGGCGCACGGCGTAGCGCGTGACCTCGTCGGAGACCGGCAGTCGGCGGACCAGGGCCTGGAGCGCCAGCAGCTTGGCCGCCGTCACCACCGGGTCGACCGTCGGCGCCTCGCCGATGGTCGTGCGCTTGACCACCTCGACCTCCTCCTCCTCCGAGGGGTAGTCGACGTGGATCGACAGCATGAACCGATCGAGCTGGGCCTCGGGCAGCGGGTAGGTGCCCTCCTGCTCGATGGGGTTCTGGG
>CAYFPX010000180.1:0-348 GCA_964344945.1 uncultured Enterobacterales bacterium
TGTGGTCGAAGCCGATGTCGTTGACGACCTCGCGGATGATGGTCGGGTAGTCGACCATCACGCTCGAGGTGATCTCGCCGGCGATGGCCACGAAACCCGTCTTCACCATGGTCTCGCAGGCCACGCGAGAGCTGGGGTCGCCGGCCAGGTGGGCGTCGAGGATGGCGTCCGAGACCTGGTCGCACATCTTGTCGGGGTGGCCCTCGGAGACGCTCTCAGAGGTGAACAGGTAGTCCTTCACAGCCATGGGGTCGGTCCTCGGCGAGCTGCGGTGAGCTCGGGTGGGGTCGGTCGGACGGGGCAAGCAGAGAAAACTCCCGCCCGAAGAGCGGGGCAACATTGCTCGAC
>CAYFPX010000180.1:358-7137 GCA_964344945.1 uncultured Enterobacterales bacterium
CGACAGGGGCCCACTGTCAAGCCGCAGCGGCCACCGAGTGCCTCAGAAGAGCTGCTTGCGCTTGGAGCTCGACAGGATGCCCAGGCCTTCGCGGTACTTGGCGACCGTGCGGCGGGCACACTGGATGTTGTAGCGGCGCAGCTCCTTGACCAGCTGGGCGTCGCTCAGCGGCCGCTTCGGGTCCTCGGCCGAGATGAGCGCCTTGATGCGGTTCTTCACGGACTCGGCCGCGACCTCGGCGCCGTGGACCTGCTGGATGCCGGCGTTGAAGAAGTACTTGAGCTCGAAGATGCCCTGGGGGCACTGCATGTACTTGTTCGAGGTCACCCGGGAGACCGTGGACTCGTGCACGCCGATCTCGTCGGCCACGTCCCGCAGCACCATCGGCCGGAGGTGGTCGATGCCGCGCTCGAAGAAGTCGATCTGGCGGTCCAGGATGCTCTTCACGACCTTGTAGATGGTCGCCTGGCGCTTGTAGATGGACTTGATGAGGAAGTCCGCGGAGTCGAGCTTGTTCTTGACGTAGGCCCGGTCTTCCTTGGTCCCCTGACCCCGCAGCACCTTGGCGTAGTAGGGCGAGATCCGGAGCTTGGGCAGGCCGTCCTCGTTCAGGCTGATCTGCCACTCCCCCCCGATCTTGAACAGGTAGACGTCCGGGGTGATGTACCGGGGCTCGGCGTCGGAGTAGCCCCTCGAAGGCCGCGGCTCGAGGTCGCGGAGCATCTTGTGGTACTCGATGACGTCCTCGACATCGAGGTCCATCGCCCGGGCCACGGCCTGGTAGTTCCGGCGCTCGAAGTCGCCGAGGTGGTCCTCGATGATCTGGACGACGAAGGGGTCCTCGGGCCAGACCTTGCGGGCCTGGATGGCCAGGCACTGCACGAGATCCCGGGAGCCGCACCCCACCGGGTCCAGGCTCTGGACGACCATCTGGCCGCCCTCGACCATGTCCAGGTCGAGCTCGAGCTCCTCGGCCAGGTCCTCGAGGTCGATGGTGAGGTAGCCGCGCTCGTCGAGGTTGCAGATGATGACCTCGGCGGCCCGACGCTCCTCGTCCAGGCAGCGCACCAGGCCGAGCTGCTCGAGCAGGTGGTCGGTCAGGGAGCTGCTGGAGGCGAGGTTGGCCTCGATCGGGGGCAGATCGTCGTTGCGCGAGATGCCTGTGCCGGTCTTGAAGGTGGAGGAGCTGTAGCTCTCCAGGACCTTCTGCCAGTCCGTGTCCGAGGTCTCGTGGCCATTGGCGGCCTCGACGTTCTCGGCCTGCTTCTCCGCGGCCTTCTCCTGGAGCTTGCGCTCGCCGTCCGGCGTGTTGTCGCTCTCGGTCCCCGGGATCTCTTCGAGGGCCGGGTTCTCCATCATCTCCTGGTTGATGGTCTCCACCAGGTCGAGGTGGGAGAGCTGCAGGAGCTTGATGGCCTGCTGGAGCTGTGGCGTGAGGACGAGCTGCTGGGTGAGCTTGAGACTCTGCTTGATCTCCAGCGCCATCGCTCGCGTCCACTCCTCTGTCCGGTGCCTCATCGCCCCGTGCCCTGGAGTCTGGCACGAATATTGCCAGTATGGCAACGCCGTGGCGAGAGCCCCTGTGTCCCGGGACACCTGGATCGGCCGAAAAGCTGCCGCGCGTGAGCACTTCAGCCGGTCCAGCCCTCCCCGAGCCACCGGGACCGTGCCTGCGGATCCGTGGTGACCTCGTCCGGGGCGCCCTCGCGCACGACCTGTCCGTCGACGAGCAGGACCACCCGATCGCAGGCCCCCAGGGCCTCTCGCACCGCGTGGTCCGTCAGCAGCACGCCGAGCCCCCCGTCGGCCAGGCCGCGGAAGCGCTGGGCCAGCCCGTCCACCGAGACCGGGTCCACCCCGGCGAAGGGCTCGTCCAGGAGCAGGACCGCAGGCGCCCCCGCCAGGCAGCGGGCGATCTCCAGCCGGCGACGCTCCCCGCCGGAGAGCGCCTCGGCCCGCTGCTCGGCGAGCGCGGTCAGGCCGGCCTCCTCCAGCAGGCGCTCGGCCTCGCTGCGAGGGGCACCCCGGGCCTCCAGGGGCACGTGCAGGTGCTGGCGCACGGAGAGACCGCGAAACAGGGTCGGGTGCTGGGGCAGGTAGCCCAGACCGGCGCGCACCCGCCGGTGCAGGGGCCCGGCCAGCGGCTCGCACCGCAGCCGGACCTCGCCGGCGTCCGGGCGCAGCAGGCCCGTCAGCAGGCGAAACGTGGTGGTCTTGCCCGCCCCGTTGGGACCGAGCAGGCCGACCACCTCGCCGGCGGCGACCTGCAGGTCCACGCCCTCCACCACGTTCCGGCCCCCCAGGGCGCGGGTCAGGCCCCGGGCCTCGAGCAGCGGTGCGCTCACTCGCCGTCCAGGCCAGCCGCGTCCACGACCAGGGTACAGCGGTCGCAGTCCACGGCCTCCCGCTCCACGTAGAGCACGATGCGCTCCCCCCGCAGGGCGTGGGCGCCGTTGGTCACCGTGGGCTCGCCGGTCAGGGTGACGGCCCCCTCCCCCACCCGCAGCTCGGCCTGGGTGGCGGTGGCTCGCCACTCGGCCCGGACCACGACCACCGCGCCGGTGGCCACGGCGGAGACCAGCTGTCCCTCGGCGTCGTAGCGGGCTTCGAGCCGATCGCAGGTGACGCTCAGCGGGCCCCGGCCCGCCTCGACCGCGCCCTCGAAGCGCGCGAGCTGCGCCGTCACGTCCCAGGTGCTGCGCTCGGCCTTGACCGTGAGCGGCAGGGCGTCGCCCGCGGCGGCCGAGCCGACGAAGGACAGGTCGTCGAGCTGCAGCACCGGGCCCCCGGACGGCCCTGGGGCCGCGGGAAAGCTGCACCCGACCAGCCAGAGCAGGCTCAGTGGGGGCCCTCGGAGCCGGTGTGGGGCGCGGTGCCACCCCGCCGGGCGTCCTCGATGCGTCGCCGGTAGGCCAGCCCGGCCTTCACGAAGGCCGAGAACAGCGGGTGGGGCTCCAGGGGCCGGGACTTGAACTCGGGGTGGTACTGGCAGGCCACGAAGTACGGGTGGCTCGGCAGCTCGATCATCTCCACCAGGCGGCCGTTGGGGGACAGGCCGGAGAGCACCAGCCCGGCGTCGGTCAGGGCCTGGTGGTAGTCCGGGTTGACCTCGTAGCGGTGCCGGTGGCGCTCGCTGATCTCCTCGTCGCCGTAGATCTCGCGAGCCTTGGTGCCCTCGGCCAGCAGGCAGGGGTAGGCGCCCAGGCGCATGGTGCCGCCCTTGTCCGTGACCTGCTGCTGTTCGTCCATCAGGTGGATGACCTTGTGGTCGGTCGTGTCCGAGAACTCGTGGGAGTTGGCGTCGGCCAGGCCCAGCACGTTGCGGGCGTACTCGATGGTCGCGACCTGCAGGCCCAGGCAGATCCCGAAGTACGGGATGCCCTGCTCCCGGGCGTACCGCACCGCGGCGATCTTGCCCTCGATGCCCCGGTCGCCGAAGCCGCCGGGCACCAGGATGCAGTCCAGGCCCTCGAGCTCGACCCCGGGCGCCTCCAGGTCCAGGCTCTCGGAGTCGATGTAGACGATGTCCACCCGGGCGTCGTTGGCGACGCCGCCGTGGGTGAGGGCTTCGTTCAGGGACTTGTAGGTGTCGGCCAGGTGCACGTACTTGCCCACCACGCCGACCCGCACCTTGTGGGTGGGCTTGGTGAGCCGCTCGACCAGGTGGGTCCAGCGCTCCAGGTGGGGCTTGGCGGCCCAGATGTTGAGCTTCTCCAGGATGCGGTCGTCGAGCTCCTCCTCGTGGAACTTCGCTGGCAGCATGTAGATGTGATCGACGTCTGGAGCCGCCACGACGCTGTCCACGCCGACGTTGCAGAAGTGCGCGATCTTCTGGCGGATGTCCCGGGGCAGCTCGCGGTCCGAGCGGCAGATCAGCACGTCCGGCTGCACACCGACCTGGAGCAGCTCCTTGACCGAGTGCTGGGTGGGCTTGGTCTTCAGCTCCTTGGAGGTGGGCAGGTAGGGCACCAGGGTCAGGTGCACGTAGAGCACGTTCTCCGGCCCGGCGTCGATGCGCATCTGCCGGATGGCCTCGAGGAAGGGCAGGCCCTCGATGTCGCCGACGGTGCCCCCGACCTCGACGATGGCGAGGTCGACGTCTTGCGCGGCGGCCCAGATGTTGCGCTTGATCTCGTCGGTGATGTGGGGAATCACCTGGACTGTCCGGCCCAGGTACTCGCCCTTGCGCTCCCGCTCGATGACGTTGCTGTAGATCCGCCCGGTCGTGAAGTTGTTCACCTGGCGGCAGCGGGTCGAGGTGAAGCGCTCGTAGTGCCCCAGGTCCAGATCGGACTCGGCGCCGTCGTCGGTGACGAAGACCTCGCCGTGCTGGTAGGGGCTCATCGTGCCCGGATCCACGTTGATGTACGGGTCCATCTTCACGTTGGTGACCCGGAGTCCACGGGCCTCGAGCAGGGCGCCGATGGCCGCGGCGGACAGGCCCTTGCCGAGGGACGACAGCACGCCGCCGGTGACGAAGATGAACTTCTTCTTCATGGACTCTCTCCTGACTCCAGGATGGCTCGGACCTTGGCGAGGTCAGCGGGGGTGTCGACGGACGGGGACGGCTCCTGGACGTGGACCACCCTCACGGTGTGACCGTACTCCAGGAACCTCAGCTGCTCCAGTCGCTCCTGACGCTCGAGGGGACCCGGCTCGCGGGCCGCGAACGCGGCGAGGGCGGCGGTGCGGAAGGCGTACAGCCCGATGTGCTGCAGAGCCGCACCAGCAGCGGGGATGCGACTGCGGGAGAAGTAGAGGGCGTCGCCGTTGTGGGCGACCACGACCTTGACCACCGAGGGATCGTCGGCCCCCGCGCCGAGGGGCGCCGCCACGGTGGCCACGTCGACGGTGGGGTCGTCGAAGGCCTTGATCAGCGCGGCGACGTGGGCCGGGTCGAGCAGGGGCTCGTCGCCCTGGACATCGACGATCACGTCGGGCTCCACACCCTCGGTGCGGCGAACCCGCTCGACCACCTCCCACACCCGGTCGGTGCCGGAGTGGTGGTCGGCCCGGGTCAGCCAGGACTCGCCGCCGGCGGCCTCGACCACCTGCTGGATCTCGGGCTCGTCGGTGGCCACGATGACCCGCTGCACGCCGGGGACCTGCAGGGTCCGCTCGAGCACGTGCAGGATCATGGGACGCCCGGCCAGGGGCAGGAGCACCTTGCCGGGCAGCCGGTGGCTGGAGAGGCGGGCGGGGATGACGGCCAGGGCGGTGGTTGGGTTGCCTCCGGCCGTGGTCATGCTAGCGAGGCCCGGGCGTGCTCGGACCGAGCCGGCAGAGGCAGGCCGGCTCCTGGTTGCGCTCGTGACGAGGGAGCGTGCGCACGCACGTGACCGAGGAGCGGGCGCGACCAGGGGTCGGACCGCCCTGCCGGCGACGGGAGAGCACGCCCGGGACCGCCACTACCGCTTGCTGAACTGGAAGCGCTTGCGGGCGCCGGGCTGGCCGTACTTCTTGCGCTCGACCTTCCGGGCGTCGCGACGGAGCATGCCGGCGGCCTTCAGGCCAGGGCGGTTGTTCGGGTCCCGGTCACACAGGGCCCGGGCGAAGCCCATGCGGATGGCGCCGGACTGACCGGACTTGCCGCCGCCGCGCACAGTGACGAAGGCGTCGACGTTCTCCACGTCGCCGGTGAGCTGAAGCGGGCCCATGAGCCAGCGACGGTGGGTGTCCCGCTCGAAGTAGGTGTCGAGGGGCTTGTTGTTCACGGTGATCTGGCCGGTCCCGGGCCGCAGGAAGACACGAGCCGTGGCCTCCTTGCGGCGGCCGGTGGCGTACCACTGGGTCTTGTTCGCCATCTCAGAGACTCTCAGACGTAGCTGGGGAAGGGCTGGGGGGACTGGGCGTCGTGCGGGTGGTTCGGACCCGCGTACACCTTGAGCTTCTTGAACTGCTGCCGGGCGAGCTTGTTCTTGGGCAGCATGCGCCGCACGGCTTCCTGGATGACCATCTCGGGCTTGCTCTCGAGCATCTCCCGGGCGGTGGTCTCCTTGAGACCGCCGAAGTAGCCGCTGTAGCGATAGTACTTCTGGGAGTCGAGCTTGCGACCGGTCAGCTTGACCTTCTCGCAGTTGACGACCACGACGAAGTCGCCGGTGTCGACGTGCGGGGTGTAGGTCGGCTTGTGCTTGCCCATCAGGACGGTGGCGATGCGGGTCGAGATGCGCCCGAGGACGAGGTCCTCTGCGTCGACGACGAACCACTCGCGCTGCACGTCGGCGGGCTTCACGGAGACGGTGGACATGGTCATTCCTGGCATTGATTCGACGCCCGCGTCGTGCACGGGCACCGCCCACGGACCGTGCGGATCCGCGAGAGACGGCGCCTTTTAGTGACCCGGGGGCGGCCTGTCAACCCGAATCGAGGGACTCCGCGGGCACGGAGATCGGCTCGGTCTCGGTGCCCACGGCCAGGGTGTGGGAGAGCACGTCGCCGCTGCCGGAGCGGCCGTCGGTCCAGACGAAGTGCAGGGTGTCCCCCACCCGGCCCACCCAGGGATCGTCGACCCAGGCCGAGCCCGGGGTCGAGCCATCGACCCGGTAGTCCGAGGCCGCCCAGGTCTCGCCCCGGTTCTCGCTGTGGTTGTAGAAGAGGTCGTCGAAGCCGACGTCCTCGTCGTCGTAGCGGCGGTCCTGGTGGTCGGTCCGCAAGAGCTCGTCCATGTGCTCGGCGAACTTGGCGCGCCAGTGGCGGATGTCCGTGTCGGCGCCCAGGACCGACTCGTAGCTCAGCTCGCTCACGTCGTAGCCCTTGGCCTCGAGCATCGCGCGCAG
>CAYFPX010000180.1:7147-7446 GCA_964344945.1 uncultured Enterobacterales bacterium
GTCGTAGCGGCGGTCCTGCCAGATCACGACCAGGCCGTCCTCGCCCTCGTCCGGGGCCAGGATGCGGGGGTCGTAGGACTGGCCCTCGCCCTCGAAGTCCCGCTCCATCCGGGACTCCTCGGCGGCCCAGGACAGGCCGCCGTCGGTGGACCGGCGCACGAAGATGTCGTAGCCGCCGGCCCGGTCGTCCTGCCAGGCGACCCACACGTCCGTGCCCTCGGCGGCGACCTGGGGATAGCGGGCGTCCGCGGTGAACGACTCGGTGCTCGGCACACGCACCGGCGTGTCGGGCCAGGTGC
>CAYFPX010000180.1:7479-18007 GCA_964344945.1 uncultured Enterobacterales bacterium
GAGGGAGATGTCGCCCCGCACCCCGTCGGCGCTGCTGTGCCAGGTCACCCAGGCCTGGCCGCCCGACGCCGCCACCCGCGGGTGGAAGGAGTCCACCCCCGCGGCCTTGTCCGTGTCGAGGCGGGTGTCCTCGTGGGCCCAGGAGATGCCGTAGTCGGTGCTCGCGCTCACCCGGATGTCCGACCAGCCGCTGCGCAGGTCCTCCCAGGCCACGACCACCAGGCCCGCGCCGTCCGTCGCGATGTGGGGACTGCCGGACCAGGCCTCACCCGCCTCGTCGGAGTCCAGCCTGGTCGGGCGCCCCAGCCAGGTGCCTCCGGCGTCGGTGGAGGCGTTGACGTAGACATCGTAGGCGCCGCTGCGGGAGTCGAACCAGGTCACCCAGAGGCTCGAGCCGGCCACCGCGAGCCGCGGGGAGCGGCTGGCGACCTTCTCGTCGTCGTCGCCGTCCAGGGGCACGTCCTCCGCCAGCCAGGTCTCGCCGCTGTCGTCGCTGACCTGGAAGTAGACGCTGGGGTTGTCCAGGGTCGAGTCGCGCAGGTCCTCCCAGACCACGTAGACCCGCTCGCCGACGCAGCCGATGACCGGCGAGCGGGCTGCGTGGTCCTCGGCCATGGGCTGGTTGAGCTGGCGATCGGCGGGCCAGAACGTGGCCCCGCCGTCGCTGGACTGGTTGTAGAAGACCGCGTCGGGCCCGAAGCGGTCGTCGGTCCACACCACGTGCAGCCGGCCGTCGTCGCCGAGACAGGCCGTGGATCCCCGGGACTCGACGCCCGCCTCGGCGTGGTCCACGCGCACCTCCGGCCCGATCAGGACCTCGTCGCCGCCCCCTGCGGTGCAAGCGATCGAGCCCAGGAAGGAGAGAATGTGATACACGACGGCGCCTCGAATCCTTCAGGAGATGACTTGGCCACGGACAAGGCGGCCCTCGGCCGGAAGTACACCTGCTTTTCCTGCGGTTGCAAGTTCTACGACCTGAACCGCGAACCCGCCACCTGCCCGCGCTGCGAGGCCGACCAGGCGGACGACCCGAACCCGCCGATGGATCCGGCCCTGCTCTTCCGCCAGCCCCGCGGCAGCCGGAAGAAGAAGGCCGAGGCGAAGGCCGCCGAGGCCAAGGCCGCCGCGGCCAAGAAAGAAGCGGCCGAGGCCAAGGCCAAGGCCGAAGGCGCCGAGAAGCCCGCCGAAGAGACGGCCTGAGCCACGCTCAGCCCAGGGCCGCCAGGCCCTGGCCATAGTCGACTTCGACCAGGAACAGGCCCTGGGGCGGCGCCGTACGGCCGGCCAGGCGGCGATCCCGCTGGGTGAGCACCTGCCCCAGCCAGGCCGGCGTCTCCTTGCCCCGGCCCACCTCGACCAGCGACCCCACCAGGTTCCGCACCATGTGGCGCAGGAAGCCGTGGCCCTGGATGTCCACACTCAGCGTGTCCTCGACCGGCCGGATGCGCGCGGCCGTCACCGTGCGCACCGGGTCCGGGGCGGAGCAGCCCGAGGCGCGGAAGCTGGAGAAGTCGTGGGTGCCGAGCACCCCGGGCAAGGCAGCGGCCATCGCGTCGGGGTCCAGGGCGAAGCCGGTGGTCCAGCAGCGGTCCCGGCGCAGGGGTGAGCGCACCCTGCCCGCCCGCAGCACGTACCGGTAGTGCTTGCCGACGGCGTCGGCGAGGGCGTGGAAGCTCGGCTCGGCGACCTCTGCGGACAGGCAGGCGACCTGGGGGGGCAGGAGCGCATTGAGGCCACGGCGGACCTGGTCCACAGTCCGCGAGGCCTCGGCCCGGAAGGACACGACCTGGGCCAGGGCGTGCACCCCGGCGTCGGTGCGGCCCGACGCCATCA
The DNA here is from genome assembly GCA_964344945.1 of uncultured Enterobacterales bacterium. Classification (GTDB taxonomy): domain Bacteria; phylum Myxococcota_A; class UBA796; order UBA796; family CAJQPC01; genus CAYFPX01. The sequence continues at coordinate 9,313 of CAYFPX010000180.1, forward strand.
CCCGGACGGCCTCGCCGCCAAAGAGCCGCTCCAGAGCCTCCTCGACCACCTGCTGGACCGTGAGCACGTCGGGCTGGCGCTGCCAGCCGCCGTAGTCGGTGCCGTCGTACTCGAGGACCAGCCGCCAGGTGGTCACGGGGTGGCTCAGCGGCCGAGGCGCAGCCCGACCGACAGGCCGCTGTGGCCGAAGTCCAGGCCCTGGTCGTTGATGGCGGGCCCGGGCAGCAGGCGCACCTGGTCGTAGCGCACGGTGAGGTAGGAGTCGTAGATGCCCCAGCGGGCCAGCGCACCCTCGGCCCGGGGCCGGTCGAACCAGTCCAGGAGCAGGTCGACTCCGACGCCCCAGTCCCAGGCGGCCTTGCCGCCGCCGATGCGATCGGAGGCGAAGGGGTCGGAGCTGCTGAAGGACGTGGTCTCCCACCAGAGCAGGTAGTTCACTCCCACGGTGGCCATCGGCACCACCGGCTGACCGTCGAAGAGGTCCAGCCGCAGCACCCCGCCGACCCGCACGGGCACGACCTTCAGCTTGGCGATCTCGCCGCTGGCGGTGCCGGTGCTCACGCCGAGCTGATCGCCCTTGTCCCAGATCAGGCCCAGGGACGCGCTGACACCGACCACCCGGTACCACTGCCAGTCCCGGCGCAGGGTGAGGTCCTTGAGGCCCTCGGTGCCGTACACCCCGTTGATGTCGGAGTCCGAGAACCAGGTGGGCCCGATGTCCAGGCTGACCGCCTCGGTCTTGCGCTCGCCCTCCTCGACGCCCAGGTCGAGCAGCGGCGGCAGGGCGTGGGCCGGGGACGAGGCCCCCAGCGCGACCACCAGCCCCGCCAGACCGGCAGACCGGCGGCGCCCGGCCACCAGCAGGCCGGCCAGCAGCCAGGCAGCGCCGGATCCCCCACCGCCCGCGGTGCCACACGCGAAGAAGCCACCGCGCTCTCCTGCGAGCTCGGCGGCACCAGCGATGGGCTCGGGGGTGGCGCTGTAGACGGTGCTCATGGGTCCTTCCTGGCCGGAGGTGTCGGTGGCCCGAACCGCCACATAATAGGTGGTGTCGTTGGTCAGGGGCGTGAGGGTGAGCGCCCACTGACCGGTGTCGTCGGCGCTCGCGGCCTCGGGGGACGACAGGCTGCCTTCGGTGTAGTCCGGGCCGCCGGTCGCGTGGTTGCCGGCGGTGAAGGACTCGGTGGTGAAGTAGACGTCGTAGCTGGCGATGTCGCCGTCGCTGAGAGGGTCGAAGCGCAGGGTGATGGCCTGGTCGCCGAAGGACACGCCGCCGCTCAGGTCGACGGCCCCGGGCGGGTCGTCGACGGTGACGTCGACGGCGTCGTGGCCGTCGTCGACCATGGCGAAGAGGCGGTTGGTGCCCTCGCTGAAGCCATCGTCCACGGCGAAGGAGGCGGTGATGTCCTCGCCGGCGCTCGCCGTGCCGCTGTCGAGCACGGTCCCGGTCACGCTGCCGAGGCGCAGCGCCCAGTCACCACCGCTGTCGGCGCTGAAGACCACCTCGCCGGCGTCCCCGGTGGCGAGGGTGGCGGTGGTCGCCGAGGAGATGGTCACCCAGGGGTCGTCGGTGAAGATCAGCAGGCGCCCGTCGCTGGTGGCGGCCACCAGCACGTCGTCGACGACCGCCATGCGGAAGATGTCCTCGGCGCCAGCCAGGGTCCCGAGGATGTCCACGCCGACGGTGGCGCCGGTGAACGGGAAGAGCACGATCTCGTCGTCGGCGCTCTCGGCCACGGCGAGGTAGGCGTCGTCGCCGTCGGGCTGCAGGGCGAGCGCACTCAGGCTGTCCAGCCCCTGGCTCTGGCCGAGCAGGGTCGTGATCTCGTTGGTGCCGCTGCTCCACTGCCCGACCACGCCGTCCGTGTCGGCGAAGTAGACCTCGGAGCCGCCGTCGGAGACCACGTCGATCCAGTCGCGAGAGGTCCCCACCGTGTCCAGGCTCACCGCGGCTCCGGAGCCCCGGGCCACCTCGGTGACGTACTGGCCACCGTGGGCGACGAGCACGTACGTCGCGGTGAGGCCGATGCCCTCGAAGCCGTCCCGGGTCGGGGTCGCGAGGGCCTGGGTCGGGTCGGTGGCCCGGCTGCCGTCGTCCAGCAGCTCGGTGTCGTAGGCGTGCAGGTCCACGCCGGTGCCGTCTTCGGGCTCGACGGCTACGATCAGGCCGTCGTCGTCGCCAGCGAGGCCCAGGACCGGCTGGTCGGCGACCTCGAAGGCCCCTGCGTCATCGAGCTCCGGGAGCCGCTCCACGAAGACCAGGCGCTCCACGGTGCCGTCGGCGCACCCCGTGAACAGCCCCAGCTCCCCGGTCTGGTGATCGGTGTAGGTGGCGAGCCCGGCCGGTCCGCCCCCGTGGTCCGAGCAGACCGCCACTGCGGTGACCTCCCAGGTCTCCGCGTCGAGCACCCGCACCTCGCTCGAGCCCTCCTCCAACGAGGCGAACCAGCCCCCGCCGGGGTGACCGAGCAGCGCTCCGAAGGCCGTGCCCTCCTCCCGGGTCTCCGCCAGGTCGGTGGGCAGGTCCTGGGCCGCGACGACCGTGAGCCAGGCGAGGATCACAGCCCCTCCCGCAGGATGGCCGCCCCGATGGAGGCCGCGTTGGCCGCCGTGAGACGCAGGGGATCACAGCTGGCCCACAGGTGGACCCCGCTCCCGGCCGGGTCGTCCCGCAGCCGGCCGACCGCGATGCGGCCGTGGCCGACCTGGCGCCTCACAGCGAGGTCACGCAGGTCCTCGGCCTGCTCCAGGGTGCCGACGGCGTCGATCACCTCGCCGGCGCTGGCGGCGGTGAGGCGGCCGTCGGCGACCAGGTGGAGGGACAGGGCCATGCCAGCGAAGAGCGGAGCCACGGTCGCCGTGACCCCGACCACCGCCCGGTGCATCCCCAGCATCGTCACGACCCGCTCAGAGGTGCTGCGCTCCAGCAGGCTCCAGCCGTCCTCCTCGACCGGACCCCAGGCCGCTGGCAGGTCGAAGGCCAGGCCCTCCGGGAACACCACTCGCTGGGGCTCCTTGGCGTTGAACAGGCTCACGACCTGGTTCGAGAGCTCCTCGGTCCCGGCCCGGCCCGCGGCGGTGGCCGGAAGCCAGGCGGTGCCTCGGGCGGCCAGCAGGCCATGGCTGGCGTGCAGGGGGCCCAGCAGGTGGACCAGGGCCAGGGTCAGGGGGCCCGGGGCGTGCACCACCCCGACCTCGCGCAGCACCTGGAGGTCCTCGGCATTGGCGGCCATCGCCACCGTGGGCACCCCGGGCTCGTCGGTCCAGACGCCGGCCAGGTCGACCATGCGCACGCCGTCGTCGAGGGCGTCGTCCAGGATGCCCCGGGCCACGGGACCGCGGGTGGCCACGAAGGCCAGGTCCACGTCGGCCAGGACCTCTTCGGACAGGGCCTTCACCGTGAGCTCGTCGTCGGCGTACTCCAGGCGCTTGCCCACGCTGGCGCGGGTGCCCACGGCGACCAGGCGCTCGATGTCCAGGGGCGCTTGCTCGAGGACCCGCACGAGCTCCTGGCCGATGGCACCGGTGGCACCGATCACGGCGATCGAGACGGACATGGGGGGCACTCCCTGGCTGGCGGCCCCGCCCTCTAACCCCGCCCCTTGCCCGACCCCGGCAGCTTCGCGTCAGCCTCGCGCAGGTAGCGGAGCCGGATGGCCTCGGGGGGCACCCCGGGCCGGTCCACGGCGAGGTGAGCGAGGGCGAGCGCCGGGCTCTCGTCGGCCCCTCCTGCGATCTGGCCTCCCGCAGCCCGCACGTCGTCGGCGAACACCACGGCGCCTTCGCCCGTGGCGACGAAGGGCGCATCCGCGAGGGCGACGGCCTCGGCCGGCGGCCGGTCCACCTCTGCACCCACCAGCTGGCCGTCGACGTAGAGGCCCGCGTAGGCCTTGCCCTTGCGTCCGTCGAGCAGAGCCAGGACCCGCCCGGATCCCACCCGGGCCGCGCGGGCTTCGAGGCTGGAGACCGGCACGACCGGGCAGTCCCGGGCGACCGCCAGGCCCAGGGCCGCGGCCACACCCACCCGCAGCGAGGTGAAGGCGCCCGGGCCCACGCTCACGGCGACCTTGTCCAGTCTCTCCACGCCCGCGAGGAGCTCCGCCAGCGCAGGGGTGAGCACCCGGTCCGAGCCGCGGGTGACCCGGGCGCTCCAGCTGCGCGGGCCATCCGGGTGTCCGACCAGCGCTGCACCGACGACCGGTCCGGCGGTGTCGACCGCCAGCACGACCGGGATCACTTGGGCGCCTCGATGCAGCGGGTGATGTCGAAGGCGAACACGAAGAAGAACAGCGCGAACAAGAAGAGCACGCCGATCTGCTGGGCCCGCTCCCGCCACACCAGGGGCAGGGGCCGACCCCGGATGGCCTCGAGCAGGTAGAACATGAACTGGCCGCCGTCGAGCACCGGCACCGGCAGGAAGTTGAGGATCGCCAGGGACACGCTCAAGAGCCCCATGAGGCGGGCCCACTCGAAGAGGCCCTTCTTCGCCGCCTCGCCCGCGTCCCGGAAGATCTGGACCGGGCCGCCCAGGGACTTGGAGATGTCTGCTTCGGCGGTGATCAGCTTGCCGACGTGCTCGATCATGAAGCCCGCCAGCCCGATGGTCTCGGTGACACTCCGGTCCACGGCCTCGCCGAAGTCGAAGAAGCGCGGCACCCGGGGCCCGTAGACCAGGCTACCGCCGCGGCCGACGCCCATCAGGACCCGGTTCTCGTAGACGCCCATCGCGTCGGTCACCCGGCCCACGCGAGGGGTCAGGCGCATGTCGAGCTTGCGGCCCTCGCGGACCACGCTGACAGCCAGGGACTTGATGTGGGCCTGCTCGCCTTCGCCCTCCCGAGCCGCCGCGACGCGCTCCAGGACCTCGTACCAGGTCCCCAGGCCAGCCCCGTCGATCTCCACCAGCCGGTCGCCGGCCAGGATGCCGAGCTCCTCGGCGGCGGAGTCTTCGGTGACCTCCTGGACGGCCATGGTGGCGGGGTAGACGCCCCAGTCGTTGGCGAAGGGGTCGACGAAGCCCAGGTCGACGGCCTGCCAGGTGGCGTCGGTGGCCAGGGTGGCGGTGCGGGTCGGGGTCCACCAGCGGTCCCCCAGGCGCACGTACTCGAGCTCTGCGGAGCCGCCGCTGGCGTCCAGGGCCGCGACCAGCTCGAGCCAGGACTGGACCTCGACGCCATCCACGGTGGCGATGCGGTCGAAGGTCTCCAGGCCCGCCTGGGCCGCCGGGGAGCTCGGGTCGTCGACCACCACGCGCGCGTCGGGGGTGGCGTAGGACAGGCCCACCGTGGTCGGGGTCACGTCGCCCTCGGCCACGCCAGCGGGCACCGGGACCGCCGCGCTCACGGTCTGTCCGTGGCGCTCGACCACCAGCTCCAGGGTGCGACCGCCGCTGTACGGGTCGAGGACCTCGTGCAGGTCGGTCCACCAGGTGACCTCCTCGCCGCCGACGCTGCGGATGCGATCGCCGGCCTGGAGTCCCGCGTCGTGGGCGGGGGACGCCAGGTCCACGCCGCCGATGACCGCGGCCGGCTGGGGCTCGCCGGCCATGTACAGCGCCGAGAACAGCACGACCGGAAGGACCAGGTTCGCCGCCGGCCCGGCGGCCACGATGATCAAGCGCTGCCAGACCGGCTTGTTCAAGAAGGCGGTGGACGAAGTCGGGTCGTCCAGGCCCTCGCCACCGTCCATGAAGGGGTCGGCGCCCTCCATCATCACGTAGCCGCCGATGGGCAGCAGGCTCACCCGGTAGTCGGTGCCCTTGTGCTGGAAGCCGAAGATCCGCCGACCGAAGCCCAGGGAGAACACGTGCACGCCCACCCCGAAGATCCGGGCGAACACGAAGTGCCCGAACTCGTGGATGAAGACGAGGATGCCGATCATGCCGAGGGCGGCGACGATCATCAGCACGGGGGCAGACCTCCAGGCGACTCAGGCTAACGCTGACCAGGGACACCCTGCAGGGGCGCCCCGTTCCGGGCTCGGACGCTACGGGTGGCCCATGAGCTGGAGTGCGTAGAACAGCACGGGGCTGGTGAACAGCAGCGAGTCGACCCGGTCGAGGATTCCCCCGTGCCCCGGCATGATCCGGCCGGAGTCCTTCACGCCGAAGGTCCGCTTGATCATCGACTCGGTCAGATCACCCACGACGCCCGCCGCGTCGAGCAGGACCGCCAACACGATCACCGACACCAGGCCGGCGTCCGGGAGGCCGATGGCGCGCACGACCAGGCCGCCGGCCACGGCGGTGAGTGCGCCCCCGATGGCGCCCTCCCAGGTCTTCTTGGGCGAGATCTTCTCGTAGAGCTTGTGCTTCCCCAGGGCGCGGCCCGCGAAGTACGCGCCGGTGTCGCCGAGCCAGGTCACCGTCAGCATGAAGAAGATCCAGGCGACCCCGTGGTCCAGGCGCCTGATGAGCGGCATGTGGACGAAGAAGCCCGCGACCCAGACCACCCCGAGCACCAGCAGGCCCGCGGCCTGGGCCGCGCCGTCGACGGGGCCCTCGCGGAACAGGGTGCTGAGCATCAGGAAGAGGGCGCCCAGGGCCAGCACCGGGGCCACGGCGCCCGGGGGCCCGTAGAGCACGGCGGCGAACAGGACGTAGCCGGGCAGCGCCATGCGCCAGAAGCCCCACCAGGTCGGGCGCTCCTGGAAGGCCATGGCCGAGAATTCCCACAGGCCGACGCCGAGAGCCAGGGCCACCAGCAGCTCGACAGCCCAGGTGCCCCCCCAGATCAGGGCGGGCAGGACGATGCCCAGGCCAGCCAGGCCGGCGATGATGCGCGTGCCCACGAGTCAGGCCTCGGTGAGCTGGGCCGAGGTCCTGCCGAAGCGCCGCTCGCGGTCGCCGAAGGCGCGAAAGGCCTGCTCGAGCTCAGGCCGGCGGAAGTCCGGCCAGGCGATGTCGGTCACGTAGATCTCGGCGTAGGCCAGCTGCCACAGCAGGAAGTTGGAGATGCGCAGCTCGCCGCTGGTGCGGATGAGCAGGTCAGGGTCTGGCACGTCGGGGCAGTAGAGCGCCGCCGAGACCGTGTCCTCGCCGATGGCCTCGGGGTCCAGCTCCCCAGCCGCCACCTGCCGAGCGATGCCCCGGACCGCCTCGGTGAGCTCCAGCCGACTGCCGTAGGACAGCGCCAGGATCATGTCCATGCGCGCCTCGGGGGTGTCCGTGGCCTCCATGAGCTCGAAGAGCGGCTCGCGCACGAACGGGGGCAGGCGGTCGAGCTGGCCCATGGCGCGGAAGCGGATCTGGTTGTCGAGCAGCTCGTGTCGCTCGTCGGTCACGTAGCGGTGGAGCAGGGTCATGAGCGCCCCTACCTCTTCTGCGGGGCGGGACCAGTTCTCGGTGGAGAAGGAGTAGAGGGTCAGGGCCTCCACGCCCATGGACCGGCAGGCCCGGGCGACGGCCCGGACGGACTCCGCGCCCACGGCGTGGCCTTCGGCCCGCGGCAGACCACGGGCCTGGGCCCAGCGCCCGTTGCCATCCATGATGATGGCCACGTGGCGGGGCACGGCCAGGGAGGGGTCGTCCACGGGGCGGTCCTCGGAGGTCAAACCTCGAGGATCTCCTGCTCCTTGGCCTTGATCGTGGCGTCGATGGCCTTCACCGCTCCGTCGGTCGCGCTCTGGACCTTGTCCAGCAGGCGCTTGAGCTCGTCCTCGGAGATCTCCTTGTCGGCCTCGAGCGAGCTGAACAGGTCCCGGTAGTCCTTGCGGACGCCGCGGGCGCGGATCTTGAAGTCCTCGCCGTACTTGCGCACGAGCTTGACGAGCTCCTGCCGGCGCTCACCGGTCAGGGGCGGGATGGGCACTCGCACCAGCTGGCCGTCGTTGCTGGGGTTGAGCCCCAACGAGGCGCTGGCGATGGCCTTCTCGATGTCCGCGATGGTGCTCTTGTCCCAGGGGGTGACCACCAGCAGGCGGGCGTCGGGGGCGGCGATGGTGGCCAGCTGCTTCAGGGGCATCTCGGCGCCGTAGGAGGTCACGTTGACCTTCAGGGAGTCCAGCAGCTGGGGCGACGCGCGACCGGTGCGCACGGTGGCCAGCTGGTTCTTCAGGGCCTCCTGGGTGGACTTCATGTCGTTGGCCAGCTCGGCCAGGTACTCGGAAGACATCGTGACTCCTCTCAGCTCCCGCCCTTGGACAGGGCGCGGATCTTCGCGATCCAGCTCTGGATGGTGGCACTGGACAGGCCCGAGGCCTGGTGGACGCGCTCCAGGTCCTCGCCCTGCTCGAGCTCGCCCAGCTGCTTGGGGGTGTGCACCCCGGCGAAGCGCAGGCGCTCCTGCTGGTCCCGGGAGATGCCCAGGAGCTCGCCCAGGCCCTCGCCGTCCTCACCACTGTGGATGCGCGTGCCGACGCTCTCGCCGCGCACGATGCGGACCACGTTGCCCGGCTGCAGGAAGTCGAACACCACGATGGGCACGCCGCTGTCCTTGCACAGGGCCATGGCGGTCGCGTCCATGACCTTGAGGTCCTGGCGAATGGCGTCCATGAACGTGAGCTGCTCGTAGCGGCGGGCGCTCGGGTTCTTCACCGGGTCGGCGTCGTAGACGCCGTCGACCTTGGTGCCCTTGAGCAGGACGTCGGCGTGGATCTCGGCGGCGCGGAGGGCGGCGCCGGAGTCCGTGGAGAAGAAAGGGTTGCCGGTGCCGGCGGCGAAGATGACCACCCGGCCCTTCTCCAGGTGCCGGATGGC
>CAYFPX010000181.1:0-17952 GCA_964344945.1 uncultured Enterobacterales bacterium
CCGCATCCCGCTCGGGCAGGGGGTGGTCGTCACTGTAGAAGTCCCGGTCGACGGTGGCGAAGGCCCAGGGCTCGTCGTAGGCCCAGCGGCCGATCATGACGGCGTCCACCTGGGCCAGGTGGGTGCGCGCGTCCCGCCAGCTGAGCACGCCGCCGTTGAGCTCGATCGGCAGGTCCGGACGCTCCTGCTTGAGGCGGTGGACGTCGGCGTACCGCAGGGGTGGGATCGTGCGGTTCTCCTTGGGGCTGAGGCCCTGGAGCCAAGCCTTGCGGGCGTGCACGGTGAAGCGGTCGGCGCCCGAAGCCGCCACCACGTCCACGAAGTGCCGCAGGTCCGCGTAGCGATCCAGGTCGTCGATCCCGATCCGGTGCTTCACGGTGACCGGGATCGCGCAGGCCCCGCGCATGGCCTCGACGCCGCGGGCGACGAGGTCCGGCCGGGCCATCAGGCAGGCCCCGAACTTGCCGGTCTGGACCCGGCTCGACGGACAGCCGACGTTGAGGTTGAGCTCGTCGTAGCCGCGGCCCTCGGCGATCCGGGCGCACTCGGCGAGCTCGCTGGGGGAGTCGCCGCCGATCTGGAGCGCCACCGGGTGCTCCCGGGGGTCGAAGGCCAACAGGCGGTCGCGATCGCCCCGGAGGATCGCCCGAGCCGGGACCATCTCCGTGTAGAGCAGGGTGTGGCGCGTGATCAGCCGGAGCAGCAGCCGGAAGTGCCGGTCCGTCCGGTCCATCATCGGCGCCAGGCTGATGGGCGGGGTGTGGCCGCGCGGGCTCATCGGAGCGACGCCAGGAACGCCGGACCCCAGACCACCCAGCTGGCGAGGAAGGCTCCGCCGGTGAGCACCAGGCAGGCGTGGGCCAGGGCGAGCTCTCCGCGGCCCTCCCGCCGGCGGGCCTGGAGCGGCAGGAGCGTGCCGGCCAGCAGCCCGGCCGCGAACCCACCGCCGTGGGCCCAGTTGTTGATGCCCCCGTAGAGGAAGCCGAACACGCCCATGCCGATGGCCAGCACCCACATCTGCTTGGACAGGGCCCGGCCGAAGGAGCCCCCGCGGCGCCGGCCGAAGGCGGCCATGGCCCCCAGCAGCCCGTAGACGCTGCCGCTGGCGCCGATGGTCGGGTGGGCGGTGGCGACGTTGGAGAGCAGGAAGCCGGCGACCCCGGCCGCGGTCCAGATCAGGAAGAAGCGGGCGGGTCCGAAGGCCCGCTCGGCCTCGGGACCCAGCCAGCGCAGGAACAGGAGGTTGAAGACCAGGTGGATCAGGCTGCCGTGCAGGTAGATCGCCGTGAGCGCGGTCCAGAGGTGTCCCTGGGCCCAGGCCGGATCGCCGGTCATGCCGAACAGGACCAGCGCACGGCTCGACGGGCTCCCCAGCCCGAAGATGCCGCCACCCCAGCCCACCCCGGGCAGATCGATCGCCAGGGTCAGCGCGTAGAGCAGCCCGCAGGCCAGGGTGATGCCGAGGACCAGGTCCAGGCGGTTGCCGAAGAGCCCCTGGAGCCAGGGGGTCAGGCCGAACAGCCCCGGCCGCGACACCCCACAGTGAGGGCACTGGGGCTCCGAGACGTGGATGAGCCTGCCGCAGCTGGGACAGAGGATGGACTCGCGGCGGGTCACCGCCGCTCAGTATCCGAGCGCCTCGAAGGGCTCGATGAGTTCCGGCACGCCCTGGTCCAGTCGGGTCTCCCACCAGTGCAGGTACTGGTGCACGGCGGCGTCGTTGTTGTGGGCGTCGAAGTGGTCGGCGGGCTTCAGCTCGCCGTCCTCGAGCTTGGTGTCGTACTGGAAGAAGACCGCGGTGCGGCCGTCGAGGTTGGCGGACAGCGGGAGCTCGGCCCCGAGGGGCAGGCCCTCGACCTCCTGGAGCAGCGGCCCCACGTGCTCGACCCCGAAGGCCCGGGCCAGGGACCGGGTGGCGCTGTTGGGGATCACCTCGTCGTCGATGACCATGGTGACCAGCACGTCGCGGGTGCCGTCCAGGACTCGCGGGGCCCAGGTGGCCGCGTCGCCCCGATCGATCGCGGCCTGGAGCATGGCGAAGAACCGGGCCACGTCGCCGTCGGTGGTGCCGGCGGGCTTCATCAGCGCCACCAGGCCGGCGAAGGTCTGGCTGCGGTGCACGATCTCGGTGACCCGGCCCCCGGGCACCGAGAGATCCGCTGCGAGCACCGCGGGATCGAGGGCCAGCAGCTGGGCGCCCATGATCCCGCCGAGGCTGTGGCCGGCGTAGAAGAGCTGCTCGCCGTCGAGATCCCCCAGCCCGTCGGCGTCGACGTCCAGGCCCCGCCGCACGGCCGCCGCCAGCTGCAGCTTGTCGTGGGTGGCGACCCGCCAGTGGTTGCGCAGCTGGAAGACGTCGAAGGCCTGGGTCGCCGGATCGATGCCGAAGAAGTGGAAGATCCAGAAGAAGTCCTCGGAGGTGGTGGCCGTGGGGTGCTCGCCGTGGGCGGGGGCGTCGATGGCCAAGACGGCCAGGCCGAGGGTGGTCAGGTGGCGGGCCACGCCGTCGGACTCGCCCCGGTCCCCGCCCAGGCCGTGGCCGTAGAGCACCACCGGGAGCGGATCGTCGGTGTCGCGCGCCAGGGGCAGGTGGACCTCGACGTCCAGGGTCCAGGTGCCCGTGGGCGCCGCCGGTGCGGTGGGGTCGAAGGCGAAGCGCCTGTCGTCGTCCACGAAGGCCTGCGCCTCCAGGGTCGCGGGGCAGCTGAGCATGGCGCCGTTCTCGGCACACACATCGCTCAGGACCAGGCCCAGCTCCGGGGGGTTCTCCGCCAGCCAGGTCGCGACGGCGTCGTCCTGGGCGTAGAGGCTCTGGGTGGTGAAGGCGAGCACGGCCTGAGCGTCTCCGGCGGCTACGCCGGCGAGGGCCAGGGCGTCGTGCAGGACCGGCCCGTGCTGGCGCAGGCGCACGTCGGTGTGGGTGCCCTGCAGCGCCCGGCCCAGGTCCACCGAGGCGAAGAGACGGTCCCCACTCTCGCTGACCAGGTTCGCGGCGACGAGGGCGTGGGGGGTCGCCTCGTCCAGCGGAGTCAGCGGCACCAGGAACACGGTCTGGCCGTCGTCTTCCCAGCTGACCTCGTAGGGGATCGAGGCCCCGTCTCCGGTCAGGTCGAGCAGCCGCACGTTGTCCGCGGAGAAGCTGGCCGGGTCCACCGGCTCGGAGAACTGCAGGAAGAGGGCGCCGGTGGTTCCCCAGCCGTCGAGGGTCTCCAGGGCGTCGACCAGGTTGAAGCCCTCGGGCATCTGCTCCCGCAAGGCGGTCCCGGCAGCCCCGTGAAAGGACACCCGGCGGCCGGTCAGGCTGTCGGGATCCTCGAGGGTGTAGAGGTCGTCGGGCCAGGCCGTGACCTCGCTCAGAGGGGCGTAGATCACCGTGGGGGCGCCATCGGGCACGGCGTAGATGTCGACCTCCGCGCCGGTACAGGCCATCAACAGCAAGAACATCGCGCCTCCGCTCCAGGACGAGACCGTAGCGGGGGGTCGGCACACGCACCAGCAGGGCCGGAGCCACCGCCCGGGGTCGCGGTCAGTCGTCCCGGCGGCGGGCCAGCGCGAGCAGGCCCAGCAGGGCGGGGGCCAGGGCCGCGGAGCCCGCCGCGGCGCTGCAGCCGGCGTCGTTGCTGTTGGCCACGCTGCCTTCACCGTGCACGGTCGTGGTGCGGACCTCGTCGCCGAAGGTGGCGGTGAGCTCGGTGGTGATGGACTCGTCGAACTCGTAGCGGAACAGGTCGCCCTGGTCCTCCTGGAGCTCGCCGTCGACGTCCCAGTTCCACCTTGCGCCGTAGAGCGGGCAGTCCTCGGCGTCGAAGGCCTGGATCAGCAGCTCGAGCCAGTCGCCCTCGCGGGCGTCGGTCTCGTCGGCCCCCAGGAAGGCCGAGGTCGCGACGGCCTCGGCGGCCACGGCCTCGTACTCCAGGGAGTGCAGGTGCACGCCGTCGACCAGCAGATCCACGGTCTGGGTGCCGGTGCCCTCGGGGGTCAGCTGCAGCCAGTCCAGGTTCTTGCCGGAGTAGCTGTGGTCGACGTCGGCGACGACCGGGTCGTTGCTCACCAGGCTCAGGACCTCGTTGCCGAAGACCTCGGTGTCGCCGAGCCAGTACTGGGCGACCAGGCCGCCGGTGCCGCCCTCGACGATGCGCACACCGCAGTCCGCGCTCTCGAGCTCGGGCATCTCCATGCGCTCGGCGGTGGCCACGTGCAGGGTGATGGTGTCGGGCATCACCACCTCGACGGTGGCGCGGGCCCGGACCTCGCCCTCGTCGTCGAGGAGCGAGACGCTCGTGGTGCCCTCGCTCTCCGCGATGAACTCGACGGAGAGGTCGTCGTCCTCGTCGTCCTCGGGCTCGTCCTCGTCGAGCTGGACGACGAGGATGGTGGGGTCGTCGGGCACGATGTCCCAGGTGTCGTCGATCCGGCCGTGGCGCCAGCCGTCGACGCTCATCGTGACGACGGAGCCGCGGGCGTAGGGGCGGTGGATGTCGACGTCGCTGTCGTCAGCGCCCAGGTCGTCCTCCAGGTGGAGGCTCTCGGTCACACCGCAGGCGAGGAGCGGGGCGGTGAGCAGGGCGATGAAGATGCGGTCCATGGGGTTCCTCCGGCCGGGTGACGCATGAAACCCTGCAAGATCCTCACCGAGTCCGGTGGAGGGGCCGGCGGCGGGCGTCGAGGGATCGAGGGGGTCGCGACCGGTCGCGGGAACCAGGACATCCGTGTCGCGGTCGGCATAGACCCCGGGCCCATGCACGGGAGCCCCCGATGAAGGTCCTGGTCACCGGCGGTAGCCGAAGCGGCAAGACCGGCTACGCCCTGCGCCGGGCCGAGTCCCTCGCCGAGGTGCGCACCTACCTCGCCACCTGCGAAGCCCGGGACGCGGAGATGCGCGACCGCATCCGGCGCCACCAGGCCGAGCGCGACGCCAGCTGGCAGACCCTCGAGGAGCCCTGGGACATCGCGCCGCTGCTGGCCAGGGAGGGGGTGGTGCTCGTGGACTGCCTGACCCTGTGGCTCAGCAACGGGCTGGAGCGGCTGGGCGACGAGGACCTGGCGCCGGCCCGGGAGCGGCTGGTCGAGGCGGTGGCCGCAGCCCCCAACCCCCTGGTGCTGGTGACCAACGAGGTGGGGCTGGGCCTGGTGCCGATGCACCCGGTGGGCCGACGCTTCCGGGACGAGTCCGGCTGGCTGTCCCAGGCTCTGGCCGAGGTCTGCGACGAGGTGGTGCTGGTGGCCTGCGGGCTGCCGCTGGTGCTCAAGGCACCCGGTCACTCCACCCGGTAGAGCCAGGCCCAGGTGCCCACCTGCCGGCCGCGGAGCCGGGTGACCTCTGTGACGGTGACCCTGGCCCCCTCGGCGATGCGCCCCAGGTCCGTGGGGGAGGGGGACAGGTCGTAGATGCGCAGGGCTGACGGCTCCAGGAAGAGCACGTGGGCGCCCCGGGCGGCCTGCAGCAGGTCTGCCGTGGCGGCCTCGCGGTCCTTGAACCGGCGGGAGACGTCGCCCCAGGCGTGGGTGACCTCGAGCTCCGGCAGCCGCGTCTCGAGCATGCCGTAGAGGTCATAGTCGGCGGCCCACAGGGCCTCGACCTCGGCCGCCCGCAGCGCCTCGGTGAGCTCGCGCTGGCCGCTCTCCGTGAATTGGGGGGCGGCGAGGGTCGCCAGGACGGGATCCGTGGTCCGGAGCAGCTGGGGCCCGGACCACAGCCAGGGCAGGGCCAGCAGCAGGGCGAGGGCCGCCCGCTTCGGGGACTTGGACTGGGTCACGGTGGCGGCGAGGCGCTCCACCGCCAGGCCGAACCAGAGGCAGACGGTGGGGGTGGCCTGGGCCAGGTGGTGCAGGTCCCGGTTGGCGAGCCAGAGCACCAGCACCTGCAGAGGGCCGTAGACCGAGAGGAAGCGCAGCAGGGCGCCCGCGGGCGAGTTGGAGCGCCGCCACCACTCCAGCGCGCTGCCGGCGACCACGGCGCCCCAGCCGAACAGGCGCCAAGGGCTCGGGCCGGGGGGGGAGCCGCCGTAGGCGTCCTCGAACCAGGAGAGCGGGTGGGCGACGTAGGCCCACAGGGTCGAGGCGGGCTCGCGGGCCGGGCCGGAGCGGCCTTCGAACAGGTTCGTGAGCCCCCGCCAGGCCCGGTCCCACTGCAGGCCGAGCTGATCGTGGGAGCGCAGGTGGGGCTCGGGCACGGCGAGGTGGTGCAGGGCGGCCACCCACAGGGGCAGGGTGAGGCCGAGGACGATGGCCGCGAGCACCCACCAGTGCGGGGTCGGGGGCGGCTTGAGCGCCGGGCGGTCCCGCCGGGTGGCGAGCGCAGCGGTCGCCAGGGCGCCGAGGGTCGCGGCGAAGGTCACCTTGGCCATCAGGCCCAGCCCGGCGCCGACCGCCACGGCCGGGGCGCCGTGCCGCCCCCCGGCCCACCGCCTGGACCACAGAGCCCACAGCGCCAAGAGGCCCGCGGCCTGCAGCAGGACCTCGGTGCCGCCCAGGACCTTGCGGTAGAAGACGAAGGACCAGTCCGTGGCCAGGGCCAGGGCCGCGAGGGCCGCGGCGATGTCCGTGCCGTGGAAGCGCAGGAAGCGGTGGACCAGGACGAGCAGCAGGGCGCCGAGGGCCACGTGCAGCGCCACCACCGCGCCGAGGCGACCGGTGACGGCGTGCACCGCCCGGGCGGGCCAGTCCGGCGGGCCCCCGGTGTAGCTGTTCACGGCCAGGGGCAGGCTGACGGGACCCAGCACCAGGCGCTCCGTGGGCCGGACCTGGGAGGCAGCGAGGGGCCCGAGGCGGTGGTCCCCCGCCAGGATCGGGCTGCCGCCCTCGCTCCAGGCCACCACGACGCGGGGAGGGGCCTCCAGGGCCCACGGCGCCGCCACCTCGCCCACCACGCCGACGTCGCGCACGGTCGTGGCCGCGAGCCCGACGAAGAGCAGGAGCGCCACCACCAGGCTGTGGGGGAAGCGCCTGGACCACCACCAGAACACGGGGGCAGGCTATCGCGGTGCTGGCGCACCGCTCGGGCCACGGGCCACGGCCCACGGGGACCGCTCCAAGCCGGACACCGTTGTCCGTGGCCCGTAGGCCGAAGCCCGTAGTCGCCGGGCGCCCCCGGCGCGCCCGGCCTCAGGTCCGGATGGCCGTGAACACCGCCACCGCCGGGTGCACGATGTCGACCGTCGGCGCGAACCCGGCCGCCCGCAGCTCGGTGCCGACCCGGTTCACCCCGGGCAGCGTGTCGCTGGGCACGGTCCAGTCCTCGATCCCGTCGATGACCGCCGGGTCCATGCTCGGGATGATGCCGCCGACGATGAGCTGGCCCATCTTGGGCAGGCGCTGGTGCGCCTGGGCGAAGAGGCGCTTGCGCCGGGGCTCGTCGAGGTGCTGCAGGGCCCAGCAGCAGGTGATGAGGCTGAGATCGGGCTCGGCCGGCACGTCGACGAAGTCCGCCTGGAGCCAGCTGCAGCGGTCGCCGACCCGAGCCGCGATCGCCTTGGCCCGGGCCCGGGCGAGCATCGGCACCGACAGATCGATGCCCACGACCCGGGAGACGTAGGGCGCCAGGGTCACGGCCAGGGTCCCGGTGCCGCAGCCGAGGTCGATGAGCACGTCCTGTGGCGCCGTCTGCGCACACTCGGCCACGACCTGTCGGCAGACCTGGCGCCAGCGGGCGGCGGGGTCTGTGTCGTCGTCCCAGGTCTCGGCCAGGTCGTCGTAGGCGGCGGTGCGGGCATCGGACATCGGCAGCCGCTAACCCGCATCGGTCACGAGAATCCGTAGCGAGGCCGCCAGCGCCCTGGATCCGCGGCCGCAGTAGGATTCTCGTGACCGATGCGGGCGAACCCAGCCCCGAAGCAAGGACCCCCGGGCGCCGAGGCACCCGGGGGTCCGGTAGTCGATGTGTCTGGCTACTCCTCGGTGGTGCCGCTGTCACCGCCGGTGGTGCCACTGTCGCCAGTGGTCCCCGAGTCCGTGGTCCCGGAGTCGGTGGTGGTGTCGGAGTCACAGCCGGTGACGCCGAACAGCGCACCAGCGAAGAGCATGATCATCAGGCTCTTGAGCTTCATGGGTTTCTCCATTCTCTTGCGTTTGCATGGCCCGACCCGGCACGGGACGGACCGCCCTGGAGGGTAGGCACACAATTCCGGGGTCCGCTCGTCACGGTCCGTCGGGCTAAGGTCCGAAGCCATGCCCGATCGGCCCCAGGACCCATGACGCTCGACGCCTTGCTCTGGGCCGTGGTCGCTGTGCTGGCGCTGATCGCGGGCTGGCTCTCGCTGCCCAGGCCGCCGGTCCTCGACTGGGAGCGGTTCTTCAAGACCGCCCTGGTCACCCTGATCCGCGGTCCGCTGGAGGCCGCGGACGCCACGGCGGCGGAGTGGCTCGCGGCCAGCCGGGCCCGGGTCTGGTACCACCCGGCCACCCGGCACCTGGTCGCGAAGCTCACGGCTCCGGAGGCGTTCGAGGTACCGGTGCCCGCCCTGCCCGGCGAGCGAGCCCTGGTGGAGGACCTCGCCCGACTCGAGGGCCTGGACCAGCGCCTCGCCCGGACCTTCACCGACGAACCCCGCGCCGACGAGGTGCTCTTCGACGACCCGGCGGAGCTCGGCGAGGCCTACGACCCGGTGCCGGTGCTGGGCCCGGAGGCGGACTGGGAGGGGCTGCGTCGGCGGCTGGCCCACACCCGGTGGGTGGTGGTCGAGGCCCCGCGGCTCGCCGAGGTGCTCGCCGCGGTCCTCGGTCCGGATCGGGTCGTGCAGGCCGAGGCCGTGGACGCGGAGGGCCTGGGCGAAGCCGCCCCGGCCTGGCTGCCCGAGACCGCGGATCGGGTGGTCTGGCTCGCGGCTGGCGCGGGAGCCGAGCGGGTCGCGAGGGCCCTGCACGCCTCGCCGGGCCTGCGGGATCGCACCCGGGCGGTG
Source organism: uncultured Enterobacterales bacterium (assembly GCA_964344945.1). Lineage (GTDB taxonomy): Bacteria > Myxococcota_A > UBA796 > UBA796 > CAJQPC01 > CAYFPX01. Next base: position 8,898 of record CAYFPX010000181.1, read on the forward strand.
GTGGCCGTGGCCGGGCGCCTGGGCGGCGAGGCTCGGGCCTGGCTCGATGCGCACTTCGACCACGCCGCCTTCGACACCGAGCTCTCCCGCACCACGCCCTGGTTCCACCTCGGCTTCGTCGACGCCGGCCACGGCGAGCTCGGCGAGCCGGGCCTCGCCCTCCGGGACACCGCCTGGCCCCGGCCCGCGGACCCGGACAACGGCCGCTTCGCGCTCGAGACCGTGGACCTGGGCGTGCTCCCGGGGCGCTGGGCCGACACCGAGCCCGAGCTGCTCGGGCGGGCCTTGTTGCTGACCCTGGTCCAGAGGCTCGCGCTGTCGGGATAGAAGGGGGGCGATGCACCCCTTCCACCGCACCGAGCTCCTGGTCGGCCGCGACGGCTGGCAGGCCCTGAAGGCCGCCCGCGTGCTCGTGGTCGGGCTCGGCGGCGTCGGCAGCTACGCCGCAGAGGCCCTGGCCCGCTCCGGGGTCGGCACCCTGGGGCTCGTGGACTTCGACGACGTCTGCGTCACCAACCTCAACCGCCAGCTCCACGCCTTCCGCCGCACCGTCGGCCAGTCCAAGGCCGAGCTGATGGGCGAGCGGGCCCGGCTCATCAACCCCAAGGCCCGGGTCGTGGTGCACCACGCCTTCTACAGTGCCGACACCTCGGCCGAGCTGCTGGGGCCGGGCTGGGACTGGGTCGTCGACTGCATCGACAACGTCACGGCCAAGCTCCACCTGCTGGAGACCGTGCACGGCCTCGGGTGGCGGATCGTCGCCTCGATGGGCGCCGGGGGCCGGCTGGATCCGTCCCGCATCCGGGTCACGGACCTGAGCCACACGACCGTCGATCCGCTGGCCCGCACCGTGCGCAAGGAGCTGCGCAGGCGCGGAGTCACCGAGGGCATCACCGCCGTCTGGACCGACGAGCACCCCAACGAGCTGGACCAGGCGGTCCAGGACTGCTTCCGGTGCATCTGCCCGGGCGGCGACAACGGCCTGCACTCCTGCGACGACCGCCACCTCGTCCAGGGCACGGTCAGCTTCCTGCCGGCGATGTTCGGCATGGCCGCCGCCGGCGCCGTGGTCAACGGGATCCTGGGCCGGCCCATCCACAGCCAGGTGCGGGCCCAGGCGCGGGCCCGAGGGTGAGCGCTCGCCCGGATCCGCGGGCCCTGAAGGACCTGTTCGCCCTCGAAGGGGACATGGTCTACCTGAACCACGGCGCCTTCGGCGCCACGCCGCGCCGGGTCTCCGCCGCCGCCGACCACTGGCGCCGGCAGATGGAGCGGCAGCCGATGCGCTTCATGCTGCGGGAGCTCCCCCCTGCGCTGCGTGCGGCGGCGGATCGGCTCGCCGCGCGCCTGGGCGCCCAGGGCGAGGACCTGGTCTTCCTGGAGAACGCCACCAGCGGGGTCAACGCCGTCCTGCGGTCCATGGCGCTGGCACCGGGGGACCAGGTGGTGGTGTTCGACCAGGGCTACCCGGCCTGTGTCAACGCCGCCCGCTGGGTCTGCGAGCAGGCCGGCGCCGAGCTGGTGAGCGTGCCCCTGCCGTTCCCAGGCGCCAGCGACCAGGCCATCGTCGACGCGGTGGCCGCCGCGCTGGGGGCGCGGGTGCGGCTCGCGGTGCTGGACCACATCACGAGCGGTTCCGCCGTGGTCACCCCCGCGGCGGAGCTCGTCCGCCTCTGTCGGGCCCGCGGGGTGCCCGTGCTCATCGATGGCGCCCACGTCCCAGGCATGCTGCCCCTGGACCTCGAAGCGCTGGGCGCCGACTACTACGTCGGCAACTGCCACAAGTGGCTCTTCGCCCCCAAGGGGTGTGCGCTGCTCTGGACCCGGCCCGACCGCCAGGCCGACCTGCGTCCCGCGGTGATCTCCAACGGCCTGGGCCTCGGCTACACCGACGAATTCGACTGGATCGGCACCCGCGACCACAGCCCCTGGCTGGCGATCACCGAGGCCCTGGACCTGCGAGACGAGCTCGGCGAGGCCTGGATCCAGCAGCACAACCGGGACCTGGTCTGGCAGGGCGCGGAGCTGCTGGCCGACGCCTGGGGGTGCGAGCTCCCGGTGGCGAGGGACCGCGCCGGCAGCATCATCGCGCTGCCCGCGCCCGTCGAGCTTCCCGGCACCTGGGAGGCCGCGGAGGCCCTCCAGGACCGCATCTGGGACGCTCACCGGGTCATGGTGCCCGGGTTCCCCATCCACGGTCGGGTCTGGGTGCGCATCTCCGCCCAGATCTACAACACCCTCGACGACTACGCGCGGCTGGCGGAGGTCTTGACGCCCGGCTGATCGCCGCCGCGGCTGGACTTCCACGGCAGGCCGAGGCCGCCTTCGAGCGGCGGCAGGGTCAGCTCGCCTGCCCGGACGCGCTGGGAGATCAGGTAGAGGGCCGTGTAGAGGGCCAGGAACTCCCAGAACGGCTTGTCGTCGAAGTTGAACTCCACGAACGACCACGCGAAGTAGCCGAACATCACCGCCGGGAAGGCCCAGGTGAAGACCTCGGCCCGGGTGCCCCGGGTGACCTCGACCATCTCGCGGTTCATGCGGAAGACACCGCGGATCAAGGCGGCGAAGCACGCCACGCCGATGACGCCGTAGTGCCCGAGCACGCCCCAGAAGATCCCGTGGGGGTAGCGGTGGATCGAGTCGTAGATCTTCCAGTCGTAGTCGGCGACGAGCTCCTGGTAGCCGCCAGCGCCGACGCCGATGCCCCAGGTGTCCCGGGCCATCTTCATGCAGACGATCCAGTTGCGCTCCCGGATGTCCGAGCCCCAGGTGTTGCCGAGGTTGCCGATGATGCGGCCCAGGGCCTTCGAGGTGGTGTCGTCGCCGATGAAGGACCACAGCAGCCCCGCCGCCACCGACACCCCGAAGATGACGGCGATCCACTTGCGCACCAGGGGCAGCGACACGGTCATGAGCAGGGCGCCGATGACCAGGGCGTAGGTCCCCCCTCGTGAGCCCGAGCGCAGCTGGGCGGTCAGGATGAACAGCCCCACCCCGATCAGGGCCAGGCGGTAGGCGGTGCGCTTCTGGACGACGGCGAGGGCGAAGGACAGCGCCACCCCGAACATCAGGTTCATCGAGAACCAGTTCGGCTGCTGGCCCAGGCCCGTCTCGCGGCCCCCGCCGGCTGCGATCTCCCAGGTCTTGCCGGCCGCCGCGATGTCCGTGAAGCTGGTGGTCAGGGACAGGATCGCGGTCAGCAGGGTGCCGGCGATCCAGGCGAGCACCGTGAGCTCGAACTTGTCGTAGTCCTTGACGAACACGAGGATCACGGTGGTGGTGGCCACCACGACCCCGATCGACACCACGTCGCCGAAGCCGCTGCCGGGCTTGCTGGACCAGGCCAGGCCCAGGACCTGCCAGGCCCAGAAGGCCAGCAGCGGTGTGCGCCAGGGGAACTCTGGGGTGACGGACTGCTTGGTCTCCACCGCCCGCACCAGCAGCACCACCAGGGCCAGGCCGAGCATCGGCTCGAAGACGCCGATGTTCAGCCCGCCGATGCGGAGGAAGGACATGGAGCCCGTGGAGAGGATGCGAGCGGCGATCAGCCCACCCAGCGCGAGCATGGGAAAGCGCAGGGCCGCCACACCGGTCATGCCGGCCAGCACCACCGCCACCGGGAGTCTCGCGTCCAGGACGAAGAGGCCCACCAGGACCAGCTGCAGCGCGAGCACTCCGACCCAGACCAGGCGGGTGCCTGCGAGGCCGGTCCTGCGGAGAGGGTGGACGGACGAGCTCATGAGCGAGCCAACTTAGCCCGATCGGGGGCCACGATGGGGTCGGCGAGGACCGTGCGAAGGTGGGGTGCCGGCGTGTCGAGGGGTGCGACCCCCTCCCTGGTCGTTGCCGGCATGGGATCCTGTTGCCCGGTCCGGGGGAATCGGACCGGTGGCGATCCCGGGGACCTCACCGCGGTCAGACCTCGCCGGGATCCTCGAAGCCGAAGCGCACGTGGCCCTGGCCGCTGGCATCTCGCCAGTACTCATAGGCCCAGGTGGCCGGCTGGCCGTCCTCGTCCAGATCGGTCTGGCCGATCACGGCGAGGTGACGGTCCTCGGTGACCTCGACCCGGTAGTGGCCCCGCAGCGGCCCCGTCGGCTGCCAGTCGAGGGCGTTCAGGGGGTGGTGGCCCGGCCACAGGACCGTCTGCCGGTCGACGGTCTCTCGCGGGGACCAGTAGTCGGCGGCGATCCAGTGACCCCTGGCGGCGTGGTGGGCCCACTCGGCGTTCACCAGGTCGTCGACGGTGGTGGACAGCTCGGCGAGGCCCGCCCGCTGGCTCGCTTGCACGGCCCGGGGCAGGGTGGCGGAGGCGATCAGCGTCACCATCGCGACGGCGATGAGCAGCTCGATCACGGACAGGCCGTGGCGAGAGGTCATGGGGAGGGTCCGGGCAGGGGGGGGCGGGCGGTCCGTGGGAGCAGACCGGTCCTGGTCCCAGTGTGGCTCCGACAGGGATCCCCTGGAGGCCAGAGATCTCAAAGAGACAAAAAGCTACAGAGCCCAAGCCAGGAAGGCTTCGGGATCGGCCTGGACCCTGGCCATCAGCGACGGCGGCATCACGCCGGCGCGGAGCTGGACCTTCAGCGGATCGAGGCTCCAGCGGGCCGCCAGGTCTTCGAGGTGCCGGGGGCTCAGGCTCTTCTCGTCCTTCTCGACCCGACAGATCAGCGACGGCGAGACCGAGAGACCCTGGGCCACCGCCTGCTGGCTCATGTGCCGGGACTTGCGCTGCTCCTTGAGCCAGGCGCCGAAGCTCTGGGGCTCGGGCAGAGCGGTCTTGGCCGTCGGACCCGCGGCGGGCTGGGCATCGGGCCACCGCACCCGGGCCCACGCCGCGTGGTTGTGGATCGACTCCTGGTTGTCGACGCGCACGTCCAGCCAGCTGACGCCCTCCAGGGCCCGCAGCCCGAGCACCACGTCGCGGACGAGGTCCTCGACGAAGCGCGGCCGGTCGTAGGCCTGCTCGGTGACGTGCTTCTCGTCCTCCCGCTTGAGCAGGGCGTAGACCGGGCTCGAGGCGCACGACTCGATCACCTCGACCACGTCCTCGATCCAGACCATCCGCTCGAAGCGCACGGCCGCGGTGACCACGCCTCGCTGGTTGTGGGCGCCGCGGTCGGAGATGGCCTTGGAGCAGGGGCAGACGGTGGTGACCGGGACCGCCACCTGGAGCACGAAGTCGGTCTCGTCGCCTCGCCGAGCGGCGCGGAAGGCGCAGGCGTAGTCCATCCAGCTGCGGGCGCCGGAGGCGGGGGCCGTGCGCCGGAGGAAGTAGGGGAACCGCACGTCGAGGAAGGCGTCCTCGGCACCGAGCCGGCGCTGGACCTCGCCGAGCAGGTCGGGCACGGTCCGCAGGGAGAGCTCGGCGGTGAAGCCGTTGAGGACCTCGAGGAAGCGACTCATGTGGGTGCCGCGCACGTCGGCGGGCAGGCCGACGGACAGGGACAGCTGGCCCACCGTCTGCTGGCGCTCGTGGTCCCGGTCCCAGACCGACATCGGCCAGCGCAACTCAGCGATGCCGACCTGATCGATCGCCTGGTCCCGATGGTCGGCGTCGGCCGCGTGATCGGGAAGTGTCGGGGTCAGGCCCTCTTCGGTGAGGGGTGTGGGGGGTGGCGCCATGGCGGACCTCCAGTCGCCGGGCGCATCTACGCGGTCTTGCCCGATCGGGCAAGGGGGACTTTACGGGTCTGTCACGTTCCCGAGGGCCTCCTGGGCGCGGGCCCAGGTGCCGCGGCTGCGCAGGACGCGCTCCACCATCGTGCGGTAGGCCCGGAACAGCGGCTCACCGTCGTGGCCGGCTGCGGTGAGCAGGCGGGCGACGGCTTCGGCGGTCGCCAGGCCGTCCTCCCGGACCTGGGTCCGCATGGCCGGCCGGCTCGCGGGCCCTTGGGGAAGTCGGACGCAGGGCAGCTCGCGCAGCCCGGGCACGTTGTGGGCCATCTTGCGGCACTGGCGCCAGGTGCCGTCGACGATGACCACCGTCGGCGGCACCGGGTGCTCCGCGAGGGCGCTGGCCTCGATCGCGGGGCCGTCCTTGCGCGGGAAGAGCAGGAAGGTGTTCCCGGGGTCCAGCGCCAGGTCCACGGCCACGCCGCGACCGTGCCAGTCGTGCACGACCGTGCCGGGAAGGCAGCGGGCCACCAGCGGGGTGGTGCTGGTGGGCTTCCAGCGCTCCTGGCGGTGACGCACGATCACCAGGCGCAGAGGGGAGCGGAGCTCGGGCAGCTCGGCGCAGAGGCAGTCGTCGTGGCGCAGGTTGCAGCCCTTGCAGCGGGTGTCGGTCGCGACCCTGGAGCGGATGCCCATGGGCGCCGTGTAGCCTGCCGCCGTGGTCCGTACCCTCTGCCTCGGCCTGGTGATCGCCCTCGGCCTGGGCTGTGCCGCCCGGCGGATCCCCGGGGCCGAGACCCGCACCGTGGCCATCGTTCCGGGCTGCCCGACCGAGGCCGACGGCCGGCTGGGCTTCTGTCTCTGGCGCCGGGTGATCTGGGCGAGCCTGCTCTACCAGGACGGCCGCGTCGGGCACTTCATCACGTCCGGCAGCGCCGTCTCCAACCGCTACACCGAGGCCGAGGCGCTCGAGGCCGGCATGGTCGCCCTGGGGGTGCCGGCGGCGGTCATCCACACCGAGACCCAGGCCCTGCACACCGACGAGAACATGGGGTACAGCCTCCGGATGGCCGAAGCCCTGGGCTTCGAGCACCTGGCCGTCGCCAGCGATCGCAACCAGGCCCTGGGCGGCTGCATGATGCTCCGGCGCTGGGGCCACGGCTGCACCGCCCTGGCCCTCGACACCGCGCGCGTCGCGGCTCGGCGGATCCATCCCCTGCCGGACGTGGTCGCCACCCCGGTGCCGGCGGAGAGCTGGCAGACCCTGGAGCAGCGGGAGCACGCCCGGGCCGAGGCCGAGGGCCGGCGGCGCCGACCCCCGTCGATCCCCCTGTACGTGGTCAAGGGCGTGCTCGGGCTCTTCGGGCTCTCGCGACCCCCGGAGCCGCCAGGGCCAGAGCCGACGCTCTCACTCTAGCAATACCGCACACAGGCTGCTCAAATTGCCCCATGGTTTGTGCAGGATCGGCTTGCGGCGGCCCGGGGCCCCGACGAGAGTGGCGGCACCACCGTCCAGGGAGCCTCCATGTCTCGCCTCTCCGCCCTCGTCGCGGTCACCGCGCTGTCCCTCCTCCACGCCGGCGACGCCCTGGCCTTCTGCGGCACCTACGTCGGCAGCGCTGGCTCCGCCCTCTACAACGAGGTGTCCGAGGTGGCGATCGTCCGGGAGGACCAGCGCACGACCCTGTCCCTGCGCAACGACGTGGTCGGCGATGCGGTCGACGACTTCGCCCTGGTGGTGCCGGTGCCCACCGTGCTCGCCGAGGAGGAGATCCACACCCTGGACCACGAGGTCTTCGGCGTGCTCGACAGCTACAGCGCACCCCGCCTGGTGGAGTACGACTGCGCCGACTTCGAGGAGGCCGACTCGGACGCCGACGCCGACGCCGACTCGGACAGCGACGCCGACGGGGACACCGACAGCGACACCGACGTGGACGTCGAGGCCGAGTACGTGGTCGGGGAGTACGACGTGGTCATCCTGTCGGCCACCGGCGGCGAGGGGCTCGAGAGCTGGCTCGACGGCCACGGCTACGCGATGCCTGAGGACAGCGACGGCCTGCTCCAGACCTACATCGACAGCGGCAGCTTCTTCCTGGCGGCCAAGGTCCGGGAGGACGCAGGGCTCGCCAGCGGGGACGCCCTGAGCCCCCTCCAGCTCTCCTACGAGGAAGAGGCGATCAACCTGCCGATCCGCATCGGTACCCTGTCGAGCAGCGGCGTCCAGGACGTCATCGTCTACGGCCTCAACCCCTACGACGGCGGCGCCCTGGCCATCGCCAACTACCCCGAGGTGGAGGTCGAGGACGAGTGCCTCTGGAGCCTGGACGAGCACGGCACCTTCGGCGAGTTCTACGAGGAGCGCCTCCAGGCGGCGGTGGACGCGTCCTCCGGGGCGGCCTGGGCGACCGAGTACGCCTGGGGCAACGGCAGCTGTGACCCCTGCACCGGCGACATCCCCGACGAGACCGACCTGGTCACCCTGGGCTTCGACCGGGGCCAGGGCGACCTGTTCTTCACCCGGCTGCACGTGCGCTACACGCCGGAGCAGGCCACCCAGGACCTGATGCTCTACAGCAGCGGGCTGCGGGACAACCGGCAGGCCCGGTACGTGCGCCACGAGCACTACCTGGAGGACCAGTACCCGATGTGCATCACCGGTCCGGTGGAGGAGCCTGGCAGCTGCTGGCCGGCGGAGGAGACCGACGACGACGGAGGCTCGCCCGATGACGCCGACGAGACCGTGCTGACCTCGGCCTGCGCCACGGCCCCGACCCCGGCGAGCCTGGCCCTGGTGCCGCTGCTGGTCCTCGGACTGGCCCGTCGCAGGGCTTGAGGCCCCGGTGGGGAGCGTGGTTAGGTGGGGCACCGGAGGCCCGCCTTGCTGCGCACCCTGCCCGTCCTGTTGCTGACCGCCTGCGCGGCCGAGGACACCTCTGCGGGCGGCGGCGCCGTGGAGGCCACGGGCTGTGTGCCGGCGGGCGCATCCGCAGGCGACCACGCCCTCGAAGACTGGTCCCTGCAGGACAAGAACCCGAGCTCGCCCACCGCCGGCCTGGACCGCTCCCCCCGCTGCACCCTGGACCAGATCGGGCTCTACTTCATGCTCGACGCTGCCTGAAGCAGCTGTCGTAGCCAGGCTGGCTACCTCGTCGAGCTGCAGGAGACCTGGTCCCAGGACGGTCTCCCCGTGACCTCCGTGATCGTGAACGAGGTGGGCCGCAACGGCTCCGGTCGGGAGGCCGCGATGGCCGGCAACGACCTGCCTCTGGTCCAGGACACCCCAGACGTGGAGGCCTGGGCCCTCTGGGGCGTCGACGACCGGGACCTGCTCGTGCTCGACGGCCACAACGAGGTGGTCTTCGAGGTGGACCTCGCGCGCCAGAGTCTGGGGAGCGCCGGCTTGCAGGCCGATCTCGACAGTCTGGTGCGCGAAGAA
>CAYFPX010000182.1:0-14304 GCA_964344945.1 uncultured Enterobacterales bacterium
GACGCCGACGCCGACGCCGACGCTGACGGAGACAGCGACGCCGACGCGGACACCGACGCCGACGCCGACGCCGACGCCGACTCGGACACAAACGGCATCGTCTACGAGGCGGGGGATCCCAGCTTCTCCGCCACCATCGGCGGCTCCGGCTGGTCCACCAGCGACGGCCTCTACGTCGTGCTCGGAGACTACTCGGACCTGAAGGCCGACATCACCAACGGCTCGACCACCCAGAAGCTGCAGATCACCATCTCCGGCGACCTGCGGCTGGCGGGCACCTACGACATCACCTCGGTCCGGTTCGTGGAGCAGGTGGCCGAGGGCGGCGACAACTTCAACCGGCTGGGCACGCCGTCGGGCATGACCTTCACCGTCAGCGGCTTCGCCGACGAGGACCTGATGTACGGGACCTCGAGCGGGTCGGTGGTGCTGTCGGACACGCTGGGGGGCGGGTCGTCGGAGCTGTCGGGGATCGCGGTGCAGAACTGGGTGCCGTTCTAGCAGCGTGCGGTCTCAGAAGTTCGTGGACACTCGCAATCACTCGCTCTCGTAGGGATCCGGCACGAAGGTCTGCTCCTCCCTGGGCGGCCGGACGTACCCGGTGTCCTTGCCCCTCGGCGGGAGCTCGATCGGGCCCGGCATCATGTCCTGGTAGTCGAAGCAGGACAGAAGGTGGCGGATGCAGTTCAGCCGCGCCCGCTTCTTGTCGTCGGAGGGCACCACGTGCCAGGGCGCCAGCTTGGTGTCGGTGTGGTCCATCATCGCGTCCTTGGCCCGGGAGTACTCGACCCAGCGGGCCCGGGACTCCAGGTCCATGGGGCTGATCTTCCAGCGCTTGACGGTGTTGTGGATGCGGCCCTGGAAGCGCCGCTCCTGCTCCTCCGGGCTCACCGAGAACCAGTACTTGACCAGGGTGATCCCCGAACGGATCAGCAGGTTCTCGAACTTGGGGCAGGCGCGGAGGAAGTCCTCGTACTCCTCGCTGGAGCAGAAGCCCATCACGCGCTCGACGCCGGCGCGGTTGTACCAGGACCGGTCGAACAGGACCATCTCCCCGGCCGCCGGCAGGTGGGCGACGTACCGCTGGAAGTACCACTGGGTCTTCTCCCGCTCGGTGGGGGTCCCGAGGGCCACCACCCGGGCGAAGCGGGGATTCAGGCACTCCGCGATGCGCTTGATCGTGCCGCCCTTGCCTGCGGCGTCTCGACCCTCGAACACCACGACCGCCCGCTGCCCGGTGTCGCGGAACCAGTACTGCATGCGGACGAGCTCAGCCTGGAGCCGGGCGAGCTCCTCCTCGTAGTGCTGGGTGCGCAGCTTGCCTTTCTTGGTGAACACGGTGGGATCTCGCTGGGCCATGGGACCTCCGAAGGGATCGCGACCCTACTCCGAACAGCCCAGGGCCTTCCGCTCCTCGGGCCGTCCGTGTTCGCAGGCGCCGCGTCGTAGCCAGCCCGTACACGGTGGGCCCGAGCCACCTGCGGAGACCGAGGCGCCCGCGGAGACCGAGGTCCCGACCGATCCCTGACCGGTGATCCGGTCGATCAGGGCTTCGGGGAGCCGGGCTCGACGTACCCCAGCGCCTCCAGCACCTCCTCCCGAGCCGGATCCGAGCGCCACACCACCGGGGGCGGTCCGCTGCCGGTCGCCCGGAACAGGCCCGCCATCGCCCGCTGTCCCTCCTCGGCCGCCAGGGTGACCGGTCGCTGCTCCTCCGGGTCCTCGCCCAGGTCGTAGGTCACCACCGTGCCGGCCTCCAGGTCCTCGACGAGCTTCAGGTCCTCCCGGACCACCGCCCGCAGCCGCTGACCCTCGTGGTCTGTCTCGCTCAGGGCCACCAGGAGCTCCTGGGGCTCCAGACCGACACCGGCGGTGCTCAGCAGGCGGTGGGCGACCAGCAGGGTCGAGGTGGGCCGCGACTCCACCCGGCCGGGCACGCCCCCCACCGGCCGGATCAGCAGCGGTACCCGCACCTGCTCCTGGAAGAGCTGCCGCCCGTGCCCGAAGTCCCCGTGCTCCCAGAAGGCCTCGCCGTGGTCCGCGACGACGCCCAGCCAGGGGTCCAGGGGTTCGACGAGGCGCCAGAGACGGGCGACGAGCCGGTCGACCTCGCGCACCTCCTCGTCATACCGGGCGTCGTAGACCGCCAGGTCGAGCTCGGGGCTGCCGTCGGCCTGCTGGAGCTGGTAGCAAGCGCCCATGCGGTCGTGGTCGGCCAGGGCGAGGAGCCGGGTGCCGGGGGCCTGGGGGGGGAAGGTGCCGTGAACGTCGTCGGGCGCCCGGTAGCGGCAGTGGGGCTCGAAGAGGTGCACGACCAGGAACAGCGGCTTCGCCGGGTCCCGCTGCTGCAGGAAGGCCTGGACCCGGTTCACCAGCTGTCGCCCAGCGAGACCGGTGTGGGCGTCCCACGTGGTGAAGCCCTGGGACAGACCATGGTCGTGCTCCAGGTAGGCGTTCACGCCGAAGAACGCGGTCTCGTAGCCGAGGTCGCCCAGCAGCTCGGCGGCGGTCACGTGGTCCGGCGACAGCCCCAGGTCCGGGCCCACGACCCCGTGGCCGCTGGGGAAGAGCCCGGTGAACAGCGAGGCCAGCGAAGGCAGGGTCCAGGGCGCCGGGGCGATGGCCTGGTCGTAGCGGATGCTGCTCGCGGCCAGCTTCGTCAGCTCTGGCGAGGTCTCCCGCTCGTAGCCCCACGTGCTGAGCCGATCCGCCCGCAGGGTGTCGACGCTGATCAGCACCAGGTCAGGGGAACGAGGGGAGGCGGCGGGCGGCACCAGGGGCGGAGCCGGCTCCGAGCAGGACAGCAGCAGCCAGAGCCAGGGCACCCAGACCTCCGAGCCGCCGGGTTAATCCGTGCACATGGCCGACCTGACTCCGCTCTACGACTTCGGCGACGCGCGCTTCGACCTGGACGACCCAGAGGACCGGGACCTGCTGCGCTTCATCCTCAGCCAGGTGCTCTACGGCGAGGCCACCGGCGTGTACTGCGGCAAGTCGCTCTACGCGGCCTATTCCATGGAGGCCGCCCGCTTCTACCTGCGCCAGGCCCGCCAGGAGCTCAACCACCTGGAGCTCTTCGCCGAGGTGTTTCGCATCCTCGACCTGGAGCCGCTGCCTGGCCACTGGACCATCAAGCTGCTCAGCAGCCACAACAACTACTACCCGCTGAAGGTGGTGATGGAGCACGCCATCGGCGAGGGCATGGTGCTCGACATCTTCCGGGACGTCCTGCTCCAGACCCTGCCCGAGAGCGACCCGCGGGTGCCGGACATCCTCAAGAAGCTCCGGGTCGTCTGCCGGGAGGAAGAAGAGCACGTCGCCTGGGGCGAGAAGGAGACCCGGCGCCTGCTGGCCGAGCACCCCTGGCTCCAGACCCCGTACTACGGCCTGTTGGAGCTTCAGCTCACCGTGGCGCCCTTCGCCGCGAAGGCCTTCGCCCGCCGAGCCGCCGGTCACCCGGTGCTCTCCCACCTGGCGCCCTTCATCGAGCACGTGCGGCAGCGGGTCTACCAGCAGGGGCGGGACCTGGGCTTCGTGCCCGAGCGACGCCCGGGCCTGCTCTACCGGCTCTACGCCATGGGCTACGGCGCAGCGCTGTTCGTCCGCAGCCAATTCGCTCGGAGCCAGAGCAAGCTGGACAAGACCTACCTGTCGGAGCTCGGCTTCAGCGAGGGGTAGACCAGTCGTGGGGGGGGCAAGCCACTCCGCACCCCCCTCAGGGACCCCGCTGCGCCTCCAGCGCCTGCAGCATCTGCTGCGCCGCCCCGAACGCCGGCGCTTGGGCCACGGCGATCCGCGCCGCCGCGATCGCGCCGTCCAGGTCCCCCTCCAGGGCCAGGATCACCGCCAGGTTCAGGTGGCTCGCCGGCTCGTCGGCCTCGGCCGCCAGGGCCGTGCGCAGCTCGGTCGTGACCTCGGAGAGCCGGGCCCCCGCCGCTTCGTCCGGGGGCTGGCTGCCGGTCTGCAGCAGGCCCTTCGCCGCCGCGAAGCGCACAGCAGCCACCGGGTCATCCAGGGCGCCCCACAGCCCGCCGGCCTGCCCCCAGGCGGCCAGCAGCTGGATGGCCCGCCAGCGCACCAGGTCGCTCGGGTCGTCGGCTGCCACCAGCACCGGGCCGAGCCTCTGGGACGGGCGCTGGCGCTCGAGCAGCGCCAGGGCCGACGCCCGGTGGAACGGGGCCAGGGCGGTGTCCCCGGCCGCGGCGAGCAGCGCGCCCTGGGTCTGGGGATCCCCCTGCCGGGCCCTGGCGACCAGCGCCGCGGGCAGCCCCCGCTCCTGTCCGGGCACCGCGAAGCGATGGTCCGCCCGCAGGTCCACCCCCATGTAGCGCTGCTCGGTCAGGTGGCAGGAGACGCAGGTGCCGCCCGAGTCATGGGGCTCGGTGTCGTAGCGGGGGTCGTGGCACTGGGTGCAGACCCCGTCGCCTTCGGCCACCAGCTCGGCGGTGTGGGGGTCGTGGCAGTGGGTGCAGCGCACCCCGGCCGCCGCCATCGCCGACTGCTGGAAGGAGCCCCAGACGAAGGCCTCCTGGTCGGGCTGGAGCCCGCCGTCGGTGGCGTAGACCGGGTTGTCGAGCAGGGCCGGCGTGAAGTGGTCCAGCAGCGGCGCCCCGGGGATCCAGCCAGGGGCCAGCGGGCTCCGCAGGCTGTGACAGGCGGCGCAGGTGTCCACCTGGTCCTCGCCCCGGGCCAGGGTCTGCACCGTGGGGCCTTCCCCGTGGCAGGCCTGGCAGGCCACGTCCTCGTGGGTCCAGGTGGTGGCGTAGAGGCCGGACCCCGGGTCGTGGCCCTCGACCACGCCGGTGCTGTGGCAGCTGCTGCACATGTGGTTCCAGGTGCCGAAGAGGCCCGCCCAGTACAGGGGGTCCGCCGGATCGCCGACCGCGCCGTCCGGGGCCGGGTCGAACCACCGGGTGCCGGCGCTGTCCCAGGCGATGGGAGCCACGATCAGGGCGCCGTCGTCGCCCTCCAGCAGCAGCTGCTGGAGCGGGTCGACGCCAAAGGTGTGGCGCACGGTCCAGGTGCGCTCGCCGGCCGCGTCCACCACGGTCATCACCCGGTCCTCGCCCCGGCGACCCGGTGTGACGACCAGGGGACCAGCCCTGACCGGGACGCCGTCGAAGGCGCCCAGCGCTGCGGTCGCCGCGTCCAGGGCCCGGTCGTGGTGGGACCCCTGCCAGGCCTGGGCCTGTTCGGCGTGGCAGTCGACGCAGGCGCCGGCCTGGGGGTGGGTGTAGGCGGCCGGACGGGCGTCCAGCTGCTCGGCGGCGAGCTCGGCGGGCACGGTCGCGACCGGGAGCGCAGGTGCCTCCGGGGCCGGCACGATCGGCACAGCGCCCGGCTCCGGCTCCCCGCCGCAGCCCAGCGCGACCCAGAGGGCTACCACCCCAGCCACTCCTTGATGCCGGTCCCCACGGCGATCGAGGCGACAAGCATCGGCACGGTGCCCACGGCGGTGCCGAGCATGTAGGTCCGGAAGTCGATCCGGCTCACACCGAACATGAGCTGCAGGGCCGGGGTGGTGAAGAACACCAGCCGCAGCAACACGACCGCCTTGAGTCCACCGGACTCGAGCTTGGAGTCCATGGCCCGGAAGCGGTCCGGCAGGCGATCCTGGACCCACTCTCGAGCGACGAAGCGGGCGAAGCCGAACGAGGTGGTCGAGGAGCCGAGGATGCCGAGCCAGCAGAGCAGGCCACCCAGCCAGGGCCCCCAGACCAGCACCCCGGCTCCCATGAACAGGTAGATGCTCACGTGCAGGGGCTGAATGACGCTCAGCGCGACCAGGTACCCGGCCATGCCCCAGCCACCGAGGTCCAGGATCTGCCGCCGCATGCGCTCGACGTCCAGGTCCTCGAGCACCCCGGAGCTGTAGATCCAGCCGACGAGCCCCAGCACGGCGCCGATGAGCGCCACGCGGAAGATCAGCGCGGACCGGCCCAGCAGGATGGAGCCGTCGGGGTTGCGCGTCACCCGCCCTCCGCCAGCCAGCCACTCCAGGACCCGGCGTAGAGTCGGCCGCGCCCGGTCCGGCCCCGGTGGGCCAGCAGGGAGACACAGGCCGTGACCCCGGAGCCGCAGTAGAAGACGGGGTCCGGGTGGTTCACGGGCGGGGTGCGGGCGAGCACGCCGTCGTCGAGCAGGTCCCGCCAGTACAGGTTCACCGCGCCGGGGATGTGGCCCGCGGCCGGGTCGAGGGGTTCGACCTCGCCGCGGTAGCGAGCGGGGGCCCGGCAGTCGACCAGGCCGTCGCCGGAGGCGCTGCGGGCGACCACCTCGGCGTGGGTGGCGAGCCAGCCGTCGCGGGGTGCGGGCTGCCAGTCGCCATGTGGGCGGGCTGCGGGGGCCCCGGTCTCCAGGGCGGTGCCACCGAGCCCACCCTGGAGCACCGCCACGTCGTCGTGGCCCAGCCACTTCAGCACCAGCCAGAGCCGGGCGGCGAAGCAGCCACCGCTGTCGTCCCACGCGACGACCCGGTCGCCCCGGTCCAGGCCCAGCTCGCGTGCACGCTGACCGAACGCTGCGGGCACGGGCAGCGGGTGTCGACCGCCGCGCAGATCGGGCGCCAGCGGCGCCGAGAGATCCGCATCCAGGTGCAGGTGCACCGAGCCCGGCCAGCGCCCGGCGAGCCACGCGCGCCGCCCTGCGCCCAGGTCCGCCAGGCTGTGCCGACAGTCGGCGAAGAACAGCCCCTCTCGGGGCAGGGCCTGGAGCTCGGCGAGGGTCAGGACGTCCACGGCCGGAGCCTAAGCCGTCCCGCGATAGGGGTCGGCCACGGAGGCCCCATGCCCACCCCCCAGACCGCCCTCGTCACAGGCGCCTCCCGCGGGCTCGGCCGAGAGCTCGCCCGCCTGTTCGCCGCCGACGGCCACCCCCTGGTCCTGGTCGCCCGGACCGGGCCGGATCTCGACATCCTGGCCGAGGAGCTGCGCTCCGCCCACGGGGTCGAGGTGCAGACCGTGGTCGCCGACCTCGCAGCTCCCGCCGGCCCCCAGGCCGTGGCCGACGCCGTCGCCGAGCGCGAGATCGACGTGCTGGTCAACAACGCGGGCTTCGGCACCACCGGTGCCTTCCACCAGCTGCCCCTCCAGCGAGAGCTCGACCAGGTCCAGGTCAACGTCACGGCCCTGACCGCCCTCACCGGCCACTTCCTGCCGGGCATGGTCGCGCGGGACCGGGGCCGGATCCTGAACATCGCGTCGACCGCGGCCTTCCAGCCCGGCCCCTACATGGCCACCTACTATGCGACCAAGGCCTTCGTGCTGAGCTTCTCCGAGGCCCTGGCTCACGAGCTCAGGGACTCCGCTGTCACCGTCACCTGCCACTGCCCCGGCGCCACCGACACCGCCTTCGCCGCCACCGCCGGCAACGACAAGAACAAGCTGTTCACCCTGCAGGCCCCCGCCGATGCCGCGAGCGTGGCGAGGCACGGCTATGCCGCCACCCGCGCCGGCAAGGCGGTCGCGATCCCCGGCTTCCAGAACTGGATCGGCGCCTTCGCCGTGCGCTTCGGGCCCCGCTGGCTGGTCCCCTACATCTCCAGCGCGCTGAACCGTCCGTGAGGGCCTGGGTCCTGCAGGTGCCCCGAGGCGCTCACCCTGCAGGACTGGCCCGACCCGCCGGTGGCCGCGGACCGGTGTCGATCCGGGTCCGCACAGTCGGGCTGAGCCGGGCCGCGCACCTCACCCGCCGGGGGCTGTCGCCGTCGGTCCAGCTGCCCGGGTGATCGGCAGCGAGTGGGTCGGCGAGGTGGTGGCCGCCGACGCCGGCGGTGGCAAGATGGTGGTGGCGGTCTGAGCCGGTCAGAGAGAGGATCGGTCCATGTTCAAGAAGACCGCTGCGCTCGTCATCGCCGTCGGAGTCGGCTGGCTGCTCTACACCGGCCAGCTCGGGGACTTCACCGAGGGCTTCGGCAACACCCTGAGCGGGGGCGCCGCCCAGGTGCCCTGAGAGCCTGGAGGAGCTTGGGGGCCGCCAACCCGGCTCCAGGCGGCGATGGCTGGGCCGAGGGCCACCGCCGGGCGTGCGGTTCCGGGAGGATGGGCCGCCATCTGCGCCGGAACCGGACGCCGCCGGCATCAGCATGCCCGAAGACGTGATCTCGAGCCCCACCTGCCTCACCTACGGCGACAGCGTGGGCCGGACGTTCGACGTGGGCGAGGTCTCCATGGGGCTGTTCAGCGACGCCAAGAAGCACCTGGAGCAGCTGGAGACGGCCCTCTCCGGCGCCGACCCGGTGACCGAGGCCCACGGGGTGGTCTTCCACGTCGAGCAGTACCACCCCGACGAGGACTGGGACCACGACCACGCCGACATCGACGCGCTCTTCGCCTGGTACGAGCACAGCGGGATCCGGACGATGGCGGTGGACGACGTGATCGGCGGCTTCGTGCACGAGGGCCACTTCTCCTGTCCCTGATGCGATAGCCGGGGGGACATGAACCGCCGCCTCGGCACCCACTGGCTGGCCCGCGCCACCGGCTGCGACCGGGACGCCCTCGCCGACGCCGAGAGTCTGGCGGAGACCCTCCGGGCCCTGCCCGAGGCCCTGGGCCTGACCCGGGTCGGCGAGCCGGTGGTGCACGCCCGACCCGCAGACGGCGTCGCCGGGGTGGTCCTGCTGAGCGAGTCCCACGCCTCCCTGCACGCCTCCCCCGCCGACGGCACGCTCTTCGCCGACGTCTTCTCCTGCGCCCCCTTCGACCCGGCCGTCGCCGAGCGGGTGCTGCGGGAGACCTTCCGCCCCGAGCAGCTGGAAACCCAGCTCGTCGACCGGGGCTCGGTGGCTCCCGAGGCGGGCCTGCAGACCCTCGACGGCCAGACCGTGGTGGTCGACGACACCCACCCGGACCGCCGAGCCCTCGACCTGGCGGTGTCCGAGGTGGTCTTCGACGGGGTCTCCGAGCACCAGCACGTGCTGGTCGTGGACACACCGGCCCTGGGCCGGGTGCTGTACCTGGACGGCGAGCTCCAGTCCGCCGAGGTCGACGAGGCCCGCTACCACCGCGCCCTGGTCCAGCCCGCCATGGCGGCCTTCCCAGGGGCCCGGCGGGTGCTCATCGCCGGCGGCGGAGAAGGCGCGGCGGCCCGGGAGGTCCTGCGCCACGGCTCGGTGGCCTTGGCCCGCATGGTCGACTTCGATCGGGTCGTCTCCGACGTCTGCACCGCGCACTGGCCGACCCTCGGGGCCTGGGACGACCCGCGGCTCGAGGTGGCCCACGCGGACTTCTTCGACGAGGTGGGCCGCAGCCCGGGCAGCTGGGACGTGGTCCTCCTCGACTTCCTGGCCGACCCCCTGGACCGGGCCCTCGCCGAGCTGCCCGACCTGGGCGGCCTGCTCGCCGAGCACGGCGTGCTGGCGGCCTGTCTCGGCGAGCTGGGTCCCGCGACCGAGCAGCGCCTGCACGCGCTGCAGCGGGTCTTCCACGAAGCCGCGCCCTACTCCACCTGGTCCGAGAGCCTCGCCACGCACGTCGTCTTCGCCGTGTCCCGCCCCCCCTGCGTGCCCCTCGCCTTCACCCCGGACACCTGGGCCGGGCTGAGCTGGGGCCTGTGACCGGGCCCGACCACTCCGGGGTCTTTGCGGTCGCCGACCCGGACCCCCAGCTGTCGACAGCCCTGGTCGCGCTGGGTCTGCCCGTCGGCGAAGACCACGTCCAGCGCTTCGAGCCCCAGGGCACCTCGTGGGTCCGACGGTCCGAGGACCGCTGGGTGGCCCTGCACACCTGGCCCGAGCAGGCCCTGGTCACCGTCGACACCTACGGCCCCGGGCTCGCGCCGGTGAGCGCTCTGGCGGCCCTGGGCTGGCGGCCAGCGGATCGGCCCCTGGAATTCACGGGCGGCTGGTCCACGGGCCGTCGCCTGCGCTACCGCCTGGCTCGGGTCCTGGAGCGCACCCGCTCCGACGCCGGAGAGCTCGTGCTGGGGGAGAGCCCGGATCTGGGGCTGGCGCTCTTCGCCGACCGGGAGCTGGTGCTGTGCAGCCGCGACGCCGATCGCTGGCACCAGGCCCTCGCCCTGCCGGCCCTGGCGGCCCACCCGGCGCCCAGGCAGGTCTGTGTGGTGGCCGCCGGCACCGGCGGGCTGGTGGCCCAGGTGCTGGCGGTGCCGGGCATCGAGCGCGTCCACCTGGTGCCACGGAGCCGGGGCGTCGTGGAGCTGGCGATGGACTGCCTCGAGGACTGGCACCGCGGGGCCTTCGACGACCAGCGCCTCAGCATCGGCCACGACGCCCAGGGGGTGTTCGACGTGGTGATCGCCGACCACCCGCTGGCCCTGGAGGTCCCGGAGGGCGTGGTCGTGTGCCGGGAGGCCGTGGGCGTGCCTTCCCACGGGGTGGCCCTGCCGGGGGCCGGCCGGTCGCGCATGCTCGAGCTCAGCGCAGCGCCGGTGCCTGGCGCCGTGCTCCCCGCGGCCCTCTGGGAGCGCTGGCGAGCGTTCGCCGGCTGACGGAAGGTCAGCCCCGGGTTCCCAGCGCCAGCATGCGGGCCCCGTGGGCCACCCCCGCCCAGGCGTGCTGGATGTAGTCGATGCGGATCACCGGACTGGCCATGTGCTCGGACCAGCTGCCGACCACCGCGTGCTCGGGGGAGCAGGCGAAGCAGGTGGTCTCGGTCCACTGGTTCTGGAGCAGGTAGCCCAGGCTGTGGCGCAGGGACGCGGTGTCCTCGGTCAGATCGCCGCCGCGGGCGTGCTTGACCGCCATCGCCGCGGAGAGCGCCTCCAGGTAGCCGGCGGTGCCGGTGTTGTGGGGGACCCCCAGGTTGCCCCAGCCGAAGCCGCCGACCATGTCGTCGTCGACCCCGTCGTCGGGGCCGAGCACCAGGCGGCGCTTCATGCCCACGTAGTCCAGGCAGAAGCGCTCGTAGGCGTCGCTCCGGTGGAAGTCCAGGGCCTCCCGGGCGGCGATGCAGTGCCAGTTCTCCTCGATCCAGAGGAACTCCCGGGCGCCGTGGTCCCAGTAGGGGCCGCCGTAGTAGGCCATCGCCCGCTCGACAGCCGCGGCGAGCTCCTCGACCGAGGGCCAGAGCGGGTTCTGCTCCTGGCGCTGCAGGCCTTCGAGCAGGACCAGGGCCATGGTCGCCTGGCCGCCGGAGTAGACGAGCTCCGGGCCGGGGACGGGCTCTCCGCGCTGCTTGTCCCAGCCCGGGTGGTAGCCGCCGCCGGGCTTCTGCATGGCCATCAGGAACCGGCCGAGCTGGCCGATGAGCGCGTCGTGCTCCGGGCCGGTCCGAGCGCGACAGGTGAGGAAGGCCACCAGGGGCAGGGTGGACATGCGGAGGCCGACCCGCCGCCGCTTGCTCTCCGCGGGAAACTGCAGCGCCGCCCGGTCGTCGCCCAGGTCGCGGGCGAGGTCGGCCATCATCTGGAGGGAGCGGCGGGCCACGTCGGTGACCGCTTCGCTGTCATCGCCGACATCGCACAGGGTGTAGGTGGTGCCGCCCTGGCGGGGGAGCTGGAAGTGCTTGTCGGAGATCTCCCCGGTGAAGGGGTCGAGCAGGTAGCGGAAGCGACCGTCGTCGTTGCTGGCGTCGAGGACGCGGGCCTGGGCGGCCGCAGCGGCGGCGGCGAGGGCCGCGGGCGTGACCTCGGGGCGGGGGCCGTGGAGGCGCTCGAGCGCCGTCACTTCGCCGCCGGCCTCGACGACGAACGTGCGGGTCTCGATGCGGGTCAGGCCCGCGAGGTCCACGGACCCGGAGCTGCCCAGGGCCTGCTGGAGCGCGCCAGGGTCCACCCCGAAGCGCACGTCGGGCACCGCCGGGAAGGGGGTGTGGCTGTTGAAGCGGTCCCCGACCACCAGCTGCCAGGGGGTGAGGCAGGAGCTGCCACGGCAGGCGCCGTCGCGGCCGGGGCGCAGGGCCAGGGCGGCGACCGTGCCGCTCAGGGCCGGCAGGACCTGGACCGCCGAGACCACGTCGACCACCAGGCGGGAGCCCGGGGCCGCCGAGGCCGTGGCGTCCTGGAGGGCGGGGATCAGGCCCGCTGCGTCCGGGGCCTGCACGCAGCGGGCGGTGACGGTCGGCCCGACCCCTCCCGGGACCTGCGCCCAGGTGACGAAGGCGGTGGCGAGGTCGGGTCCAGGAGGCTCCGGGCAGCCGGAGGTGGCGGTGCGGTAGAGGCTCGGGGCGGCCGGGCCCGGTGCCGGCGAGAGCACCGCCAGCTGCGTAGGCTGGAGCCCGGCGGGGGTCGCCTGGGCCTGGGCCTCCATGGCCGAGAGGCCGAGCCCGCCGGCGCCGAGGGCCGCGGCCACGACCGCAGCGCCCTGTTCCGTCCGGCGCCACTTCAGCCCGCCAGTCGCGGCCAGGCCCCAGCAGGCCAGGGGCAGGACCACCAGGGCGCAGAGTCCGGCGCAGGCCCACAGCACCACCGCCATGCCTTCGCCCATGCCGCCGTAGACCTGGGCGATGTAGACCCCGGCGGTGCCGAGCTTCCAGCCGATCCAGCCCAGCCAGGCCAGGCTCGCCCAGGACTGGATGCGCCAGGCCCGAGCCCGCAGGTCCAGCCCGGCCAGGGCGACCAGCCCGGTGATCCCGTGCAGCCAGGCCAGCACGCCGGTCAGCACGGCGAAGGCCGTGAAGTCCTGCCACGGCAGCACGCAGGCGCCCCACCACAGCACAGAGGCCGCGGCGAGGGAGAGGGCCGAGAGGGTCCAGCGGGGCATGGCCGGCGTCTATCCGCTCGCGTGCTACGGTCCGCCCGTGTGGTCCCTGCTGCTCGCGCTCGGCTGCGGCTCGGCCGAGCCCGAGCCGCCCCCGGCGCCGGTCGAGCCGGCGTCGCCACCGGTGAGCGTCGTGCTGGTCACCCTGGACACCCTGCGCGGGGATCGGCTGGGTCACACCGGCTACTTCCGAGACACCAGCCCAGCCCTGGACAGCCTGGCGGGGGTGTCCGTGACCTTCACCGACGCCCAGGCGCCGATGGGCACCACCCTGCCCTCCCACCGCTCGCTGCTGACGGGCGCCTGGCCCCTGGAGCACGGGCTGCTGGGCAACTTCGGCAACATCGCCCCGGGGGGCACGAACTACGCGGCAAACCCGGCGTTCACGTCGCTGGCGGTGTACGCCAGGGCCGCCGGCTTCGCCACGGCCGGCTTCATCAGCGCGGCGCCGCTCAAGACCCACACCGGCATCCACGCGGGCTTCGACACCTGGGACGAGCCGGAGACCGCCGAGCGCGTGGCCGGGGAGACCGTCGACCGTGCCCTGGCCTGGCTGGAGGCGCGGCCGGCGGAGCAGCCCGTCTTCCTCTGGGTCCACACCTTCGACCCCCACTACCCCTACGCCCCCCCCGCCGACTTCCCGGTCCACTACGAGACCGACGAAGCCCACCTGGCCTGGCTGCGGGAGCACCAGGTGCTCAAGACCATCCCGGCGAGCATCCCCCAGCCGGACGGCACGGTCGTGAGGGAGCGGCTGGACAGCGCGGCGATGAACAACGCCTACGACCGGGAGATCCGGTACCTGGACTCCCAGCTGGCGCGGCTCTTCCAGGGGCTGCAGCAGCAGGGGCTGTGGGACTCCGCGGCCCTGGTGGTGGTGGGCGACCACGGCGAGGGGCTGGGCCAGCACCGGGAGTGGATGCACGGCAACATCCACCACGAGCAGCACCACACGCCGCTGATCCTGCACGTGCCGGGGGTGGCGCCCCAGCGGGTCGAGCGGCCCGTGAGCACGGTGGGGGCGCTGCCGACGGCGCTGAAGCTGGCGGGCTCGCCGGACTGGGCGGCGGAGTGGCTGGGGCGGGTCTCGGTGCGGGACCTGCTGGCGCCGCCGGAGGGGCCGGTCTTCAGCCAGCGGACCGGGGACCACCGCCCGGAGCTGTCCGGCCCGGCCTGGGTCCTGGACGACGGCCGGTGGCGCTACGTGCACGAGCCCGAGGGCACGGACACGCTGTTCGACCGGGAGGCGGATCCCCACTGTCAGAGCGACGTGCTCGCCGACGAGCCCGAGCGGGCGGCGGTGCTGAGGGCTCAGGTGCTGGCGTTGGTCGACGCCCAGCGGGCCCGGGCCGGCGACAGCCCGGCGCCGGGGTCGGCGGCGCCGCTGGATCCCGCGTTGATCGAGCAGCTGAGGGAGTTGGGGTACGCGGAGTAGGGGCACCCGCCTCAGGTTCCACAGCTAGGGTCGAAGAGCGCCGGGTCCTTGCTGATGGGTTCCCCGGGCCCCTCCGTGAGCCGGACGGCGCTCCACCCGGGGACGAAGTTCGTGCTGAAGCCCAGCCAGTCCGAGAGGAGGTCATCGGGTGGTTCGATCCAGATCATCGCCACGACGTCGCCGCCCTGGCAGGCCAACGCCACGGCCTGAT
>CAYFPX010000182.1:14314-17600 GCA_964344945.1 uncultured Enterobacterales bacterium
GGACCCGTCCAGGTCCCGGTAGGACAGCGGCAACTCCAACGCATACACGACGACGTCGTCATCGAGCAGGTGATCATCGGGAGGAGAACCGGCGACCGTCATCTGCCAGGACGTCGGATTGTGACCGTCCGTCAGCGGCTCTGCGTCGGCCCCCTCGAAGAGCAGAGACGAGACCAGGGCCGCCTCGTCCGCCTCGTGGCCCTTGACCTCGCCGCCGGTCAAGCTGACCTCCGCCTGCTCGTCCAGCAGGCTCAGCCGGACCGGGTCCGTGAACGAGTGCCACCGGGCCTCCCCATCCGACTGGGCCTCCATCAGGTTCCAGCCCGACCCGAAGCCCGCCCCCGCGAGCTCGCCAGGATCCCCTTCGATGAAGAACGGGAACACCCGGGACCAGCCGACCAGGGACTCGCCGACGCTCCACTCACCGTTGCCGTCGACATCCTCGAATGCGACGAGGCTGTAGATCTTCCCGAACAGACCGTCGCCCAGATCCTCCACCTCGACGGGCGACGCCGCGGGAAGGACGGGGGACTCACGAGTGGTCCAGACCTCGGTGAGCCCCTCCAGGTCCCCGGTAGAGGCTTCCGCGGAGAAGAGGCCGAGCAGGACCCGATCTCCGGGTTCCGAAGACCAGTCCACGTCGAACCCCGGACCGGTCTCGGTCCGGCCTGGGTCCGTGTCGGTCGTCCCGGTGGTGCCTTCGGTTCCCGTCGTGGTGGCTGTGTCCGTGGTGCCGGTGGCGCCCGTCGTGCCCGTCGTCCCGGGGTCTCCTGTCCCACCCGCGCTGAAGGCCGCCTCGAGATCGTCCAGGTCCTCACCCTGGAGCAGCACACACGCCAACAGGCCGACCAGCCACATCCACCGAGTCTACCCCTGATCCCCAAGACGCAACTCAAGTGTGAGGATCCGAGGATCCGGTGTCAGACCCCCGGTTCTGAACCCTGTCAAGTCAGTCAGACTCTGGGGTCTGACACCTGTTGCTGCGTGGGTCAGCTCGTGGGCCAGCAGGCGGTCCCCGGCCGGGGTGTCCGGTGCGTACTCGTCCCGGCCGAAGAAGACGTCGGCGCCGGCGGTGAAGGCATGGGCCCCGATCGTCGCGGCGGCGCGGGCCGCCTCCGGGTCCCGGTGGATCCGGACGTGGCGGAAGTCGTGGTCGAAGGCCTGCTCGAAGCGCTGCCGCTGGGCCTCTTCCAGGGGCTCGCCGCCACTGTCGGGCAGCTCGGCGATCACCTGGCCGGGCCGCTTGCGGTGTGGGCTGTGGCGGTGGACGGCCGGGGTGGGTTCGGCGCTGGCGGGCTCGCTCCCGGCCTGGGCAGCGGTCTCCGGCACGAGGTCGACGACACCGGCCTGCTCGGCAGCCTCGGCCTCGCGCTCCAGCGCGTCGCCGGGCTCTGAGACCCGGAGCTCCCCGGGAACGGCCGCGGGGACGCGGCCCTCCTGGAACTGCACCACGTGGGTCAGCTCGTGGGCCAGCAGGGCGTCGCCGGTGTCGGTGCCCGGTGCCCAGGCGCCATGGGCGAAGAAGATGCGATCGCCCATGGTGAATGCCCGCGCGCCCACCAGCTGGCAGACCAGCGCCGCGTAGGGGTCGGTGTGGATCGACAGTCCCCCGAGATCTCGCCCGGCCGGCGGCCGAGCAGCACCCGGGCCGGCCAGCGCAGGGGGTTCCGGGAGGGACGCAGCCCGAGGGGCTCCGAGGCGCCGAACCACGCCCGGAAGCGCCGCCGTCGCGTCAGGTGGGTCCCGGTCTGCAGGGCCACCAGCAGCCAGACCACCGCTGCCCCGCCGAGCCCGAGGGCCATGGCCCCCGGGAGGGTGAAGGGCGTGCCGGACAGGCCGTAGGAGGTGGCGGCCTGGGTGCCGCAGATCACGACGGGTTCCTGGGCGAGGGGCTCGGACCCAGGGTCCAAGGTACCCGCGTCAGCTCCCTGGCAGTGCCGCCGCGATCCGGGCCTGGCTCGGCAGCGTCCAGTCGCTGTGTCGGACCTCCAGGCCCGGTGCCAGCAGCACGTAGTGGGGGATGCTGTAGTCCCAGTAGCGGTCCGCCACGTTGTGGCCCGGGTCGCTGATCAGGGCGAAGTCCACGCTGTGGTCCCCGGCGTGGTCGGCCAGCACCGAGGGGTCTGTGATCTCCCGGCCGTAGTCGTCTTCGTAGTAGACGGCGAAGACCAAAACCTCCTGGAACCCTCTCTGCCACCGTTTGATGCGCTGTCGGTGCTTCAAGGTGTTGCAATTCTCCCCACACGTCCCGGCGCCTGGGTACTCGTCATGCCCCCCGTCTCCGCGGCGGCACGTCAGTTATCGTGGGGGCGTTAGGTGCAATGCCTTCCTTTGCATGTGGTATTCAGGCCTGAGAACCTATCAACGGATGATTCAATGACCCTGCCAGGGTGGCTCACAGCGTCTCCGATCTCCACCGTGTTTCACAACCGGAATGGTCCGCCTTGGCCTGGGTCCATTGTCCTCTCCCCGAGCGGCGGCACCTACGACTATGACGGCGGTCAGAGGGGCGGAACCCTCAATGCGCTGTCGATCGCGCCGCTAGGTCCTCAAACCATCCTGTTGACGCTTTCCTGGCGCGAAACGAGAGGCGACAGCGCTGGGCAGGAAGGGTTTGCCGCGTATCGCTGTCAGTCGCAATCCAACCAGGTCACCCTTGAGGGCGCGTGGTGGGAATCAGGACTCGATAGCTGCGGCGAGGAGTATTCCCGATGAGTCGTGTTTCTGTTCTCCACTGCGCTTGCGCAATTGGTCTTGCCTCTTGCTTCTCGTCAGGCACCTCGGCCCCAACTCCGGTCACTGAAGCGTCGGCGCCTTCAGAAATGGCCCTCCGACTCCTCGCCGAGGCCCGTCATGGTCTCGCCGTAGCTGCTGATCACGCCACAGCGATCGAGTCGCTCGCCGCAGGCGCCGCAGGTCCAGGGAAGCTCGACGCTTCGGTCATTCCAGAGGCCAAATGGCGTTCCGACGAATTGATGGCGCAGTACACTGACCTCACAGCGGTGCGCGCCGCCCTTTCGAGCCATGGTTGCTCAAAGCAGGTACTCAGGGGTTCCCGCAAGAATGAGACGGTCCTGGTCCTCCACTCTACGGTCGCCAAGAGCATTCAGGGTTCCGCGAATGCAATCGCATCTGTCACCTCACCCGCCATGTCGCTTGGCAAGGGCGGCAACGCCTCAGCACATCGGTGTTCGGCGTAGCGGCATGAACCCGCACGGTTGCATGAACCGAGGAGGTTGAAGAAGGCCACGGAATCGGTGATCAAGGACTTGATTTCACCCCTTGC
>CAYFPX010000183.1:0-9929 GCA_964344945.1 uncultured Enterobacterales bacterium
CTTCCGGGTCGGCGTGTAGAGCCCCCCTCCAACTTCCGGGTCGGCGTGTAGAGCCCCCCTCCAACTTCCGGGTCGGCGTGTAGAGCCCCCCTCCAACTTCCGGGTCGGCGTGTAGAGCCCCCCTCCAACTTCCGGGTCGGCGTGTAGAGCCTCCCTCCAACTTCCGCCTGGCCGCCCAATTCAGCCGTCTCAGCGCCCGAGGCGGAGGTCGGAGGGGGGCTCTACACACCCGGGCGGAAGTTCCAGGGGGGCTCTACACGCCCGGGCGGAAGTTCCCCCGGGGCTCTACACCCACCTGACACGGACTCACCCGAGCTCCAGGCCCCGACGCCGCGCGTAGCGACGCCAAGCGGGGTCGCTCCTCAGGTCGCCACCGACCAGCCCCGGCATCCTCGCGTCCCCCAGCACGTTGGCGACCAGTCTCACGCGCGGGTCCCGCTGCTCCGTCGCCAGTCGGACCGCGCGGGGTGTCACGCCTGCCAACAGGGCGAGCTGCGGCGCCGTCCAGCTGCCCAGCTCCCGACTGGCCGACAGCACCAACCGCCGCGCCGGCCCCTTCGCCGCCACCACCCGCCACGGCACCCGGAGCACCTCGCTCACCGCCGCCTGCACCTGCCGGAACCCGCGCTCGCCCGACGGCGCCACGACCGCACGGGAGGGCAGCTCCGTGCCGTCGACCCGCACCGTCTGGTCCGACGACACGTACCGATGGAACCCCACCACGTCCGGCGCCCGCCGCCGCCAGGACGACGCCACCAACCCCAGGGCGTCCCGGTGGGTCGACCACGTCCAGGTCAGCGGATCGCCGACCAGCCCCGCACGACACGGGTTGAGGTGGACGTACCGCACGCTGCGCCGCACCTTCTGGCCCCCGGAGACCTCCTCGCTGGGCGGCAGGTAGTCGAACACACGCCCCCGCTCCCCGCGACGCGCATTGCGCCACTGAGCAAAAGCACAGGCGGCGTCCCCCAGGCGACGCCGCTCGTCCTCCAGCAACAGCAGGTGGACGTGGTCCGGCATCAGGCAGGCGGCCAGCACCACCGGCAGGCGCTGGCGCAGCCGTTGCCACAGGGCCGAGGCCTCGACGTGATCGTGGAACAGGAGGGTCTCGTCGACCGAGGACAGCAGCAGGTGGTAGGGCATGACCGGCTGACAGCACAGGCCGTGCCAGCCACCCGATGCCCACCGTCAGCGGATCGACACCCCCGGGCCTGTCAACCCGCCGCCACCACCGTCGCCACCGTCGCCTCCAGCCCCACCACCCCCGTCTCGATCGCCTGGGCCGCCTGCGCATACAGCGGCGCCCGCGCCGCCAGGATGTCCCGCAGCTCCCCCAGCGCGTCGTCCAGCCCGGTCATCGGCCGCAGGTCGCCCTGGGCCCGCACCCGGGCCAGGTGCTCCTCGGGCGTGGCCTGGAGCCAGATCATGTGGGTCCGGGCGAGCAGCAGATCCAGGACCAGCGGGTCGAGCACGAGTGAGCCGCCGACCTCGATGACCACCGACGCCCCACGGCCCAGCACCCCCTGGAGCGCATCGACCGCCAGCTCCCGGTAGTGCCGGTCCCCATGGAACTCGAAGATCTCCCCAGTGCTCATGCCCGCCAGGGCCTCGATCTCCCGACCGAGCTCCACGAAGCCCCAGCCGAGCTCCCGGGCCGCCGCCGCACCGACCGTGCTCTTGCCCGCACCCCGCAGCCCCACCAAGGCGATGGCCGGCGCCGCCGCCGCCGCCTCGAGGTCCGCCGTGAGCTGACTCAGGGTCACGCCCAGCGCCTGGGACAGCTCGAAGAGCCGCACCACCGACGGATTCCCCTCCCCCCGCTCCAACATGACCAGGAAGCGCGGCGACACCCCCGCCCGGGCACACAGGGCCTTCTGGCTCAGCCCCAGAGCCACCCGGCGGTCGCGGATGCGCGCACCCAGCCGGCCCAACAGTCGCGCCTTGGTGTCCATGGCGTGCACTATATTGCACCAAACATCCGCTTGCAAGGGCAAGTAAATGCACTATATTGCCATCCCGACCTCGAGGGACCCCATGGCCAAGCACCCCGACCCGCACGTCTCCTTCGAGACCACGCCGTATGACTGGACCCACTGGAGGCTGCAGCTCGACGGCGCCGTCGCGCACCTGCAGATGGACATCCAGGAAGACCAGCCCATGCGCCCCGGCTACGAGCTCAAGCTCAACAGCTACGACCTGGGCGTGGACATCGAGCTGCAGGACGTCGTGCACCGCCTGCGCTTCGAGCACCCCGAGGTCCGGGCCGTGGTCGTGTCCTCGGCCATCGACCGGGTCTTCTGCTCCGGCGCGAACATCTACATGCTCGGGACCAGCAGCCACGGCTTCAAGGTGAACTTCTGCAAGTACACCAACGAGACCCGCTGCATGCTCGAAGAGGGCAGCACCGAGGGCCAGCAGACCTGGATCGCCGCGCTCAACGGCACCTGCGCCGGCGGCGGCTACGAGCTGGCCATGGCCTGCGACGAGATCTACCTGGTGGACGACGGCAGCAGCGCCGTGTCTCTGCCCGAGGTCCCGCTCCTGGGTGTCCTGCCCGGCACCGGCGGGCTGACCCGGCTGACCGACAAGCGCAAGGTCCGCCGGGACCTGGCGGACGTGTTCTGCACCAAGGCCGAGGGCTTCAAGAGCCGCGACGCCGTCCGCGGCCGCTTCATCGACGCCGCCTTCTCCCGCAGCACGTGGGACGCCGCCATCGCCGACAAGGCCCAGGCCGCCGCGACCCGCACCGCCGAGACCGCGGTGACCGGCACCGGCATCACCCTGGACCCCATCCCCGGCACCCCGACCGACGACGGCCTCAGCTGGGACCACGTCACCCTGTCCCTGGACGGCCGGGTCGCGACCCTGACCGTCGCCGGCCCCACCACCGCGCCGCCCAGCACCCACGACGCCCTGCACGCCCTCGGCGACGCCAGCTGGGGCCTGGCGGCCTTCCGCCAGCTGGAGCGGGCCATCCACCAGCTGCGCTTCAACCACCCGACCTGCGGCCTCATCCTGCTCAAGACCACCGGCGACTCCGAGCAGGTCCTGGCCTGGGACGCCGCCCTCGCCGACCTGGACGCCGGCGGCTCCTGGCTCGCCCGGGAGATCCGGATGCTCCAGCGCCGGGTCCTGCGCAAGGTCGACAACACCAGCAAGAGCCTCTTCGCCCTGATCGAACAAGGCCACGCCTTTGCCGGGACCTTGCTCGAGCTCGGCCTGGCCGCCGACCGCTCCTACATGTTCCTGGACGACGACGAGGAGAACACCCTCACCGTCGGCCCCGCCAACGGCGGCTACTTCACCATGGCCAACGGCCTGACCCGGCTGCAGGCCCGCTTCATCGGCGAGCCGAACAAGGTCGACGAGCTCCTGGACCTCGGCGAGCCCATCGTGGCCGAGGAGGCCGAGGAGCTCGGCCTGGTCACCATGTCCCTGGACGACATCGACTACGAGGACGAGGTCCGCATCGCCATCGAGGAGCGGGCGAGCCTGTCCCCCGACGCCCTGACCGGCATGGAGCAGAACCTGCGCTGGCCGGTCGCCGAGAGCATGGACCTGCGCATCTACGGCCGCCTGAGCGCCTGGCAGAACTGGATCTTCCAGCGCCCCAACGCCGTCGGCGACCGCGGGGCGCTGACGCTCTACGGCAACCCCGAGCGCCCCGTCTTCGACTTCCGCCGCACCTGATCACACCCCTCCCACACGGACACCCCATGGCCTCCATCGACTACGAGTCCCGGATCCCCAACAACGTCGACCTCGGCACCGATCGCCGCCTCCAGAGAGCCCTGGAGAAGTGGCAGCCCGCCTTCCTCGACTGGTGGGGAGACATGGGCCCCGAGGGCTTCCAGGCCGACCAGATCTACCTGCGCACCGCGGTCTCCACCGAGCCCGGCGGCTGGGCCCACTTCGGCCACGTCCAGATGCCCGACTACCGCTGGGGCATCTTCCTCTCCGACGCCGAGAAGGACCGGGTCATCCCCGGCGGCGACGACGCCGGCAAGCCCGTCTGGCAGACCGTGCCCGGCGAGTACCGCAACCTGCTCCGCCGCATCATCGTGACCCAGGCGGACACCGAGCCCGCCAGCGTCGAGCAGCAGCGCTACCTGGGCAAGACCGCGCCGAGCCTGATGGACATGCGCAACCTCTTCCAGGTCAACGTGGAGGAGGGCCGCCACCTGTGGGCCATGGTCTACCTGCTGCACGCCCACTTCGGGCGCGACGGCCGGGAGGAGGCCGACGACCTGCTGGCCCGCCGCTCCGGCGACGCCGACAAGCCGCGCATCCTGGACGCCTTCAACCAGCCCTGCACCGACTGGCTGACCTTCTTCTGCTTCACGATGTTCACGGACCGGGACGGCAAGTACCAGCTCGGCGCCCTGGCCGAGTCGGCCTTCGACCCGCTGAGCCGCACCTGCCGCTTCATGCTCACCGAGGAGGCCCACCACCTCAGCGTCGGCGAGCTCGGCATCGAGCGGGTCCTGCGCCGCAGCGCCCAGCTCACCCGACAGGACCCCAACGGCGACGCCCGGAACCAGGGCGGCATCGACCTGCCGACCGTCCAGAAGTGGCTGAACTACTGGTACTGCTACAGCATCGACCTCTTCGGGGGGGAGATCAGCAGCAACGCCGCCGACTACTTCGCGTCGGGCCTCAAGGGCCGCTGGCGCGAGGCCAAGGACTACACGGACCACTCCTGCCTGGGCGAGGTCTACCAGATGCCGGTGGTCGAGGACGGCAAGCTCACCACCCGCGAGGTCCCCCTGCGCAACGCCATGAACGAGGTGCTGCGGCAGGACTACATGAACGACTGCGCCCGGGTCGTGAAGCGCTGGAACCGGGCCCTCGAGGAAGAGGGCGTGTCCTTCCGCGTGAAGATGCCCAACAGCCGCTTCTTCCGCCGCCAGGGCATCTACACCGACGACGCCTTCGACCCCGAGGGCAACCTGATCTCCTGGGACGAGTACGAGGCCCGCAGGGGCGAGTGGCTGCCGACCGAGGCCGATCGCGAGTACGTGGCCAGCCTGATGGTCCCCGTCTACGAGCCCGGCAAGGTGGCCCACTGGATCGCCCCGCCGAAGCGCGGGATCAACCGGCAGCCGGTCGACTTCGAGTACGTCCGCAAGGCCTGAGATCACGCTACGCTGGGGGAATGCTCCCCCTCTTCCTGCTCGCCTGCACCGGCGACACACCCGAGGAGCCGTCGCTCACCGCGGCGGATCTCCCCGGCACCCAAGAGACCCGCGCCGGCGTGATCGCCGACGAAGCCCTGCTCTTCGGCGGCATCTCCGCCGAGGGTCGGGTCGGCGACCTGATGCTGGTCAACGAACACGTGCGCTTCGTGGTCCAGGGCGTGCGCGACAGCGGCTTCTACGTGCGTCAGGGCGGCGGGGTGCTCGACGCCGACGTGCGCCGAAGCGACGACCAGGTGGGCCGGGACCTGGTGGACGACTGGGCCTCCATGGTCGGCTTCGGCCGCCTGATCGAGCCCGAGACCGCCACGGTCATCGACGATGGCACCGCGAGCGGTGTCGCCAAGGTCCGCATCGAGGGCTCGGCCTCTCCCATGGAGCTGGTGGTGGGCGCGCTGGAGTCCGACGCGCTGATCCCAGCCCTCGACCTGTGGATCACCATCGACTACGCCCTGCCTGCCGACAGCTGGCTCATGGAGGTCACCACCACGGTCACCACGGAGACCGAGGAGCTGGAGCTCGAGCTGGCGGACCTGGTCAACGCCTCCCTCGACGCTGCGGACGCCTGGGTCCAGCACGACGGCTACCAGGAGCCCGGGGGAGACCCCTTCTCCTGGACCGCCTTCGTCGGCCGCCGGAACGAAGCCGCCCTCGGTGTCTTCGCCAGCCCCGGCGAGACCCTCGGCCTGGGCACGGTCGGCGCGCTGCTGACCAGCCTGGTGGAGCTCGGCCTCGGGGTGGGCCCCACGGCGACCCTCTCCGCGAGCTCGCCCCTGAGCCACACCCGGCTCTACGGGGTCGGCCCGGACCTGGCGACCCTCACCGACGCCTGGCTCCGCCTGGGCCAGGTCTCCACCGACACGGTCTCGGGCACGGTCACCGCACCGGACGGCCCGGTTCCGGGCGCGCGGGTGAGCGTCCTGGTCGACGGCGCCCCCTACACCCTGGCCTTCACCGGCGACGACGGCAGCTTCTCCGCCCTGGTCCCCCGGGGCAGCAGCACCGAAGTGCTCGCCGATGGCCGCGGCACTGGCATCGTGCTGGACCTGCCCGCGGGCGCGGGGGCCTGGTCCCCCTACGCCGCGGATCGCGCCAAGGACCGCGTCCTGCGCAGCTACGGCGGCGGCGCCCGGCCCATCCCGGCCGCCTCGGGGCGGGGCTTCGGCAGCGCCGAGGAACCCCTCACCCTGGCCGAGCCCGCCCACGTCACGGTGCGCAGCGCCGACGGCGGCCCCTTCGAGGTCCGCCTGGAGCCCTGGGAGGTCCCGGGCCGCGACAGCCGCCTGGTGATGGACCGGAGCTCCGGGGACCGGGTCCTGGGCTGGGCCCGGGACGGCGAGCTCACCCTGCCCGTAGAGCCGGGCACCTGGACCCTCATCGTGCACCGGGGCGTGCGCCACGAGACCTGGACCCAGACCCTGGAGGCGCCAGCCGGCAGCCGCCCGGTGCTCGAGGTCGACCTGGCCCAGGCCTGGGACCTGCCCGGGTGGTGGATCGCCGACCCCCACATGCATGCGGCCCCCAGCGGCGACGGCTCGACCACCATGGAGGAGCGCATCCTGGGCGCGGCCGGGGTCGGCCTGGACCTGCACTTCGGCACCGACCACGACCACGTGGCCGACTACCGCCCGATCGTGACGGGCGTCGGCCTGGACCCCTGGCTCACGACCGTGGTGGCCGACGAGGTCTCCCCCACGGCCCGGGGCCACCTGAACGTCTACCCCCTGACCCCCACCGACGAACCCAACGGCGGCAGCTACCCCTACTGGCGCGGCTGGGAGGACACGACCGACGCCCAGATGGCCGCCATCCGCGACCGCCACCCGGGCGCCCTGATCCAGTCGAATCACCCGCTGGACGCCGGCGTCGCGCAGCTGGCCGACTGGTCCCCCGGCGTGATCGGCAAGCCCGACTACTGGTCCGAGGACTTCGACCTCATGGAGATCCTCAACGCCGACGACCACAGCGAGTACACGGCGCTGTTCGTCGACCTGACCAGCCGGGGGCTGCTCATCACACCGGTCGGCGTGAGCGACAGCCACAGCCCGACCAGCGGCAACCCGGGCCTGAACACCACCCACATCCAGCTGGGCGACACCTACAGCGAGGACGCTCTGAAGGACGCTCTGCTCGCCGGACGCACGGTGGTCTCCCACGGCGTCGGCCTGGACCTGTCGATCACGCCGGGCAGCACGATCACCGCCCCCGCTGAGCTCACGGTGCAGCTGCTCCGGGCGAGCTGGGTCCCGGTCGACAGCGTGAGCCTCTGGCGCGACGGCGCAGCGGTCGACACCCGCACCGAGGACCTGGACGCGCCCCTCACCTTCACCCTCGACGCCAGCGCGGACGCCTGGTTCTCCGTCGTGGTCGATGGCTCCGAGGGCCTCGCCCCGGTCTGGCCCAACGAGGTCGCCTGGGCCTTCACCAGTCCCATCCGCCTCGATCTCGACGGTGACGGGTGGACCCCGCCACTCCCGCCCCTGACGATGGATTAGAAGCCGCCTGTGAAGGTCGTTCTCCAGTGCTCCGTGGCCCTGAAACACAAGCAGGGCGTGGCCTTCGGCACCGCGATGTGGATCGACGGCGACCGCATGATGTTCGAGGCCCACGCCCGCATCGCAGACGGCGAGGTCTGCGAGATGCGCATGGAGCTCCGCGGATACAAGGAGACCGTCTACGGCGAGGTGGCGGTCGGTGCGCTGAAGAAGCGCGCCGGCGAGGTGCCGCGCTTCATGGGCAAGATCCTGAAGCTCGACGGCGAGGACCGGGAGCGCCTCGATCGCTGGATCAAGGACGACCAGGCCGGCGGCACCAGCCTGGACCCCAAGAAGCTGCTGGAGGAGGAGCTCGAGGCCGGTGAGCTCGTCGGCAGCGCGACTGCCGAGGAGATCGACGCCGTGCTCGGGCGCATCGACGAGCGACGAAACCGCTCGCGCTTCCGCAAGCAGGCCTTCGTGCCCACCCTTGGACTGGACAAGGAGTCCGGCACGGGCTCCCAGTCCTCGAACCCGGCGGCCGGGCGGGCCGCCCTGCGCGACGCCCTGCGCTCGGCAGCCCTGCAGGACTCCGAGGCCGCTCGCCGCGCACAGGTCCGGTCCCAGAAGCGTCGCCCTCCTCCCACCGTGAGCGGTGGCAGCGACAGCGTGAGCCACTCGACCTCGTCGGTGTCCTGGGTCGAGCGCAGCGCCTCGCTGCTCAAGGGCCGGCGCCAGGACACAGCCAGTGAGCGGGACGAAGTCCAGCTGAGCACGGCCCAGTTCCCGGACAACCCGAACGCGACGGCCAGCCTCGACGACCTGGACTTCCTGAACCTGAATCCGTCCGTGATCTCCAACCCGACGACCAGCCGCTCGTCCAGCACCCCCTCCAAGCCGGCCCCGCGGGCCCCGGCCGAGCCCCCTCCACCCGCGCCTGCCGCCACCCCACCTCCCACCACGCCCGGAGGCGGCCTCCGCTTCGGCTTCGAGGAGGAGGAGGAGCCGCCGGCCGCGGAGCCCACCGGGGCAGAGCTCCGCCAGCCGTCTGAGCCTGCGCCGCCACCCCCGGCGCCCGACCCGGAGGGCCACAGCCCGGAGGGGGGCGAGAGCCCTCCACGGAGCGAGGGGATCGTC
Organism: uncultured Enterobacterales bacterium; assembly: GCA_964344945.1. Lineage (GTDB taxonomy): Bacteria > Myxococcota_A > UBA796 > UBA796 > CAJQPC01 > CAYFPX01. The sequence continues at coordinate 8,807 of CAYFPX010000183.1, forward strand.
CGGCCGGAGCCCGAGCCGGCTCCGGAACCCGAGCCCGAGCCGGCTCCGGAACCCGAGCCCGAACCCGAGCCGGCTCCGGAACCAGAACCCGCCCCGGAGCCCACCCCGGAGCCGCCTGCCAGCCCCGACCCAGCCCCTCCCACCGTCCTCGTCGACTACGGCCGCAACACCGTCGAGGTCTCCTGGTCGGACCCGCTGTCCTTCGTCGCGAGCTGGGACCGGGAGCTGAAGAACATGGGGCTGCAGGTGCCCACCGACGGCGGCCAGCTGCCCTACCTCCACCAGCCCTTCACCGTGAGTCTGGTGCCGCCGGGTCGGCGTCCCATCAACGTGCGTGCGGGCGTGGTCGCGCACCTGCCCGGGGGCTTCGGCCTGGGGCTCGAGCTCACGGCCTTCCTGCGAAGCCGCCTCCAAGCCCTGGCAGACGAAGCGCGGAGCGGACACCTGGCCAAGGACCTGTCCAGCGTGGGTGCCGCCCCGCCCCTGGACACCGAGCCGCCGCGGCCACCCGAGGCCGCCTCCCCCCACCCGGCCTCCCCGTCGGAGCCCGCGAGCGCCGGCAGCCTGGACGGCGCGGCCCCGGATCCCGCCTTCGCGGTCGACCTGGAGGCCAACTCGGGCACCACACCTTCCGCAGCGTCCAGGCCCTGCGCGAGTCCATCGACGCCGGGCTCATCGACACCGGCGCCATCTTCGAGGTCCCCCCGCCGCATCCTCCGCTGTACAGCCGCTTCGACGTGACCCTGGTGCCACCGGACCAGCAGAGCGCCACGGTGCGTGGCACGGTCGTGGGCCACGGCCCCCTCGGCTTCGAGGTGCGCATGCTGCTGACCCCGGACACCCGGAAGGCCCTCACCAAGGCGGCGGAACTGGGATAGGCGCGGGGCATGCACGCCCTCTTGTTCGTCGCTCTCGGCTGCTCCGGCGGCTCCCCGTCCAGTGCCCCGGAGCCTGCCGCCGCGCCGGCCCCGGCCGAGGCCCCGACCGTGCAGGAGATCGACGTCGCCGGACTCGCTGCGGCCCTGGCAGCCGGCACCGTCCCGGTGCTCGTCGACGTGCGCACTCCCAGGGAGTTCGCCGGGGGGCACGTCGCAGAGGCGCGCAACATCCCAGTGGGTGACCT
>CAYFPX010000183.1:9939-17559 GCA_964344945.1 uncultured Enterobacterales bacterium
AGCGCCTGGGTGAGCTCGAAGCCTACAGAGCGGGCCCGATCTACCTCATCTGCCAGAGCGGCGGGCGCTCGGGCCGGGCGGCGAACCAGCTCCTCGCCGCGGGCTTCTCCCAGCCGGTCAATGTGGTCGGTGGGACCGGGGCCTGGATCGAGGCAGGACACCCGGTCGAGTGAACCCCTTGTGAGCGCCCCGACGGCGTCAGCGGGGCCCGGATCGAGTGGTTAGGGTGCCCGCCATGACCGAGCACGTCCTCACGCTGTCGATCAACGGCGACACCCACCGGCTCCTGGCCCCGGCGAACCGGTCCCTGCTCGACCTGCTGCGCATCGACCTGGGCCTCACCGGCTCCAAGCACGGCTGCGACGTGGGCGACTGCGGTGCCTGCACGGTGCTGGTCGACGGCCTGCCCCGGCTGGGCTGCATCACCCTGGCGGCCGACGTCGAAGGGCGCGACATCCGCACCATCGAAGGCGTCGCCGACGGCGGCGAGCTCCACCCGGTCCAGGTGGCCTTCGACGAGCACGTGGCCGCCCAGTGCGGCTACTGCACCCCGGGCATCGTCATGGCGCTCAAGGGCCTGTTCGACCGGGACCCGGGCGCCTCGATGAGCGACATCCGCGACACCCTGGGCAGCAACATCTGCCGGTGCACCGGCTACACCAAGATCCTGTCCGCCGCCGAGCAGGCCCGGGACGTGCTCAGCGGGAGGGCCTGATGGCCATCGGCGACAGCACCCCCAAGATCGACGGCCTGGACAAGATCACCGGCGCCGCCGTCTTCGCCGACGACATGCGCCTTCCGGGCATGCTGCACGGCGCCTTCCTGCGCAGCCCGCACCCCCACGCCCGCATCCTGGGCATCGACACCTCGGCCGCCGAGGCCCTGCCCGGCGTGCACTGCGTGATGACCGGCCCCGAGCTGCCGGTGAACTACGGGGTCATCCCCGTGGCGATGGACGAGCACGCCCTGGCCATCGACAAGGTGCGCTTCATCGGCGACGAGGTCGCGGTGGTCGCCGCGGTGGACCGCCGCACGGCCCAGGCCGCCTGCCGCCTGATCCAGGTCGAGTACGAGGTCCTGGAACCCGTCTTCACCATCGACGACGCCCTGGACAAGACCAAGCCGGTCCTGCACGAGGGCCGCCGCAAGGCGTCGAACACCCTGCGCCGGGTCCGCCAGACCTACGGCGACCCCGAGGAGGGCTTCGCCGCCGCCGAGGTCGTCCTCGAGGACACCTACCACTACCCGGGCTCGACCCACGTGCCCCTGGAGACCCAGGCGGCCCTGGCCACCTGGGACGGGCGGGGCAAGCTCACGATCTGGACCAGCACCCAGAACCCCCACTACCTGCACCGCAGCCTGGCCCGGGTCCTCGCGGTCCCCCAGGCCGACGTCCGGGTCATCAAGCCCCACGTCGGTGCCGGCTACGGCGGCAAGTGCGACCCCTTCCCCAACGAGATCTGCGCCGCCGCGCTGTCCCGCAAGACCGGTCGCCCGGTCAAGGTCATGCTCGACCGGGAAGAGGTCTTCTACGCCCACCGGGGCCGCCACCCCTGTCGCATGACCCTCAAGATGGGCCTCAAGCGCGACGGCACCATCACCGCCTGCGACTTCCAGGCCTGGGCCCCCGGCGGCGCCTACGCCAGCTACGGCGTGGTCACCAGCTACTACTTCGGCGTGTTCATGCCGCTGCCGTACAAGCTGGAGAACTACCGCTTCACCAGCCACCGGCTCTACACGAACCACCCGCCCTGTGGCCCCAAGCGGGGGCATGGCGCCATCCAGCCCCGGTTCGCCCTGGAGCTCCACCTGGACAAGATGGCCCGGGCCATCGGCATGGACCCGGCGGCCCTGCGCCGCATGAACTCGGTGGAGGAGGACACCTGGACCTGCAACGGCCTGCGCATCACCAGCGTGGCGCTGCAGGAGTGCATCGACAAGGTCGTCGAGGCCAGCGGGTACAAGGACAAGGTCGGGCAGATGGGCCCGAACAAGGGCATCGGCATCGCCGCCAGCTGCTACATGTGCGGCGCCCTGCACGGCATCTACCAGTCCGAGATGCCCCAGTCCGCGGTCCAGCTCTACGCCGACCGCTCGGGCCGGGTCGCGCTCTACGCCGGCACCGCCGACGTGGGCCAGGGCAGCAACCACATGCTGGCGGCGCTGACCGCCGAGGTCCTGGGCATCGACTACAGCGACTGCTTCGTGCTCGAGGCGGACAGCACGCTGACCCCGGTGGACCTGGGCTCCTACAGCTCTCGGGTGACCTTCTTCGCTGGCAACGCCGCGGTGCACGCCGCTGGCAAGCTCAAGGCGGTGGTCGCCGACGCGGTCGCCGCCAAGCTCGAGTGCGAGGCGAGCGAGCTGGTCTTCGAGGACCACCGGGTCTTCCGGGAGTCCGACCCCGAGCAGGGCGTGAGCTTCCTCGACGGCCTGCACCTGGCCGAGGTCGCCCACGGCACCCTGAGCTTCGTGGGCCACTACACCCCGCCCAAGATCGGCTCCCGCTTCCGCCGCCAGTCGGTCGGTCCCAGCCCGGCCTACAGCTTCACCGCCCAGGTCGCCGAGGTCACCGTGGACCCCGAGACCGGCTGGGTCACCGTCGACAAGATCTGGTGCGCCCACGACTGCGGCAAGGCCATCAACCCGGTGGTGGTCGAGGGGCAGATCGAAGGCTCCGTCTACATGGGCGTGGGCGAGGCGATGCTCGAGCACCACGACTTCCACAGCCCCACCGGCCACCTGGGTCCGGCGGCCGGCCTGCACCGGGCGCCGAGCATCCTGGAGTACAAGATCCCGACCGTGCACGACACGCCGGAGATCGAGACCATCATCGTCGAGTCCAACGACGCCGAGGGCCCCTTCGGCGCCAAGGAAGCGGGCGAAGGCCCCCAGCTGGCCACGGTGCCCGCCATCGGCAACGCCATCCAGGACGCCTGCGGCATCGAGCTGCACACCGCGCCGTTCACGCCGGACCTGGTGCTGAAGGCCCTGACCCGCAAGGCCCGTCAAGACGCCAAGGCGGCGAAGTGAAGATGACCTCAACACTCGCCACGGTCATCTGATGCCCACCGAGATGCTCCCCCTGCCGGAGTTCGCGCTCCTGCGCCCGGCGACCGTCGCCGAGTGCGTGCAGCTGTTGGCCGACCACCCCGGCGCGAAGCTCGTCAGTGGCGGCACCGACCTGCTGCCCAGCATGAAGTACGGCCTGTTCTCCCCGGAGACGGTCATCAGCACCGCGGGCCTGGCCGAGCTCCGGGCCATCACCGCCACCGCCGACGGCGGCCTGCGGCTCGGTGCCGCCGCGACCCTGTGGGACGTGCGCAACCACCCCAACGTCACCGAGCACTACCCGGCCCTGGCCGCCGCCTGCGCGACCATCGCCACCCCGACCATCCAGGCCATGGGCACCCTGGGCGGCAACGTGATGCTCGACACCCGGTGCACCTGGTACAACCAGTCCACCTTCTGGCGGGAGAGCCTGGGCGGCTGCCTGAAGTGCGAGGGAGAGCTGTGCTGGGTCGCGCCGAAGGGCGGCGGCTGCTACGCCACCCACTCCGCCGACACCGTGCCCGTGCTCCAGCTGCTCGACGCCACGGTCGAGCTCGTCAGCACCGCCGGCACGCGCACGGTCGCCCTGAGCGACTTCTACGACGAGGACGGCCGCACCTGGCACACCGCCCGGCCCGGCGAGCTGCTGACCACCATCACCCTGCCGCCGCCCCCCCAGGCGAAGCTCGCCCACCGCAAGCTCCGCCCGCGCGGCGCCATCGACTACCCCCTGCTGCTCACCGCGGTGCGGGTGGACGTGGACGGCGCCGACCGGCCCGTCGGCGGCCGGGTCGTGGTCAGCGCCCTGGGTCCCAAGCCGCTGGAGGTCGACGGCGCCGGCGACGCCCTGGCCCGGGGCGACACCGCCGCCGTCGCCGAGCTCGCCTGGAAGCAGGCCTTCCCCCTGAGCACCCACACCTGGCCGTCGACCTGGCGCAAGAAGATGGTCCGGGTCGAGGTCAAGCGGGCCCTGGCCGAGGCCCTGGGCGACGGGTGCGCGGCTCGGATCGGCAGAGCCCCTTCTTCCGCGCCTGGACCCGGGTGGTCCTGCGCTGGCGGTGGCCTCTGCTCCTGCTGACCCTGGCCATCACCGCCGGGTTCCAGGTCCAGATGAAGCGCCACCTGCGCTTCGACTCGTCCGTCGAGTACTTCGCCCAGGGCTCCAAGGCGCGAGAGGTGCTCGAGGAGTTCCAGGAGGACTTCGGCAACGACACCTACCACGTGGTCCTGGTCGAGGGCGACGTGTTCACCGTGCCCTTCCTGGACCGGCTCCGGGTGCTGCACGACGAGGTCGCGCAGTTCTCCCCGGACGGCGAGCCCGCCCCCGCCGCGGACACCCCGTCGACCCCGGCCGAAGACGACGGCTGGGGCGACGAGGACGACGCCGCCGGCTTCGGCGAGCACGAGCCGGGCTTCGGCGCCGACGACTACGTCACAGACGGCTGGGACGAAGGGAACGACGACGCGGGCTGGGGCGACGGCAGCGACGCGGCCGGGTTCGGCGACGCCACCCCCGAGCCCCCGGCCCAGACCGAGACCAGCAGCACCATCGAGGAGATCGTCTCCCTCATCAACGTGCGCCAGACCGTGTTCGAAGGCGGCGCCGTGCGGGTCCGCGGCCTGTTGGACGCCGGCACCCCCGGCGCTGCCGAGCTGCCGGCCCTCAGGGACCGGGTCCTCAGCGACCCCACCCTCGCCGGCTACGTCGTCGGCGACGACGGCAGCCACGCCATCGTGGTCCTGCGCACCAACGCCGTGGACTTCGAAGGCCGCTCGGCCATCTACCGGGCCCTCAAGGAACAGGTCCGCAGCCACGACGCCGACGGCTTCAAGATCAGCGTCACCGGCATGCCGGCCCTGAACGCCGAGCTGGTCACCACCATGCAGGCCGACATGCGGCGGCTCATCGCCGGCGCCTTCCTGGTGATGGCCCTGGTGCTCGGCTGGCTCTTCCGCCGGCCCGTCGGGGTCATCGCCCCGCTCATCGTGGTCGCGATGGCGGCGATCTGGACCCTGGGGTCCATGGCCACCTTCCGGGTGCCGGTGACCCTGCTGACCAACATCGTGCCCGCCTTCCTGGCGTGCGTCGGACTGGGCGACAGCATCCACGTCATCGCGGTCTACCGGGACGAGCGCAATTCCGGGCGCAGCAAGGAAGACGCCATCACCGCGGCCATCGGCTCGACCGGCATGCCGCTGCTCTTCACCACGCTCACCACGGCGACCGGCCTGCTGAGCTTCCGCTTCGCCCAGATGGACGCCATCGCCGAGATGGGCAGCTTCGCGGCCTTCGGCGTGATGGTCGCCCTGCTGCACTCGGTGGTCTTCCTGCCCATCGGTCTGAGCCTCAGCTCGGAGAAGGCCTGGGGGCAGGCCTCCAGCGCCGAGGGCGGCCGCCAGCGGGACTGGATCGACACCCTGCTGGGCCGGACCACGGCCATCTCCAGCGTCCGGGGCCCGCTGCCCGTGATGGCCGTCGGCACGGTCATCGTGGCCCTCGCCGCGTACGGGATCACGCGCATGGACGTCTACCACAACCCGGTGGACTGGATGCCCGAGGACTACCCGGCCCGCGTCGCGCTCGAAGAGCTCGACCGGGAGGTGGGCGGCACGGCCCAGGTCAACGTGGTGCTCGACGCCACCTCGGAGCGCGGCATCCGGGACCTGGCGCTGCTCCAGGGCATGGAGAAGCTCGAGGCCCACATCCGGGACTTCCGGCACCCGGACACCGGCGAGGCCATCGTGACCGGGACCAACTCGGTCCTGGACATCGTCAAGGAGACCAACCGGGCCCTGAACGAAGGCGACCCGAGCTACTACCGGCTGCCGGACACCCAGCGCGGGGTCTCGGACATCCTGCTGCTCTTCGAGTCCGCGGCCCCCCAGGACCTGCGCCGCCTGGCCACCGCCGACCTCAAGAAGAGCCACATCACGGTGCGGCTGAAGTGGATGGACGCCACCAGCTACCAGCCGTTCACCCGGTGGATCGATCAGGGCATCCAGGAGCACGTCCGAGATTCCGCTGAAGCTCGGCCGACCGGCTCCGTCTATGAGCTGGTCACGACGGTCGGCGGTCTCATCGGAGACCTGCTCCGGTCCTTCGGGGCCGCGTTCGTCAGCGTGACGACGATGATGGTCCTGCTCTTGAGGAGTCCCCTGCTGGGCGCAACCGCGATGGTCCCGAACCTGCTGCCCGTGGCGCTCGTCATGGGCTTCATGGGCTATGCGGGCATCCCCCTGGACCTCACGAACCTGCTCATCGCGAGCATCGTGATCGGCGTCGCCGTCGACAACACCGTGCACTACATGTTCCAGTGGAAGGCCGCGTATCGGACCGGCGCCAGCACCGACGGCGCCATCCAGCACGCCCTGGACCACGCCGGCCGCGCCCTGGTCGGCACGGCCATGATCCTGGCCCTCGGCTTCGGCGTCTACCTGCTCAGCGCCATGTCCAACATCCGGTACTTCGGGATGCTGGTGGGCTCCGCGTGCGTCTTCGCCTTGTTCTCGAACCTGATCTTCGCCCCCACGCTCCTGCGCCTGCTGTTCCGCGCCAAGGACTGATCGCCATGCTCAAGGCCCTGTTGACGCTGCTCGTCGCCCTGTTCACCCTGCCGAACCTGGCGTGGGCCCTGCCCCCGACGACCCAGGACCCCCGGAAGATCGTCGAGGCCATGGAGGCCCGGGACACCGGGACCTCCAGCTCGCTGAAGCTCGGCATCACCATCGCCGACGCCGCCGGCCGGGAGCGCACCCGCTCGGTGAAGGTCCAGACCATGGAGTTCGACGGCGGCAGCCGCCAGCTCATCCTGTTCGAGAAGCCCGCCGACCTGCGGGGCGCCGGCTTCCTGAGCGTCGACTACAGCGACGGCGCCAAGGCCGACGACCAGTGGCTCTACCTGCCCAGCATGGGCCGCACGACCCGCATCGCCAGCGCCGACAAGTCCGGCAGCTTCATGGGCACCGACCTGACCTACGCGGACATGACCCGCAAGGACCCGGGCCAGTACACCTACAAGATGGTCCAGCAGTCGGTTGGTGTCGACGGCGAGGACTGCTGGCTGATCGAGGCCGTCCCGCGCACCGAGAAGGAGAAGAAGGAGACCGGCTACGCCAAGAGCCACATCTGGGTCTCCAAGGACAAGCTCATCGCCGTGCAGATCAAGGCCTGGGTCATCGAGGGCAAGCGCCTGAAGTACACCAAGATGAGCGAGGTGAAGCAGGTCGACGGCGTGTGGGTCGCCCACAAGGTCGTGGTCCGCACCATGAAGGGCGGCAGCGTGGAGTCGGTCTCGACGCTCAAGACCACCGACATGAAGCTCAACGTGCCGGTGCAGCCCAAGGACTTCACCGAGCAGCGGGATCTGATGACGCCTCTGTTGTGGCTGGCGCTGCTGGCGCCAGCGGGAGCCCAGGAGGCCGACGAGGAGCCGGCGGCCGAGGAGCCGGAGGAGGCTCCGGAGCCGGAGCCGGAGCCCGAGCCGGAGACCGAGACCGAGACCGAGACCGAGACCGAGACCGAGCCCGAGACCGAGCCCGAGACCGAGACCGAGACCGAGACCGAGACCG
>CAYFPX010000184.1:0-3711 GCA_964344945.1 uncultured Enterobacterales bacterium
TCCTCGGACGCATGTTCTCCCAGCGGAGGGTCTACGGCCTCGGCAAGCGCAGCTGGATTCAGGTCCATGAGGCGCTCCACGATACCGGCGTGCTGATCCCGAACCGGGAAGCGCCCCAGCCGCACCTTCAGGTCGTTGTGGCCCCTGCTGCGCCCATCGTCTCCACCACCGAGGCACCGACCTGCTGGGAGGAGGTGAAGGAGCGGCTGCGGGGAGTGCTGTGGGGCGAGAGCTTCGAGACCCATATCGAGTCCTGTGTCGGACTGGCCTTTCGCGGCGTCTTCCTCGTCCTCAGCGCGCCCCAGTTGAACACGCTGGAGTGGCTCGTCGAGATGCTGCCGAGCGCGATGGCCGAGCTCGACGTCGCCCTCGGCCTGGCCGTGACGCTGGCGCCGCTGGACGCTCCCTCCCCTGACGTCGTGCGCATGCCCTTCGTCTGGTAGCTACCGGGTCGGGTTCACGAGCTCAGCTGCCGCCAGCTGGATCTGGTCCAGGGCCCCCCGACGGAGTCGCGCCGCGAGGCGTGGCCCGTCGGGACCTTGGACTCGGTCGATGTCGAGGGCCCTCAGCTGTTCGACCCGCGCGATGCTGTCCGCCCAGCGGTCGACGAGTGAAGCATCGGGCGGCGGGTTGTCCTCGTAGTCCCGAGACGACACTGGGATTCTCCAGGGCTGCTTCCCCCGGGTGTTCGGGCGCGTGGTCAGCGGCACAGCGGTGACGATGCCTTCTCGGAGGGCCCTGCTCGAGATGACGACCCAGGGGCGCGGGAGGTCCGCGTGGGGACCCGAGTTGCGGGTCTCGTTGTTCCGGAGGCCCTCGGCTGGGACGTCGAACCAGAACACGCCCCCAGGGGCGTAGAAGCTCCGGGGAGCCACCTACTCCTCTTCCCCGGCGGGCTCCGGCTCAGGATGACGGAGTCGCCACGCCTCCATCGCGTGCTCGTTGGCCCAGCGGGGAAGATCGAAGAGGTCGCTCACGATGGCCTCACCCACAGCGGTGGACCCTGGTCGCGCCTGTCCAAGCGCCATGAGCTGCAGCCCCATGAGCGTCCAGTGCCAGAAGAAGAAGACCGCGTTGTAGGCGCGGGCGACCCTCTGATCGTGGTCGCGAGCCTCCGCGGAGTCCACCAGCAGCGGTCGGCCCCGTACCTCGTCCTCCACGAGCCGTACGGCGCGGCGCATGAAGCCGATGGCGTAGTCCACGCCCTCGCCAAGACCAACGTCGTAGTCACGCACCGCGGTCAGGAAGGCCTCCTCTTCCTGCCGGGTGGGAGGACGAGTGCGAAGGTGGAAGTGGGACGAAAGCAAGTTGACGAAGTCCGAGAACGCCGCCCGAGTCCGCTCGTAGTAGACCTTGCGCGACGACGCCCTCACGGCGGCCTGGACCAGCCGCGCCGAGTCGATGAGCAGCCGCTGACCCGTGTCCACCGCATGCGCCAACTCACCCTCGACAGGCTCGGGGCGAGCCATGCCCGTGATCTCGCCGAGGCCCGGAAACTCCGATGGGACCTTGGACTGCAGGGCGGCGGGTTCGAAGGCGTCCTGGAAGACCATCACAGCTGCATCCGGGCAAGGTGTGGGATCAGGGCCTCATGCGCTCGTAGGGACAACGCAGAGTAACCACCATCGAGCGGGGCAGCAGCATAGCAGCCCTGACCAGGGGCATCGGCCACGTCCCAGGACACCTTGAGCGCCGTGAAGCTGCCGGTTTTGTCAGCACCCCGGCAGCCGCTCCAGGATGCCCCGCGCCACCAGCTCGTCGAAGCGCCCCCGCAGATCCGACGTCAGCTGGGGGTCCCGGAGCAGCACCCCCGCCTCGATGTTCGACCGGTGCGCCTTGTCCGTCAGGTTCGCCGAGCTGATGAATGCCAGGCGGTCGTCGACCAGGATGCACTTGGCGTGCAGCACGGCCCGGTCCTGGCTGCGCTCGGCGAGGGACCTGGGGTCGAACCAGACCTGCGGCACCCGTTCGTGGGGCCAGGTCCGGGACCGGAAGTCCTCGGCCCAGCGAGCGAGTTCGGCGGACCGTGGCCCGGCGCCCAGATCACCGTGGTGCACGTTCAGCAGGAGTCGCACCGGGAGATCGGGCAAGGCCGCCATGCGTGCCGCCAGCGCTGCGACCAGGGTCCCCGGCCACACCGCGTAGGTGACCACGGTGAGGTGCTGGGAGGCCTGCCCCACCAACCAGGCGCACACGGCGGCGGTCTGGCGCAGGCCCGCGACGGGCTCCGGGCCGGTCCAGACCAGCTCGACCCGATCCGCCGCGCGCTGTCGGCTCGCCTGCCGTTCCGCCACCAGGGCAAGGACGAACCGAGCCATGAGCCGAGGGGACGCACCGTCGATGGCGAGCGTGTTGAGGAGGCCAGCGACGGCCTGGAGGTCCGCCCCCGGAGCGAGGTGGCGAGCCAGGGCCGCCGGCCCGAACGGCGAGCGAAGGCGACCGGTGCGAAGGGCGAGGGCCAGCGACTCCAGGCTGGAGAGATCCAGCGCGGTGAGAGCCTTCACGCTGGCTCGCCGAAGAAGGCCGCGGCGGGGTCGGCGACGGTGGGCACCACCAAGGCGCGGTCCAGGTGGTTGTTGTGGGCCTCGCAACAGTTCTCGGGGATGAGCAGGCAGCCGTGGCACGCCGCGCCGTGCAGGAAGCGCTCCTCCATCGGGTTGACCGGGTCGTGCTGGGCGCACAGCGGGTCGTTGGAGCACAGGCGCCCGCGGGCTAGGGCGACCTCCAGGTGGCGCTCCAGGTGGCGACCCTGCTGCACCAGCCCCCCCAGGGTCCCTTCGGAGCCCGGCGTGCCGGTGTACAGCAGCACGCCATAGCCAGCGTCCAGGGCGTAGATGCGCTCGCGGATCGAGGCGGTGGAGTAGCCGCACTCCAGCGCCAGGGACGTGATGAGCAAGTGCGCCAGGGAGTGCAGCATCACGTAGGGCAGTCCCACCGGGTCTCCGGCCCGGCCCGGGTTGTCGCGAGCATGGACCTCGAAGCCCTGGAGCAGTCGCTCGCCGCGAGCGCGGGCGGCCTCGTTCTCCTCCACCCACGCACGCACGGCATCCCGATTGAACAGCAGGAACAGGCCCTCGCCGCGGTTCTCGACCGCGGGCAGCCAGGTCGCCTCGGTGGACAGGGCGGCGACGTTGGTGCCCAGGTCGAGGCCCCGGGAGCCGTGCTCGGCCGGCGGCTCAAATCTCGTGAAGCCGGTCAAGGCCCGGACCTCCCGCAAGCGATGGACGAGCAGCACCCGCTCGATGAGCCCGGAGAAGCGTCCCCCTGGCGGCGGGATGGGCTCGGCCTGGAACACCGGATCACGCTCCGAGAGGCCGATGGGCTCCTCGGTGGTCAGGACCCCCAGCTCTACTTCGAGCAGGTCGGCCGCGGGCTCCGGTCGGCCGCGGCGGATGCGGTCGAAGACGGCCCACAGTGTGTCGTCGTCGATGCCCTCCAGGGCCGTGCGCACCCGGGAATTCCGCTGGCGCCAGCTCAGCAGGGACTCGCGATCCTCCAAGCCCTCCAGGAAGTCCCACACCCCCTGCACGCGAGCTCGCACGTCCCGCTCCTGGTGTGGCAGGGACAGGGCGGAGAAGACCTGGGAGAACCAGGCATTGGTGGCTGTGCGGGTCAGCAGGCGGTTGGGCACCGTGCCGCCGCTCGGGCTCTCGCAGGGCTCAGAGGCGTGCGCACCGAGCCAGGGCCTCTTGCCGCGACAGTACCCAGGCC
>CAYFPX010000184.1:3721-4536 GCA_964344945.1 uncultured Enterobacterales bacterium
CCGTCTCACGCCGGTCCGGGTCCTCCACCGCGGCGAGGTTGGCCTCCTGGCGGACGCGCCAGGCCCGGTACTGATCGACGAGGCCCTGGAGTCGCCCCTGCAGCTCCTCCGGACGGTCGATGGCGGCAAGGGCCTCCATGCCCAGCGTGACGTGATCGAGCTTGGCCGGGTCGACCTTGTGCACCTCCCCCTCGGGCACCCAGGCCGTGCGCACCTCGCTGCAGCCCCCCTCCACGACCGTGGCCCGGGTGGACACGGCGTGTCCGGTCGCGAATTCACCGACGTCCCGGTACTGCAGGTCCGCCACCCGCTCGTCCCGGTCCTCCAGGCCGAACCTTCGGGGATCGGGTCGAGGCACGAAGCCTGGGGCACAGCTCAGGGTCAGGCGGACCTGGAAGGCGTAGGCCTCGTCCCGGCAGTCCCGTGGCGCGGGAGACCTGTGGTTCACCAGGAACACCGTGACGGACCGGGTGCCTGGCTCGATGCGGCCTACATGCTCGGTCTCCCGGACCGCCGCCACGACCTCCAGGCCCTGACTCTCGGGGACCGGAAGGCTGCCCGGCTGGCCCAGATCCACAGTGAGCTGTGCCCGGCCTGGTGTGCGGGCCCAGACCCGCCGCCCGTCGTGCTCGTCGACGCGGTAGTCCCCCCAGTGGACCTCCACGCCCAGGTGCTCGCAGCCTGCGGGCACCAGCACGCTCAGGCCGATGCTGGATGGCAGGCGACCCTTGCGGCTGGAGGCCTCCTCGGTGTCGTCCGCGTCGTCCCCGCCGCCGGTCGCGACAACGTCCGCCAGTCGGCGCTGGACTTCGTCA
>CAYFPX010000184.1:4546-17526 GCA_964344945.1 uncultured Enterobacterales bacterium
TCCAGCCTGTCGTCGACGCCGGGGCCCTCCCGGTCGGCGTGGGGCGCCTTGAAGGGCACCAGGAAGCCGGTCAGGTACCAGGACGACGGCGACGTCGGCAGCGCTTCCTCGGCGTGCTCGCTGTCGGGCCGGGGCCCGATCAGGTCAAGGCGCAAGGCATCGACGAGCGTGCGGCGAATGTCGGCGGAGGTAGGCACGGGAGTCTCAGGAGGGCCAGGAGAGGCCGAGCTTACCGAGGAGCGCGCGGGACAGGGCTGCGCAGGCGTCGGCGGTGAGCTCCGGATCCTCGAAGGGATCCAGCGCCCCGGCCACCCAGTGGGGACCGACAGCGCCCGGGCCAGCGAAGAGCTCGGCGAGCAGGTCACGGCCGTGGGCCGCGGACCCAGCGGTGAGCGGGTCCGCTGCCAGGCGTGTCCAGGTCCTCGCCAGGTCCTGGGCGGGCACCGCCTGGAGGAGTCGGAAGAGGTCCAGTGCGTCCTTCTGCTGGAGCCGCGGCGTGTCCTGGCGATCCTCGAGCTTGTGGAGCTTGGCGATGATCAGCGCCGTGGGCCCGGCGACCGGGATCGTGAACTCGCGGGGGTCGTCGGGGCCGAGCGCGCGGAGGGCGAGAGGCTGTCGGTCCAGCAGGACGCCGTCGAGACCCCGACACTTTCGGGCGACGTCCTTGCCGTGGGGCCCGAGCCGCGCCCCGCGGCGACCTGCTCCCCCGACGCCCTCGGGCACCATCAGGTCCACGAACAGGCCCGTCGGAGCCTGCCAGCCGCCCACGGAAGCCGTGGACCGGAAGCCCTTGGCGAGCATCAGGTCGGCCAGCAGCGGCTGGGATGCCAGGGAGCGCGGGTCGAGGGCCAGGTCGGCGTCGGTGGTCGTGGGGACCACCGCCAGGTCGCTGTCGCCGGTGTGCTCGTAGACCGCCTGGGCACCCACCAGGATGCAGGAGTCGAGGTGGTCGGCCAGCGCCTCGAGGGCGTCGAGCAGCACGGTGCGGGCCTCGACATAGGCCGGGTCCACGGGCGTCACAGCACGACCCGCCAGCGGTCCTCGTGGGCCGCCATCCAGCGCAGCAGGGTCTCGGCGAGGGCCGGACCGCGCCCCGGCGAGGTGAGCAGGTCGGCCGCGACCTGGGAGGGCCCGGCCACGACCTGGGAGCCTCGCCCGGCGCCGGGCCAGGGGCGGTCGAAGACGCAGGGCTCTCGGGGCGAGACCAGCCACACGTTCTCGGCGCGGTTGGCTTTCACGAGGCCCAGGTGACCTGCTGTGGCGAAGATCTCCTGCACGTAGACCACGACCAGGCGCACGGGCATGGGCTCGGGGAGGCCCAGCTGGGCGGCGAGCTGGCCGGTGACGGCGTGGGGCAGCGGCAGGTCTCGCAGACGCTGCTGGAGCTGGGGCAGCGTGAGCGGGTTGAGGAAGCGCACCGGCATGTGGGTCGTCGCCAGGCCGTAGTCCTGGACCCAGCGGTGCAGCACGCCGAGCCAGTCCAGCTCAGCGACTCCCCCCGAAGCCGAGCGCGTCACCAGGCCCTCCGCGTCCAGCAAGGACAGGACCCGGGAGACCGCGGCCGGGGTGGCGTGGATGGCCTGGGCGAGCTGGCGCACGCCATAGGGGGGCACGTGGTCGATCAGGCCGCGCACGACCCGGGGCGCCGAGCGCCCCCGCAGGCTCGCGATGGCACCAGACGGGGGGCTTGGATCCCGGTCGGTGGCCCGCACCGCCACGTGGACCTGCGGCCGGTCCAGGGCGAGGTAGAGGTTGCCGGTGCTGTCGGCGTAGCCCAGGCCGGCGGCCTCCAGCAGATCCCGGGTGTGGGGGCTCAGGTAGCGGCTGACGACCAGCAGCGGCCCTCCGTCCTCCGCCCGGGCACCCAGGCTGGCCACCTGGGAGGGGCGCAGGTTGGCCCGCTCGACCACCTGCAGCCGGCATGAGAGTCCCGCAGAGTCCTCCACGGTCCAGGTACCGCCGTCCGACGGGCGCAGCTTGAGGCTGCCCATGCGGGCCTGGAGCGCGGCGCGGGCCTCCTGCAGTCCGGGCGTCTCGGAGATCATGCTGTCTCAGGGTATCTGAAACAGCCCATTTTTCGCAACACACGCCGGAAGACCTACGGGTCGCTCAGTCGCCGAAGCCCAGGCCGAGCTGGGGGGCCCCGCCCGCCAGGGCCTCGTCTCGGGCCCGCTTGGCGTTGAGCGCCAGCAGCCGTGCCAGGACCTCGTCGTGCACCTCGTCGGGCCAGCGGTAGCGCCAGGGAGCGCGGCGGCGTCCCTGGAAGTCGGCCTCGGTGCCGTGGTCGAGCAGGAACTCGCAGGTGGGCGCCAGGTCGGTCCAGTCGTAGGCATCGAGCACGGCGCGATCCATCGCGTCGTGGAGACGGCGGAGCTCCAGGATGCCGGGGTCGGTCTCGTCGGGGTCGTGGAAGCGGTTGTAGGTGGTGGTGAGGCCTTGGTTGTTGGCGACCATCAGGGCGGCGCGGTGGGCGTGGTAGGTGGCGCCGGCGGCTTCGAGGGAGGGGTTGGACTGCCAGTTGGGGGGGAAGGGGTAGGTCTCGTAGCAGTCGGAGGGGGAGTAGTTGAGGTCGTCTTTCATCGAAGAGCTGAAGAAGCGAGCCCAGACCTCGTGCACCCGGCCCTGGAGGGCACAGAGGGCGGCCACCTCGGAGAAGGGGAAGAGGGCGAGCTTGTGGGAGTACACCATCCCCGTCGGCAGGAACGTGAACGAGAGGTGCTTGCTGACGATCGCGGCGACGAGCACTCGGTCGAGATCGGCGATGGCCTCCCGCAGCTCGGGCCGGGGGCGCCAGAAGTGCCACCAGGGCCAGGCGGCGACGTCGTCCGCCTTTGTCGCCCTGTCTGGCTGGACCTTCTCTTGGACGATGGCGAGTAGCTGAGGCCAAGCGCTGGCTTCCTCCAGGCTCAACCCGGTGAAGTCGATGATGTGACGGGAGTGGGCATGCACGGCCGAGCTGTTCACCTCCTTGCCGCCGATGAACGGGAAGATGCGCTCGCGGTTCCTCGGGTCATCGGCCAGCAGACGGTCCATCTGGGCGAGCGACGTGGCCTCCTCGGCTGCGTCGTCGAAGGTGAAGCCCATGCCCAGGACCACCATCCCGGTGAAGCTCCGTCCGCGATTGACCACCAGCCTTTCCGGATCATCATCCCCCCCGTCATGGAACAGGTACGCCGTGATCCGCTCCACCTCTCGGCCGTCCAACAACATCGGTCCGGGAACAGGCCCCCTACGCACGTGGACCACGCTCACCACCACCGCCGCCAGACCCGGCCACCTCACCCGTCGGGTCGCCCGGTAGATCGTGCCCCCGCCCTTGCGGATCGGCCGTAGCCCGCTCGACCGGGTGTCACCCTGGGCGATGGTGTTCGTCGCGATCAGCCCGAAAGTGCCACCCGGGCGCAACAGCGCGAACGCCCGCCGGAAGAAGTAGGCCACCAGGTCGGACCCACCGGAGGCCCCTGGGCATGACTCCGTCAGCCACGTCCGGTAGACCTTGCCGTAGGCGTGGGAGATGTTCCGCCCTCCCAGGAACGGCGGGTTCCCGACCACACAGTCAAAGCCCCCACGCCCCCCCGCGAACACCTCCGGGAACTCGAGCTCCCAGTGGAACGGCGCCACCTTCTCCCGCACCAGCTCCCGCTCGATCCGGCACCGGCTCCTGCTCTCCTCGTGCCCCTCATCCAGCCACCTCCGTACCCGGTCCAGGTGCCGCTCCCGCGCGGCCTTGCGCCCCGCGGCGTTCCCGGCCGCGAAGAACGCCCCGACCGCCAGGTCCCCCAGCTCCCGGCAGACCTCCAGCGCGTCGTCGGCGTCCCGCAGCAGCAGCCGCTTCGCCGCGTCGGCCTCGTCCGGCAGCCCACCCAGCTCCTGCCGCCAGCCCACAGCATCCCGAACCGCCGCCGTCACGCGGCCCATGAACAGCCCGAGCTGGGCCTGGCGCTGCCAGTGGAAGTCGGCGATCTGGTCCCGGCTCAGGCCGACCAGCGAGTCCCCGCAGCGGAGGTTGGCGTCGAGGAAGGTGAAGGGCTTGTCGGCCGACAGGGTGACCAGCCACAGGCTCAGCCGGGCCAGGTCCACCGCGAAGGGGTTGCGGTCGACCCCATACAGGCAGCTCTGGGCCACGCGCCGTTGGGCATGCAGCAGCGGGTCGGCCCCCTCGTCCAGCTCGGGGGGCAGGCCGTGGCGCCGCCAGGCCTCGGCCACCTCGTCCGCCAGCAGCCGGCAGGCCGTGACCAGGAAGGCCCCGGACCCCATCGCCGGGTCGAGGATGCGCAGGGCCAGGAGCTGCTCGGCACGGGGCTCCGAGCCCAGGTCCGCCAACAGCGGGGCCAGGGCTTCGGTGACGATGGGCTCCGAGAGCGCCCGCGGCGTGTAGTGGCTGCCCGAGCGCCGACGTTCGTCGGTGGGCTGGAGGAACAGCCCTCCCGCCGGCACGGTGCGCCCCACGGCCCGACCGCCCAGGGCCTCCAGCACCTCGGGGACAGAGATGGCCCGTCTCAGAGAAGCCGACGCCCCCCGGGCCAGCCCACAGCCCGACTGGTCCTTGAGCCACTTGGTCCGCTTCTTGGGAGGCTGCTCCAGCAGCGCCTCCAGGTCGACCACGATCCGGGCGCTCCCCTTGGCACTGTCCGGCCGAACCCCCACGGAGACCCCGCTGGCCCGCCCCAGCGAGAAGCCCATCACGGCCTCGTAGACCGAGCCGATCTGTTCCACGTCCAGGGCCCGGTAGGACAGGCGCTCGCCGTCCAGGACCAGGAGCGCCTCCAGCACCCTCAGCACCACGCCGTCGGACACCCGTGGCACCTCCAGAGGGCCGGTGGTGCCTCCCGGATCGCCATAGGGCCTGCCCTCCAGGAAGGGATACCTCGACGGGTTGAAGAGTCGGCCCTGCCGCGCCGGCAGGCGCAGGCCGCCATGACCGCCGCCGCGGAAGACCAGCCGGAACAGGGTCAACAGGCCTGACCAGGCCCCGAAGCGCTGGTCCATCGTGTCCGGGTGCAGGGCGGCGTCGCTCCGCAGGCGTTCGAAGAGCCCCCCCACCGAGTAGTGGTTCACGTACAGCGGTTCCGAGGGCATCAAGCCCCGGTCCTCGGCATAGAGCAGGAAGACCATGCGCAACAGCGAGGTCAGCAGACCGCCGTAGACGTGGTCAGGGTCCTCGTCCAGAGCCTGGCCCAGCAGTCGTCCGTCGGTGGCCCTGTCCGCCGCCTCAAACCCCCGCAGCAGGTCCTCGAGCGCCCCGAGCACCTGGCCCGCCAGCGCAGTCGTGACCTTGGACTGGTACTGGCGGCTGGCCCGGAGCACGTCCTCGAGCCGCTCCCCGTCCGGCATCACGAACAGGCGCTCGGCGCAGAGCAGCATGTGCAGCGCCGCCAGGGCCGGCCGGCCTGCCACCGTGCGCAGCCAGGGAATGGGGAAGCTCAGGTGCCCGGCGCTCTCCCCGGGCGGCGCCACCACCAGGCGTAGCTCGGCGCCGTTGCACAAGAGCCCGGCCAGGACCCCGGACTCGCGCAACAGCCGCTCGAACCGGGCCTGGGGGCTCACCCGCCAGCCGTCTGCCACCCCCTTGTCGAGCGCCGTACCCGTTGACTCCTGCCGGACCAGCAGCAGCCATCGGTCCCCATCGAAGGACGGCACCACCCAGCTCGGTGCCAGGTGGTCCTCGTACTCGGGCAGCGCCAGGGTGGCTTCGACAGGTGGCTCGGCCAGGTCCGAGGCCTGCCAGCCGAGGAACTGCTCGCAGAAGGCGGGCAGGTCATCCAGGTGGCCCTCGGGGGTCAGCACCTGGAAGAGCGACTGCAGTGGGGCGATGGGCGCCGTCGGGGTGAGCTGGGCCTGGACCAGCGCGTGGGGTGAGACCACCAGCCCCACCGGCTGGAGCATGCCCAGCCAGTCCCGGTGGACCTGGACCCGGGGATCGACGTTCATCCGGTCACCGGCCACAGGTACACCAGCCCCACGGGCTCCACCCGGCGAGCCTGGATGTCGTAGGAGGCGGCGATGCGCTCGGGCTCGGTCTCCACCTCCCGGGTCAGGTCGGCCAGCCTCCGGGCCCAGTGGCGCTTGTCTGCGTCGAGCTGGCGCAGCTCTCGCGCCTCGAAGCCGGGCAGCAACATCTGCCCGCCCTCGTAGCGGTCGAGCTGCCCCTCGATCCGCCGCCGCTGGGCCTCCAGGATGACCCCAAGCTCACGGCCCTCGCGCTGGCCCCGCTCGTGCAGCAGGCGCTCGGCCCGGGCCGCACGCTCCTCCGCCCGGGCCTCCAGGTGGGGGAGCAGCTCCTCGACGTCCCGAGCGACCGATCCCAGAGCCTGGGCCCTCACAGCCTCGGGGACCTCCCTGGCGTCGGTGAGCACCTGCTCGAGCAGGCTCAAGGTGGTGCCCTCGCCCCGCACGCCGTAGGGCGACAGCGCCTCGGCACGGGTCGCCGGGTCCGTCCAGCGCGCGGTCACGGGGATGACCTCGTCGTGGAGCCGGGCAGCGCCGCTCCCGTAGAGCGACAGCCGCCCCAACAGCACCACCCTGGGCAGGGGGTTGTCGCTGACCCCCACACAGGCCCGGGACAGGTCGTGGTGCACGAAGCCCTGGGCCGTGAACCGGCCCAGCAGCCTCTGGGCCAGGCGGTGCTCCAGGTGCAGGTGCACCACCTTGCGGTCCAGGCGACCCGGGTCCTGGAAGACGAAGGGTCGCGGTGGGTGCTCCGCCCGCCACTGGCGGGGCTTGACTCCCTTGTCCCGCGCCGGGCGCAGGGCGTCCAGCGCCCGCTCCCAGCTCGGATCCGCTGCGGCCAGCGCGGACAGATCGGGCAGGGTCCAAGTGCCGTCGGGCTGTTCGATCAGGCCATCGGCCTGCTGCATGCGCAGGGCCACCGAGATCGCGCTGCGAAGGGCTCGGTCGTCCAGGCCCAGCCACTTCCGGGAGCTATCCAGGAGCGTGCGCAGGCGCTCCACGTCGCGCCTGAGCCCCTCCGCCCGAGCGCGAGAGCCCTCCAGCTCGGTCTCCACGACGCCCCGGGCCGGGTCGTCAACCACCTCGTCGAGACACCGTTCGAGCGCGGCTTCGCCATCGGCCGGGATGCCCTCGGCCAGCACCTGGTCGACCCGGGCCTCCAGGACCGGCGACAGGCTGCCCAGCTCCGCCGCGATCCGGGTGGTCTTCTCCACCAGCGTGCGCAGCACCCGGTCCTCGGGCCGTTGGGGCAGCACGAAGTAGTGGCAGCGCACGACGGGCGCCCGCTGGAGGGTGCGGTCGATGCGACCGTTGCGCTGCTCCATGCGGGAAGGATTCCAGGGCACGTCGAAGTGGAACAGGTCGGCGCAGTGGTTCTGCAGGTTCACGCCTTCCCGAGCCGCGTCCGTGCAGATGAGGATGCGCAGCGGGTGGTCGGCGGGCTCGCTGTTGAAGGCCCGCTTGATCGCCTCTCGCCGCGCCGGACTGAGGTTCTGGCCGTGGTAGGTCCCGATGCGTTCGCGGGCCCGATGCGTGGTGGCAACGGCCGCCCGGAGCTGCTGCTCGAGGTACCGCTTGGTGTCGGCGTACTCGGTGAAGATGAGCACCCGGCGCTCGGTCCAGCCCGCATCTTCGGTGCCGGCCTCGCCCAGCTCGGGCAGCTCGGGACACTGCTCCTGTCGGATCCAGTCCACCAGCCAACGCACGCGGGGGTCGGGCCGATGGCGGTGCTGCTCGGCCAGATCAAGCATCTGGTCGACAAGTTCCAGCTCCCGGCCCAGGTCCCCTACTCCACGGCTGGCAACGGTGGCGGCGACCACCGCGGCGTCCTCTTCGGACCCCAGTGCCTCCTCGTCCAGCTCGGCCCGTTCGTCGTCGGCGTCGGGGGCCTCACGCAGCAGACGCAGCTGCTCGTCGGCCAGCGCCGCGGCGGTCTGGCTGGCCAGGGCCTTGCGGTGCTTCTTCAGGGTGCGGGCGAACGCCTCGATGGAGGAGAGCAGGCGCTTCTGAAGGGACAACAGCACCAGCGCCGACGCATTCCTCACTTGTTTGGCCTCGCCCAGCAGCCGCGCCGCGCGCAGGGACTTGTAGCGCTCCAGCATGGCGCTCAGGCGCAGCTCGGGCGCGTCTTCGGGCAGGCCGTCCAGGTCGATCTGGATCACCCGGCGCTCGGGGAAGGCCTGACCGATGGCGCGGAGGTCCGCCTTCAGGCGGCGCACCATCACGGCGTCGAGCGCCTTGGCATCCTGGACGGGCACGCCACGACAGAACCTCTGGGGGTCCAGCACCTCCAGCAGCGCCGCGAAGCTGTTGGAGTGGCCATTGTGGGGCGTGGCAGACAGGAAGAGCCGGTGCTCGAAGCGCCGCGCCAGGTCCCGCACCACCCGGGTGAAGCGAGAGTCCACGGCGTAGCGAGCTCCCGAAGAAGGGGCCGCGTGGTGGGCCTCGTCGAGGATGAGCATCGAGCCTGCGGCAAAGTCGCCCAGCCAGTCCCTGAGCGGCGCGGCGTAGGCCTCGTCCCGCAGCAGGGCGTGGGAGATGAGGAAGCGGCTGTGGGTCGAGAACGGATTCACCGCCCAGCCCCGCTGACGCCGCAGCACCCGCACGTGCTCCCGGTCCATGACCACGAACGACATGCCGAAGCGCTCGGCCAGCTCGTCCCGCCACTGGAGCAGCACCGAGGGGGGGCAGCAGACCACGACACGCCGCAGCTTCTGGCGCAGGATCATCTCGCGGAGGATCAGCCCCGCCTCGATGGTCTTGCCCAAACCCACGTCGTCGGCGATGAACAGGTTGACCCGGGGCAGGCGGAGGGCCTTGCGCAGCGGCTCGAGCTGGTAGGCCTTGACGTCGATGCCGGCGCGGTAGGGCGCTTGGAAGAGGTCCGGGTCCGTGGCGGTGACGGTGTTCCAGCGGAGTGCGTGTAGGTAGGCCGAGAAGAACTCCGTGGAGTCGAAGCCTTGGGCGGCCACGCGGTCCCAGGAGGTGCCGCCGCGGAGGTGGGCGTCGACCTCGAGCTCCCAGAGGACCTCGAGGGGTTCGCCCTGGGCGTCGTCTTCCAGACAGGCCAGGCGGACACGGGTGGCGTCGCCCTCTTCCACTGGCCCGATGACCTCTTCCACCAGGTACTGACGAGCGCGCACGGAGACGATCTGGCCGGTGGAAGGGAGCATTGGGTGGGCTAACCCTGGGAACCTCCCTGCGACTCACCACCGAGCGTAGGAGTACAGGTAGACCGAGCCCGCGCTGCTGTCCGCTGCCACGGCCCCCACCAGCAGCTCAGGATACCCATCCCCGTCGGTGTCTCCAGCGCCGGCGACGGCGGTCCCGGCGCTATCTCCAGCCACCTCCCCCACGAGCTTGACGCCAGCCGTGGTCAGCGAGCCCGTTCCCGTGAGCGGGCCCTGGAGCAGGTAGACCGCGCCCGCGTTGGAGCCGGCGGTGCTCTCGCCCAGGGCTCCGACGATGATGTCGTCGTAGCCGTCTGCGTCGACGTCCCCTGCCCCGGCGACCGAGGTGCCCGCGAAGTCGAAGGCCTGCTCTCCGGTGAGCTTGGCGTTGGCGGAGGCGAGCGAGAGCTCGCCGGTGACGGGGCCGAGGACCAGGTAGGCGGCGCCGGCTGAGCTGCCGGCGGAGTCCTGGGTCGAGCTGCCGATGAGCAGGTCCTGGTAGCCATCGGCATTGACATCACCGGCTGCGGAGAGGGCCGCGCCGGCGTCGTTGTAGTTGTTCTCCCCCGTGAACTTGGCGGCAGAGAGGTCGCCCAGCGCGAGTGTCCCTGACGCCGTCACCGGGCCGAGCACCAGGTAGGCAGCGCCCGCAGAGTCCGCACCGGTGTCCTCGCCTTCGGCACCGACGAGCAGGTCGTTGAGGCCATCACCATCGACGTCTCCCACCCCGGCGACCGCGCAACCCGCGAAGTCCCTGGCCGCCTCGCCCTCCAGCTTCACCACGGCCGCATCCGAGAGCGCCACATTCCCCGTCACCGGCCCCAACACGAGGTAGGCCGAGCCGGCGGCGTCTCCGTTGGCGTCCTCCATCAAGGCCCCGATCAGCAGGTCGTCGAACCCGTCCCCCGACGCGTCACCTGCGGCGGAGACGGCCCACCCCGCGAAGTCCCCGGCGTTCTCGCCCGTGAGCTTCACGTGGGCGAGCCCGCTCACGCTCCCCCCATAGCCAGCGTCCGTGATCACGAAGGCCGAGCCCTCGTCGCCGTCCACGACGGCCCCGACGGCGATGTCGTCGAGCCCGTCCCCATCCAGGTCGCCTGCGGTTGCCACGGCACCGCCGAAGTACCCGGACTCCGTCTCGCCGGTGACCTGGAGCGCGAAGGAGCTCGCCAGCGAGCCACTGGAGATCGGGCCATGCAGTACGTAGGCGGCCCCGCGCTCCGAGCCGCCTCCGGCCTGGACGGGTGCGCCCACGAGCACGTCGGCGAATCCGTCCCCGTCGAAGTCCCCGCCTCCCCCGACCGAGAACCCGGCCCAGTCCCCGGTGGTCTCCCCGTTCAGCACGGCGTTCGCGTCCGCCAGACTCGTCGTGCCGCTTCCCCAGCAGCCCGTCGCGGTCCCGTCGCAGTCGTTGTCGATCCCGTCCTCGCACACCTCGGTGGCGGCCGGATTCACGGAGGCGTTGTCGTCGTCGCAGTCGTCCGAGTTGCCCACATACCCGCTCGGAGCCAGGCACTCGTTGCTGGTGACCGCCGGATCCCCGTAGCTGTCCCCGTCGGCGTCCGCGTACCAGAAGCCAGTGTAGGCCTCCTCGTCGACCGAGTCATCGCAGTCGTTGTCCAGGGTGTCGCAGTACTCCTCGGCACCCGGGAACACCGACGGCTGGGTGTCATCGCAGTCGTCGGCGTCAGCCGAGGGAGACGTCGGGGTCGCCGTGCCCATCTGTGTCGGCATCCGCGTGCCAGGCGGGGGCATCCACTGCGGCGTCCTCGGTGCCATCGCAGTCCTGGTCGACGCCGTCACAGACCTCGATCGCGCCCGGGTTGATGGTGTCGTTCCGGTCGTCGCAGTCACCGGGGTTGCCGACCGCGCCATCGGGCTGGGAACACGCTTCCACCGGATCATCGATGTCGCCGTAGCCGTCCTCGTCGCTGTCTCCGAACCACGTCGTCGCATCGACCGCGTCGGCGTCGTCCACCTCCCCATCGCAGTCTTGATCCACCGAGTCGCAGTACTCGTCCGCCCCTGGGTAGATGGTGTTGTTGTGGTCGTCGCAGTCCCCTCCTTGGCGGACGGCTCCGACAACCGGGTCACAGCTCGCGACCGCGTCGTCGTCGACCCCGAAGCCGTCCTCGTCATCGTCCGGGTACCAGGGGGTCTCGGGGTTCAGGGTCGGATCGGTGTCGTCGCAGTCACCGGCCACGGCCACGAACTCCGTTGGCTGCTCACAGGCCTGGGTGGTGTAGTCCTCGTTGCCGTATCCATCGCCGTCCGTGTCCCCGTACCAGGTCGTCTCCGGGCTCACCGACGCGTCGCCGTCGTCGCAGTCGTTGGCGTTGTCGGCGAAGCCGGCGGGTCGGGTGCAGGCCTGGACCGTCAGGTCCGTGACGCCGTAGTCGTCTCCGTCGGCGTCCTGGTACCAGGTGGGCGCAAGCTCGGCGTCGTCGGGGTCGGTCTCTCCGTCACAGTCGTTGTCCAACCCGTCACAGGTCTCGGTTCCGAGCGGGTTCACCTGGTCATCGGAATCGTCGCAGTCCCCGGTGCCAATCATGGCCGGGTAGGCGCAGCCGTCCTCAGCGAACCGCTCCTCCCACTCCTCGCTGGTGAAACCGTCGCCGTCGCGATCGAGGAGCTGCCAACGTTGGGCGCAGAAGTCCTCGCGGGTCGGGAAGCACGCGGTCAGGACCACGCTCAGGGCTCCGGCAACGAGGCGGGTCGAGACCCCCATTCAGACAATCCTCCTGCGAGGCCACGCTAACATCGGCCAGGCAGGGGTGTGTCGCCCCCCGAAGGTGTCATCGATGATCGCCTCGATCGGCCTCTTGTTCATGCCGCAAGCCGGCGCCCAGCCACTCCACTGTGAAGTCGATCTGGACGTCGCGGCAGAGGACGCGGTCGCAGCCGTCACGGATGACGAACTCTCCTACGCCCGCGACATCGTGAACACCACGCTGGCCCGGCTGGACTGTGTCGCCCGAGTCGCCGATCCGCAAGATCTGGCGACGCTCTACCAGGCCCGGGCAGCCGCCGCGTTCTACGCCCAGCCCCAGCTCCTGTGGAGCGCAGACCTCCAGGCGGCGGCGGCCGTCAACCCAGGCTGGTTCAACGAACGCCTCGGGCCCGAGCTCAGGCTGGCATGGGAGGGGGCCTCCGTTGGTGTCTCGGGCCAGGCGACCATCTACGCGGTGCCGATCCCCGACGACGGCATCCTCTACGTGGACGGGCATCCAGCGGACAGCCAGCCCTGGCCGGTCCTCCCCGGTCCGCACCTGGTTCAGGTCGCGGTCGGGGCAGAGGTCGGCTACGCCTGGTCGGGCGAGCTGGTCGATGGCCAGGAGCTGGTCCTGGAGACCGGGCTGCCCGAGCCGACCGTTGTGCGTCCGTTTCGGGACAATCCTCTCCTGGTGGCAGGCCTGGGTCTGGGTGTCGCCACCGGGGCTTCCTGGTACCCGGTGTGAGCCTACGGACAACGATTCGAGGCGGACAGCGCCAAGTACGGGGATCCCGGAGCGGTCGGTGCCCAGGAGCGGGACTGGCGGCGGTTCCGCCTCATGGAGGCGGGGTTGGCGGTGGGTACCGGCGTGGCGGTCGCCGCACTCACCAGCCACGTGGGCTTGCGGCTCAGGGCGCGTTCGGCCGGCTGAGGGCGAGGTCCGCGCAGGGGCTGGCAGGGAGTCCTGCGCGGACAGGTTCTGGGCTACCCCTTCTTCCCACCCCCCTTCTTCCCGCCGCCGCTCGCGGCGTTCTTCGACGCCGCCCGCTGGGCCCGCTGCTTGAAGCCCTGGTTCTTGCCGCTGCGGTCCGCGTGGCTCTGGACCCGGCTCGCCGCCGGCTTGGTCATCGGGGTCTTCGACTTCTTCT
>CAYFPX010000185.1:0-6227 GCA_964344945.1 uncultured Enterobacterales bacterium
TACTCGATGATGTCGGCCACGACGCCGGCGCCCACGGTCCGACCACCCTCGCGGATGGCGAAGCGCAGCTGCGGCTCCATCGCCACGGGCGTGATCAGCGTGACCTTCATCGTCACCTGGTCGCCCGGCATCACCATGTTCACGCCCTCCTCCAGCTCCACCACGCCAGTCACGTCCGTGGTCCGGAAGTAGAACTGCGGGCGGTACCCGCTGAAGAACGGCTTGTGACGACCACCCTCGTCCTTCTTCAAGACGTAGGCCTCGCACTTGAACGTCGTGTGCGGCGTCACCGACTTCGGCTTGCACAGCACCTGGCCGCGCTCGATCTCGTCGCGCTTGACGCCGCGAAGCAGCAGACCTGCGTTGTCGCCCGCCTGGGCGAAGTCCAGGATCTTACGGAACATCTCCACGCCCGTGCAGGTCGTCTCGACCGTCTCCTTGAAGCCCACGATCTCGATCTTCTCGCCCGTCTTGATCGTGCCGCGCTCCACGCGACCCGTCGCGACCGTGCCGCGACCCGTGATCGTGAAGACGTCCTCCACCGGCATCAGGAAGGGCTTGTCGATGTCACGCTCCGGGGTCGGGATGAACGTGTCCACCGCCTCCATCAGCTTCAGCACCGCCGGCACGCCCCAGTCCGCCGTGTCGCCCTCCAGCGCCTTGAGCGCGGAGCCGCGGATCACCGGGGTGTCGTCGCCCGGGAAGTCGTACTCGTCGAGCAGCTCCCGGACCTCCATCTCGACCAGCTCCAGGAGCTCCTCGTCGTCCAGCAGGTCCACCTTGTTCAAGAACACCACGATGTACGGGACGTTCACCTGGCGGGCCAGCAGCACGTGCTCGCGGGTCTGCGGCATCGGACCGTCAGAGGCCGCCACGACCAGGATCGCGCCGTCCATCTGCGCCGCACCCGTGATCATGTTCTTGATGTAGTCGGCGTGCCCGGGGCAGTCGACGTGCGCGTAGTGACGCGCCTCCGTCTCGTACTCCACGTGGGCCGTGTTGATCGTGATGCCCCGGGCCTTCTCCTCCGGCGCCTTGTCGATGTCCGCGTAGTCCATGAAGGTCGCACCACCGGACTCCGCCAGACACTTCGTGATGGCGGCCGTCAGGGTGGTCTTGCCGTGGTCAACGTGGCCGATCGTGCCGATGTTGACGTGCGGCTTGTTGCGCTCGAACTTTTCCTTGGCCATGGCGATTCTCCGCTGGGCGTCCAGGTCGTGCCTGGGGGGTGTGCCTGGGGGGGTGAAGGGTGTTGGAAAGTGGAGCCGATGGAGAGAATTGAACTCTCGACCTCCTCCTTACCAAGGAGGTGCTCTACCTCTGAGCTACATCGGCGAGATGCTGGAGCGGGAAACGAGACTCGAACTCGCGACCCTCAGCTTGGAAGGCTGATGCTCTACCAACTGAGCTATTCCCGCTCAGAGAAGGGGTGGGGGGTGGTGGATTTGAACCACCGTAGGCTGAGCCGGCGGGTTTACAGCCCGCTCCCTTTGACCACTCGGGCAACCCCCCGAAAGTGCTGAAACTGATAAAGATCGCGCCGGATCTGGGCGAGGCCCGGCGGAGAGCTGGCGGCGGGCCTCGAACCCACAACCTGCGGTTTACAAGACCGCTGCTCTACCGATTGAGCTACGCCAGCCGACCGGCGACCGGTGCCCCGCGGACGGGGTCCCGGCAAGAGACCGCCGCCCTTTAAGGACACCGATCTCTGGTGTCAAGCCAGTTCGCACAGCCGGACCTCACCCCTCCCGAGGGCGCACGAACAGCGCATCCGGCAGCTCCGGATCCAGGGTGAGCTCGGCCACTTCGATCCGCTCCACCAGCCGACCGTCCCGGCGGACCTCCAGCACGTGCGGGACCACCAGCCCTGTGTC
The DNA here is from genome assembly GCA_964344945.1 of uncultured Enterobacterales bacterium. Taxonomy (GTDB): domain Bacteria; phylum Myxococcota_A; class UBA796; order UBA796; family CAJQPC01; genus CAYFPX01. The sequence continues at coordinate 1,875 of CAYFPX010000185.1, forward strand.
GGGCTCGCGCCAGTCTCCCATGGAGACCTCGACGCGGCCTGCATCGGTGGCGAAGTCGACCCGCAGGGGTCGGCCGTGCTCGGTGTCGAGCCAGAGACGGGTCGGCTGGTCCTGGGTGGGCGCCACGGCGATCAGCACCCAGCAGGTCCGAGCACCGACCACCTCCTGGCGGGCGACGCGGAAGGGGCCGAGCTCGCCCGCGGTGGCGGCGAAGACCAGGGGCCAGGCGAGCCGCGCAGACGGTGAGAGCTCGCCCAGGGTGGTGGCCGTCGGGGCCGGCTGGGCGTCCCGGGTCTCCCCGGCCGCAGTGACCCACGATCCCTGGGGCCCGCCCACGACGGTGCTCGCCACACCCTTGCCGCCCTCGGGCACGGTGATGGCCACCCGCCGCCAGGGGCCGGAGGCCACCCAGTCGTGGTCCGCCACCAGGGTGCCGTCCGCGTGGGCGATGGTGCGGACATAGCGGAACCGCAGTCCTTCGGCCCTCTGCAGCCGGGCGAGCCCGCCCTGGGGACCGCCGAGGGCTCGCGCCGCCCGCTGGATCAGCTCGGTCGCGTCCGGCAGCTGCGCCGAGGGTTCCTCGGACGGGGCGGGCTCGCCGTCCCCCTTCGACGCGGCGGCGCCCTCGAGCCGGTACACGGCGATGCCCTGGCCGGTCTCCTCGGCGAGAGCCTGCGCGGCCTGCTCCGCACCGGGCCGGTCCTCGAAGCCCTCGACCACCACCACGAATTCCCACCCGGAGCCGTGCCGATAGCGGCGGGTGACCCGGGCCTCCAGACCCAGGGACCGGGCCCGCTCCTGGAGGGCCACGGCCTCGGCCCGGGCGTCGACGGGCGGGGCTTCGAGGTAGAAGCCCCCGCCCCAGGCGAGCCCCAGCGCCAACCACGCGGCGAGCATCACAGGCCCAGCTCCTCGATCAACGCCCGGTTCCGGGGGTCGCTCTCTGCGGCGGCAGCCGCCACGAGCGCGGGGTCGGTGGGATCCTGGACCCCGCCCTGCAGGCCCAGCCAGGCGCTCCGCCGGACCTCGACCTCGGCATCGACGGCCAGCGCCAGGAGCACCGGCCACGCGGCCTCCGGGGCCTGCTGGGCCGCGGTCTCCGCGACCCACGCGCGGATCATGGGTTCCGGGTCCGCGGCCAGCGCCAGCACGGCGGTGAGCTGGCCTCGGCTGACGAGGCCGAAGCGATCGGCCACCTCGACCCGGCACCCCTCGGGCAGACCCGGCCGCTGACGGAGCGCCAGCAACAGCTCCCGCAGGGCTTGCTCCGCCCGCTGGACCCGGAGGATCTCCAGGCCGGCCAGGCACAGGGTCAGCGCGTCCTCTCCCCCGCGCTCCGCGGCGTCGAACAGCAGGGGCGCCCCCTCGAGCCGCTCGGCGAGCAGGAGCGCCTTGGCCGCGGAGCGACGGGCCGCGCGGGTGCCCTCGCTCAAGGTCCGCGCCAGGAAGGCGAAGTCCCGATCGGTCAGCTGCTCCAGGTCCAGGTGGGGCCCGGTGTCCTCGGGCGGGGCTTCCGTCGCCGCCACCGCGGGCGCTGCCGGCCCGTAGGCCTTCCACACCAACGCACCCGCCACACAGACTCCGGCGGCGATCGCAGCGGTGACGACGAGTCGGGCGGTCGCAGCCATGGTCCCGGACTATCCCGGCTCCTCGACGATGGCGGGCCCCGCAGGCAGGGAGTCCAGCTCGAGGGGCTTCGCCCGGAAGGTCAGCGCGAAGACCACGCCGGTCACGACGGCCACCCCCAGCGCCCGGCGGCTGAGCCGGGGCTGCGCCGGCACGTCCAGGCTGTGCCAGGCTCCGAGGCACCACAAGAGCACCCCCCAGACGATCCAGCCGCTCCACAGGATCCCGGCGGCCAGCACCAGGCCGAGCACGACCCGGGAGATGCGGCGGGCCTGGCCCGGCCACAGGGCATTGAGCACGTGCCCACCGTCGAGCTGGCCGAGGGGCACGAGGTTCAAGGCCGTGAGGAAGCACCCCACCCAGCCGGCGAGGGCCAGGGGGCCCAGGGTGTCGAAGCGGCCCGGGGGAGCCCCCAGGATCCAGGCACCGAGCAGGTCCATCACCGGGGGGTTGTTGAAGATCAGCACCGGCACGTGGCCGTCGGGGACCGGCGGCGAGAGCTGCTCCCCCACCCAGGCGAGCGGGCCCCAGCCCAGCACGGCGTCCAGGGCGTCGGCGAAGGCCTGGACAGCGGCCGAGGGCTCGCCGGTGGGCTCGGGCAGCGGCGGCAGGACCGGTGGACCGACCTCGGTGGCCGGCAGCCCGAGGGCGAGACAGGCCACCGCCACCACCATGCCGGCCAGGGGCCCTGCGGCGCCCATCTCCAGCAACGCGGTCCGGTTCTCCGGCAGCGATCGCAGGCGGATGATGGCCCCGAAGGTCCCGAAGCCCGCGGGAAAGGGGATGAAGTAGGGCAGCGACAGGGCGAAGCCGTGTCGCCGGGCCACGAACCAGTGGCCCAGCTCGTGGGCCAGCAGGATGGCCATCAAAGCCCCGGCGAAGACCGCCGAGTCTCGGGCCGTCGGCCCCCAGGACCACGGGTCGCCGTCGGCGCTCCACAGCCACCCGTAGGTGGCGTAGACCGAGACCAGGGTGGCGCAGAACAGCGCCACCGCCGTGCGCAGCTCCCGCCGTTCGACGGGTGGAGGGGCGGCCAAGAGCTGGGACTTAGTTGAGCTGCCTCATGCTGAGCTCGTAGAAGCCGGTGTCGCCACCGCCACTGACGATCAGCAGGTAGCGCTGGCCGCCGTTGAGGGTGGCGTAGAGCAGGGCCTCCTCGCCGGAGTCCGTTGCGGTGCCCCCGACGTTGTAGGTCAGGCTGACACCGACGTCGTCGTCCTCGTCACGCTCGTCCGAGTCGAAGATGTCGTCGCTGATGTAGTCCGCCGCGCTCAGGGAGCCTCCGTTGTTGGTGCACATCTGCACCAACACCTGCTCAGCGAAGCTGCCCGGGGAGGGTTCCTCGGTCTCGGTGAAGCCGTCTCCGTCCCAGTCCTCGTGGCACTCGGGCTCGGACTCCACGAGGCCGGAGTCCCCGGTGCCCTCGTCGCTGCTGCTGAGGCCGCAGAACTCGGTGGACTCCTTGTCCTGCCAGCCCCCGCCGTCCTGGGTCAGCCCGGAGCTGCTGCTCAGGTAGTACTGGTTGAAGACCGACTCGATGACCAGGTTCGGGTAGGTCCACTCGTCGGCGGTGGCGCAGGCGGCGTCGTAGTGGAAGTCATCGACGGTCGGGGTCGGGACGTCCTCCTCGGGCACGATGGCCAGCCAGGGGTCGTAGGGGCTGGCGTCGCCGTCCTTGTTCTCGTACTTGCGCTCGAGCCAGATCGCGACGGAGACGATGGCACTGCCGGGCCGGTCGGTGAGGTCCAGGAGCCAGCGGTCGGTGTCGTCGACGTCGTCGAGGCCAGTCTCGCCCTCGGAGTCCATCACGCTGACCGAGGAGCCGTCGGTGATCTCGCCCACCGCGTAGATCTCGGAGCCGTCGTCGGGCAGGGTCGGGAGCGCGATGGCGTTGGCGTCCGTGGGCGAGTAGATCTGCTCGACGGCGTAGTCGACGGTGTCCGGGTCGTGCCAGCGGATGACCGTGCCCAGGATGCTGTCGGAGCCCCCCTGGATCTCGAGATAGGCGCTGTCGTAGGGGATGTCGACCAGCCGGCTGATGAAGGCGCTGTGGCCACCGACGGTGTAGCCGTAGAACGGGAAGCCGGTCACGTAGGTCTGGAAGTCGGACCCGCCGGTGACCACACGGCGGGAGAGGTTCTCCGAGGGGCTGGCGGTGGTGCCGTCCTCGTAGAAGCTGTTGGTGCCCCGGATGTTGAAGCCGGTCTGGTAGCCGTTGGCCCCGTAGTACTGGCCGGCGTTGCCGTCGGTCGGCGGGGTGGTGGGCGCCGAGATCGTGGAGGCCTCGGAGAAGGGGGCATAGTTCGCCTCGTCCACCAGGGACGAGCCGTCGTCCCCGGTGACCCCGGAGGTGAACAGGGCGACGTGGAATTCCAGCGCCAGGTCGTCGAATTCCGCCTGTTCCGCGTCCGGGTAGGACGAGGTGGCCTCCTCGATGGCGTCGACCGAGGTCGCCGTGCTCTGCGTGATGTAGCTGAGCAGGCCGGTCCCGAACTTGTCCACGAGCCACCGCCCGAACAGGTACTCGGCCCCTCGGGGGGTGGTGGAGAAGAAGCCGTCCCCGCCGGAGCTCGACAGAGGGCTCAGGGGGTAGACGTTCGGGGCGTCCAGGTAGACCCAGGCGTCGTCGTAGTAGGTGGCGCCGAAGCCCACGATGTCGATGCCGACAGCGGCCATGGTCTCGATCAGCCAGTTCTCTTCGGCGTCGCCGCCGTTGACGATCACGTG
>CAYFPX010000185.1:6237-8284 GCA_964344945.1 uncultured Enterobacterales bacterium
CTGTAGAAGCCGCGGGCGATCTGGCCGACGAGCCGCTGGCTGGTGTACTCCTCGACCGAGGTCGTCTTGCCCGGGTTGTAGAAGCCGTAGGGGTCGGGAGCGAAGACGTAGATGAGCTCCTGCTCGTCGCTCATCGGGTTGGAGTCGGTGTCGAAGTCGTCGAGGTCGACGGACGGGTCCGCGTAGGACCCGATGATGCTGTCCCAGTCGTCCTCGTCGCTGGAGCTCCGGGGGATCTCGTTGAGCACCGGCGGGATGAGCACCGTCACCCGGCAGTCGTTGTTGATGTCCGACTCGTCGCCGAAGAGCTCTCGGAAGTTGACGACGATGTTGGTGTCGACGATGTCCGCCACGGTCTCGAGGTCGCAATTGTCGAAGCCGTAGGCCGGGTTGGTGGCGGGGGCGTCGATCTCACCGTCACAGTCGTAGTCCCAGTCGATCGGCGCACGGTCGTCGACCCACAGCGAGACCGTGTCACCCAGCGCCCACAGGGTCGCGGCGACGACGTCGTAGTCCTCGTTGTTGGTCATGTCGGACCGCACGATGAACTCTTCCTCGCACTGGCCGATGTCGATGCACTTCATCTCGCACTCTTCGGCGGTGTCCGTGCCCGTGCCCCCGGTGGTGCCGCCGCCGGTGGTGCCGCCGCCGGTGGTGCCGCCCTTGGTGCCGGTCGCCGCGACGATGCCGTGGGCCCGCTTGCCGAACTCGGGCATCTGCCAGGGGGTGGCACCGCTGGCGGTGCTGCTCGGCGCCGGTCCGGGCGGGCCCTTCTTCTCGCCCTTGCCCTCCTCGCCGCCCTCTCCGGGATCCTCGGTGCCGCCTTCGGTGCCGGTCGGATCGCTGCCGGTGTCGTTGTCGTTGCCCTCGCCCTCGCCCGAGGACGAGTAGCTGAGGCGGAAGCCGAGCTCTTCGTCGGTCGTGTTCACGATGACCGCGAAGAACTCCTGGTCCCGGTTGGAGTCGCCGGAGGCGTCGATGAGCGGAACGTAGGCGTCGCTCGGCTTGACCTCGTAGAAGTCGCCGGGCTCGTCCATGTACCCGGTGTCGGTGTCGGTGTCCCCGGTGTCGGTGGTGTTGGTGGTGCCGCTCGTGCCGCTCGTGCACTTGAAGTCCGTCTCGTCACAGGCGTTGCCGTCGCCGAGGAAGCAGCCGGCCTGGACCAGGATGAACGGAGCGAGGAGGCCGAGGCCGAGGATGTGTCGGGTCATGCGTCTCTTCCGGATTCCCTTTGCGCCCGTGGCGGGGTCGGAGCGCACCGCCCCCTCGTCCTGGAGGGGTCGGCACGACAGCGTTGCACAGCCCTCTGCCCCGGTCAATCGGCACCCGGCCGGATAGCAGCCTGATCCGACCGGAGTGCCCATGGGAACCCGCCTCGCCGCCCTCGCGCTCGCCGCGCTCGCCTGCCAGTGCGGCGACACCGCCGACGACACCGACGCCTCCTGGACCCCCGAGCTGTACTGCCCCGGTGACCCCTCGGGGGCCTGCGACGACAACAGCGGGGACCTGCGGGCCGGCGCGGCGTCGGTCTCCATCACCCCCGTCTGTTGGGAGACCTGGGACGACCTCGACGGCAACGCCGAGTACAAGTCCACCGTCGACGTCTACGACGACTGCGGCTGCGACCGCCTCTGCGAGGGCGACGAGGGCTACCCGGGCCCGGACGAGGGCGAAGGCGACGACGACTTCCAGGCGGTCTGGCTCGCCGGCTTCGGCACCGGCCGCGCCGCGCAGTCGGTGCACGACGAGCTCTGGGCCCGGGCGGTGGTCCTGGACCAGGGCGCCACGCGGGTGGCCCTGGTCAGCGTGGACCTGGTCGGCTGGTTCTACGACGACGTGGTGAAGACCCGGGAGCTCCTGGCCGCCGAGGGCGTGGACCTGGACTACCTGCTGGTCAGCGCCACCCACCAGCACGAGGGGCCGGACACCATCGGCATGTGGGGCCGCCGCCTCGGTGCCACCGGGTACCAGGAGGACTACGCCCAGCTGGGGCGAGAGGCCACGGTCCAGGCCGTGACCGAGGCCATCGCCGGGCTGGAGACCGTGA
>CAYFPX010000185.1:8350-11401 GCA_964344945.1 uncultured Enterobacterales bacterium
CCGCTCTCACCGTCGGCGCCGTCGACAGCAGCACCTACCAGGACCAGGGCACCTACAACATCGTCGACGACAGTCGGGACCCGGTGGTGCTCGACGAGCTGGTCAAGGCCGCCCACCTCCAAGGCGCCAGCGGCACCATCGCCACCTTGGTCAACTGGGGCAACCACCCCGAGGCCCTCAGCTCCGACAACCTGGCCATCACCTCGGACTTCGCCCACGACCTGCGGGAAGGCGTCGAGGACGGCGTGGTCTGGAACGACAGCGCCCAGGACGGCCTGGGTGGGGTCGGCATCTACGTGCAGGCCATGGTCGGCGGGCTGATGACCCCGCTGCACACCACCGTCGTCGACCCGAACGGCGACAGCTGGCGGGAGCCCACCTTCGAGAAGGCCGAGGCCCTGGGCAAGCTGGTCGCCGGCATGGCGCTGGACGCCGTCGAAGGCGGCGACACCCTGGCCGACCCGAAGCTCTCGGTGGCCGCCACGACCGTCACCTTCCCCATCGACAACATCGGCTTCCAGGCGATGTTCCTCACCGGCGTGCTCGACCGGAACGCCCACGGCTACGACCCGGACCGGGCGCTGGGCCTGGACAACATCCCCTACACCGACACGCAGATGGCCCTGATCCGGGTCGGCGACTGGGCGATGCTCTCGGTGCCCGGCGAGCTGTTCCCCGAGGTGGCCATCGGCGGGTACGACGGCAGCCACGTCAACGCCCCCGGCGTCGACCTGATCTCGCCCAGCAACCCGAACCCCCCCGATCTGGACGCAGCGCCGAGCGGTCCCTACCTCGTGGAGGACATGCAAGCGGCCCACGCCTGGATCATCGGGCTGGGCAACGACGAGCTGGGCTACATGATCCCTCCCTACGACTTCGAGCTGCACGACCGCTCGCCCTACATCGACCAGGCGGACGGAGACCACTACGAGGAGACCAACTCCCTGGGTCCCGAGACCGTGCCCATCGTGGAGGAGGCCGCAGCCCGGCTGCTGACCTGGCGGGACTGATGCGCGATCTCTACAGCGTCCTCGGAGTCTCCAAGGACGCCGACCCGGCCTCGATCAAGAAGGCCTACAAGGCCCTGGCCCGGGAGAACCACCCGGACCGCAACCCCGACGACGACGACGCCACCGAGCGCTTCAAGGCGGTCACGTCCGCCTACGAGGTGCTCGGCGACGAGGAGCGCCGGGGGCTCTACGACGAATTCGGCGAGGCCTCGCTGCGCCAGGGCTTCGACCCCGACCTGGCTCGTCGCTATGGCGGGGCCGGCTTCGGCGGCTCCGGTGGCATGGACGCCGGCGATCTGTTCAGCAGCCTCTTCGGCCAGGGTCGCGGCTCGGCCACCTTCTATGGGCGGGCGCGCCGCGGTCCGAACCTCCGGAGCACCCTGTCCCTGGACCTGTGGACGGCGATCCGGGGCGGCAAGGTGCCTCTGGCCGTGCGCAAGCCCTCGGCCTGTGCGGTCTGCACCGGCCAGGGCGGCACCGGGCGGGCCACCTGTGGCACCTGCTCGGGCACCGGTCGCGTGCGGGCGGGCCGCTGGGGCTTCGACGCGATGGTCGGCTGCGACCGCTGCGGCGGCGACGGCCACGTCTTCGCCTCCGAGTGCGGGGCCTGTGCCGGCACCGGCCGCGGCATGGAGCGGGCCCGCCTCACCATCAACGTGCCGCCGGGGGTCGAAGACGGCCAGACCCTGCGTCTCAAGGGCCAAGGTGGCGCCGGGCGCGACGGAGGTGCCGCCGGGGACCTGCACGTGACCCTGCGGCTGGAGCCCCACCCGCGTCTGCAGCGCGAGGGCGAGGATCTGGTGCTGGAGCTGCCGCTCACCGTGGGCGAGGCCATGCTGGGCGCCAAGGTCGCCGTGCCCACGCCCTGGGGTCAGGTCCGGGTGACCGTGCCCCCCGGGGCCGGCAATGGCAAGCGGCTGCGCGTCCGCGGCCACGGCATCCGCAAGGGGAGCGCCCGCGGCGACCTGTACCTGGTGCTGCGCCCCGAGGTGCCCACCGGCGACGACGAGCGGCTGGCGGAGCTGGCGGCGGAGCTGGACGGGTCCTACGCGACCCACCCGCGCGAGGGCTTCACGCTCCCCTAGTGGCCTCCCCGGGCCGGAAGCGGGTTAGTTTGCGCCGTTCCCCGAGGAGGAGACCCCATGAAGCGGCTCATCGCGGCACCCGCCATCCTGTTGATCGCCTGCAACGGCGACGACACCGCCACCGGCAACACCGACAGCGCTGCGGTGGACATCTTCAGCGAGATCATCGACGTCACCGAGGTCGCCCTCGGAGACAACAGCTGCTTCGCGGCGGGCGACGCCTGGATCGCCAACACCGCCGACCCGGCGTGCATCCAGGAGCTGGAATTCACCGGCGAGGTGGTCGACTTCGAGACCTCCAACGAGGTCCCCGAGGCCACGGTCGAGATCTTCAACAGCGACGCCGTCCAGGGCGCCGCCGACTACAGCTACACCAGCGACGACAACGGCCAGGTCGCCGGCAAGGTCATGACCTGCGCGCCCTACAGCTACAAGGTCACCACCGACAACGAGACCGCCGACGATCCCACCAAGATCACCATCCAGGCGCACGTCACGCACAACACCCAGGAGCTCGAAGGCCTGGAGTACAACAGCGTCTCCGACGCCACCTACACCGTCATCCAGGCCCTGCTCGGCATCAGCCCGGACCCGGCCAACGGCGTGGTCGCCGGCGCCCTCTACGACTGCAACGAGGACCCCATCGAGGGCGCCCAGGTCATCGTGAAGATGGACGGCGAGTACGTGGCCGGCCAGGAGGTCCGCTACTTCGTCGAGGAGTTCCCCCACCGGGAGCAGCCCCACACCTCCGACGACGGCCTCTGGCTGGCGATGCAGGTGCCGACCGGCCGCGCGACCGTCGAGGCCTGGATGGTCATGGAGCCCGGGACCGACCCGGTGCTGATGGGCACCACGTCGCTGGACATCTTCCCGGACAGCATCAACATCTCCAGCATCTACGTCGGCCACGACGACGGCGTGCTGCTCGATCCGGAGTGCCTCGAGGCCACCTGCGG
>CAYFPX010000185.1:11508-12472 GCA_964344945.1 uncultured Enterobacterales bacterium
CACCGACACCAACACCGGCGGCACCGACACCAACACCGGCACCGACACCAACACCGGCACCGGTGGCACCGACACCGGCGGCTCCGACACCGGTGACTCCAGCGCCGCCGGCTGAACGCGACCCCGTCCTTCCCCCCTTCCGGATTCGCACCATGCGCAAGTTGATCGGCCTGGGCCTCGCCCTGTGCTCGCTGTCGTCTGCCCCCGCGTTCGCCCAGGACGACGACGGCGGTGAGCTGAACGTCGACCTCGAGGGCTTCTACCGGGCCCGCCTCTACCACTTCACGAACCTGTTCACGCCGGCCGGGGACGACCCGCGGGATCACGCTCGGTACGCGACGCACAAGCTGCGGCTCCGCCCGATCATCTCGTACGACTCCCGGGCCAAGCTCATCTTCGAGGTGAACGCTCTGGACGGCGTGGTCTGGGGCGACAACGAGTCCCTGGCGTCCACGTCGCTGTTCGCCGGCAACCCGACCACCACCGGGCTCGACGGCCAGCCCGCCGACCAGGTCCACCTGTCCCGCGCCTGGGCCGAGTTCTCGCTCCCGGTCGGCCTGTTGCGGGTCGGCCGCCAGCCCTCCCAGTGGGGCATGGGCCTGCTCGCCAACGACGGCAACGGCATCGGCGACGAATTCGGCGAGTACAGCCACGGCAACACCTTCGACCGGGTGGTCTTTGCCACCAAGCCCATCGCCATCGCCCAGACCATCGCCGGCAAGGAAGCCTCGGACATCCCGCTGTTCTTCGCCATCGGGATCGACCGGCTCGTCGAGGACCCGCTCATCCAGTACTACGGCTACAAGTGCGACGACGACCCCGAGGAGGAGGACGACCCCCGCTGCGACGACGACGAGGACCACTCCTGGACCGAGGACCGGGAGCCCACCCAGCGCGACGACGGGTGGTGGGCGGAGCCCGAGGACGACGTCTACGAGATCCTGTATGTGCTGATCTACCGGGG
>CAYFPX010000185.1:12539-15763 GCA_964344945.1 uncultured Enterobacterales bacterium
CGCCAGCAACGTCTGGATCTACGACGGCTACGTCAACGCCTACTACCGGAAGTTCTTCCTGACCGGCGAAGCGCTCACGATCCGCGGCGCCACCGAGGGCATCACGCTGTCGGGTGCGATCAACCGGGACTCCGACGCCTCGCCGCTCTACAAGGACGCGGCGATCTGGGGTGCGGTGGCCCGCGCCGGGTACGACACCCCGGACCTCACCGCCCAGGTCGAGCTCGGCTGGGCCGGCGGTGACCCGAACATCGCCGACGAGCTGCTCCAGGGGCGGCCTCTGCACCCGGACCACAACGTCGGCCTGCTGCTCTACGAGGAGATCCTGAGCCGGGTGACGGAGTACACCTGGGGCGACGCGGCCGCCGGGCTGTGGAGCCGAGGCGGTGTCTACAACAGCAAGTACATCTACCCGATGGTGAAGTACCGGCCGTTCGAGTGGGCCGAGGTCGTCGCCGCCTATGTCGTGGCCTTCCCGGACAAGCCCGACGGCGCCATCATCCAGGGCTACCACTGCGACCCGGACGACACCGAGTGCAGCCAGTCCGACGAGAAGGCCGAGTACGGCCGCCTGCTCGGGCAGGAGCTCGACCTCGCCCTGCGGGTGCGCCTGGTGCCGCACGTGCACTGGTCCGTCGAAGGTGGCGTGGCCCAGGTCAACACCGACCGCCTGCCCACGGACTTCATGGGACTGACCAAGGACGGTCGGGTGTGGACTGTGCAGACCCGCCTGGCGTACGTGTTCTAGTGGACCGAGGGGTCAGGCGACTTCGGGAGGACCGATGGTGGGCATGATCATCCTGGCGCTGCAGGCGCTGATGTGGGTCGTGATCATCGATGCGGTGCTCTCCTGGGTCGTGCGCTCGCCGCTGGCCTTCCCCCGCAACCTCACGCGGGTGATCGCCGAGCCGCTGTGTGCGCCGGTCCAGGCGGTGCTCAGTCCGCGGGTCACCGGCGGGATCGACTTCTCGCCGCTGGTGGTGATCCTGATCCTGCAGTTCGCCATCCGCCTCGTCGCCCAGGGGAGCTTCTAGTTGGCCGGCCTCGCCACCCTGCTCTGGCTGGGCGCTGCCCTGGCCAGCGGTCCGATGGACCTGACCCAGGCCGCCGACGCGGACCTGTCCGAAGACGAGCGCATGGCGCTGTTCCACGCCATGGTCGCGGACTACCCCCGCAACCGCCCGTGGCTCGAGGAGATCGCCTTCGACGACGGCCACAACGCCCGGGAGCGCTGGGTCGCTGTGCGGGTGCTGGGCCAGACCGGGCACCCGGACGCCAAGGTGCCGCTGCTCAAGCTCATCGAGGATCCAATGCCTGCCATCCGGGCCGCGGCGGCCGCCGGGCTGGGCGACCTGGGCGACAAGTCCGCCGCCAGCCGGCTGGCGGAATTGCTGAAGGACGCCGCGATCATCGTGCGGGCCGCCGCCGCGGACTCCCTGGGCCAGCTCAAGGTCGCCGAGACCGTCGGCCCCCTCACCGACGCCCTCTGGGACGCCGGCAGCTACTACCGGGGCCAGTCCGTCTGGGCCCGGCGACACTACGTCGACGCCCTGGGAGAGATCGGCAGCAAGAAGGCCCTGCCGGCCCTGGTCCGGGCCCTCGAGGACACGGACCCGAACGTGGTGACCTCGGCGCTGAAGGCCCTGCGGAAGATCGTGGGCTTCGACTTCGCCGAGGGCCGGACCCAGGCCGAGCACATCGAGGCGTGGCGGCGCTGGGCGATGAACGAGGGGTATTGAGAGTCCCTCAGGAGCGGCGCAAGGAGGCCCGACAGAGCCGACCGGGGCCCAACTACGTCTCGCGCCGAGAGCCGCCGAGGCCTGCACGCTGGAATGCAGGGAGCATCGCGACCGGAGTGACGAGGAAGGGCTCGGCACCTCAAGGCGGAGGCGGAGGGGCCCGTGCCCGCGCGCGACCGCGGAGGCCGCAGGCCGGAGCGGCCTCGCCTCTTTCATCAGCCTGCTAGCGGGTGACCTGGAGCTTCATCACCGTCTTGCCGACCCCGATGGTGTCGCCGGGCCGCAGGCGGGACACGGCTACGCGGCGGCCGTTGTGGAAGGTGCCGTTGGTGCTGCCCAGGTCCCGGAGGAAGATCATCTCCCGGCCGAAGACCTCGACCACCGCGTGGCGGCGGCTGGCCTCGACGTCGCTCAGGGGGATCTCACCCATGCGGCGGCCGATGATCACGTTGCCGCGGGTGAAGCGGTAGACCTTGCCCACGTCCTGGCCGGCCACCACCTCGACCACCGCGTTCATGCCCGGCGGGAGACGCAGGTCCTGGCCGATCACATCCGCGGCGCTGCCCGTGTGGTCGCTGGCGCCCTTGATCTCGACGAGCTCTTCGTCGAGCAGCCAGGCGATCTCGAGCTGGCTCTCCAGCCCGGTGTCCCGTGGGCCGTCGGCGGACTGCTCGTTGGCCAGGAAGAGCACCATGCGGGTGCTGCCGACGGTGATCTCGGCGCCGGGACGCAGCTCGATCTCCCGCACGAGCCGGCCGTCGACCATCGTGCCATTGGTGGAACCCAGATCCTGAAGCAGCCAGCCGGTGCCCTTGGGCACGACCTGGAGGTGCTGGCCGGAGACCATGGGGTCCTCGAGCACCAGATCGCCGTCGCGACGACCGACCACCAGGGCGCCGTCGTCCGGCAGGGGCACGTTCATGCCCTGCTTCGCGCCGGCGACGATCTTGAGGAAGGCGCGGGCCATCGACGGGGTCAGGCGCTCCGTGCCGTCTCGCGGGCCCGCTCGGCCAGGAAGGCGCGGTGGACCCGGCCCGGCAGCTGGCGACCCAGGGCGTCGGCGATCCAGCCCCCGGCCTCGCAGGCGGCGGTGAGGTCGACGCCGCTCTCGATGTCCATGCCCTGGAGCATGTAGAGCAGGTCCTCGCTCGCCAGGTTGCCAGAGGCACCCGGTGCGTAGGGGCAGCCCCCGAGCCCGGCGGTCGAGGCGTCGAAGGTGCGCACGCCCGCCTGGAAGCCAGCGAGCACGTTGGCCAGGGCGGTGCCCCGGGTGTCGTGCATGTGCAGGGCCACTCGGTCCAGGGGCACGCCCCCGGCGACCATCGCGTCGAGCACGCTCCGGACCTGGCGCGGGTTGGCGACGCCGATGGTGTCCCCCAGGCTGATCTGCCCGGCGCCGGCCTCGAGGAAGGCCCGGGCGAGCTCGACGGCCCGATCGGGGTCGACCGAGCCCTCGTAGGGGCAGCCGAAGACCGTAGACAGGTA
>CAYFPX010000185.1:15773-17315 GCA_964344945.1 uncultured Enterobacterales bacterium
CCTGCAGGCCCTCGGCCCGGGCGTTCGCCACGACTTCGGCCAGGGCGATGCGGGACTCGGCGACCGTGCGGTTGACGTTCTTCTTGTTGTGGGTCTCCGACACCGACATGAAGGTGGCGACTGCGCCCAGGCCGGCGTCGAGGGCCCGCTCCAGACCGACCCGGTTCGGCACCAGGGCCCAGAAGGTGACGCCGTCGGCCGAAGGCAGGCGGCGCACGACCTCGGCGGCGTCGGCCAGCTGGGGGATCCAGCGGGGCCGCACGAAGGAGCTGACCTCGATGTCGGTGTAGCCGGCCGCCACGAGACGCTCGATGAAGCCGAGCTTCACGTCCGTGGGCAGGATGGCCTGCTCGTTCTGCAGCCCGTCCCGGGGTCCGACTTCGTAGACCGTGACCTTGTCCGTCACCTGGAGGTGCCTCCTGGGGTCAATCTAACACCGGTCTCGACAGGTCTCACCCAGCGCACAGCAGCCTGATCCGTCATCGGCCCATGAGCCGGACCATCAAGGCCTTCTGGGCGTGGAGGCGGTTCTCGGCCTGGTCGAAGACCACGCTGGCGGGGCCGTCGATGACCTCTGCGGAGACCTCCTCGCCGCGGTGGGCGGGCAGGCAGTGCAGGAAGATGGCGCCGGGGTTGGCGCGAGCCATCATCGCGGCGTCGACCTGGAAGCCCTCGAAGCGCTTGAGCCGCTCGGCGGCCTCGGCCTCCTGGCCCATGGACGCCCACACGTCGGTGTAGACCACGTCGGCTTCTGCCACACCGACCTGGGGATCCTCGGTGACCTGGATGGCACCGCCGGTGACCGCGGCGATCTCCCGGGCCCGGGTCAGGACCTCGGGGTCGGGTGCGTAGCCGCGGGGGTGGGAGACCGAGACGGTCATGCCCACCTGGGCGCCGCCGTAGAGCAGGCTGTGGGCCATGTTGTTGCCGTCGCCCACGTAGGCCAGCTTGAGGCCCGCGAGCCGGCCGTGCTTCTCCTGGACCGTGAGCAGATCGGCCAGGACCTGGCAGGGATGCAGCAGGTCGCTGAGGCCGTTGATGATGGGGATCGTGGCGCTCGCCGCCAGGTCCTCGAGGTCGCTGTGGGCGAAGACCCGAGCCATGATGCCGTCGACATACCGGGAGAGCACGGCCGCGGTGTCGGCGATGCTCTCGCCCCGGTGGAGCTGGATGTCCGTGGGCCCCAGGTAGATGCCCTGGCCCCCCAGCTGCTGGATGCCGGTCTGGAAGCTGACCCGGGTGCGCAGCGACGGCTTCTGGAAGATCATGGCCAGGGTCTGGCCGGCGCAGGCGTCGCGGAAGCCGCGGGGGTTGGCCTTGATCATCCGGGCCAGGTCCAGCAGCGTGCGGAGCTCCTCGCGGGTCTCGTCTGCGAGGCAGAGCAGGTGTCGGGCCATGTCAGCTCCAGGTGGGGTGGTCTGGCTATCTGGTGGTGGCGGGGGGTCAAGGGTTCCAGCCACGAACCGATGACCGCCCGCCTGGCGGCGGGGCGCGATCCCTCGAAGACGGTCCAGATCGATGGGCCATGTCGGGTAGACCGGG
>CAYFPX010000186.1:0-17297 GCA_964344945.1 uncultured Enterobacterales bacterium
TCCGTGTCCGTGTCCCCGTCGGTGTCCGTGTCCGTGTCCCCGTCGGCGTCCGCGTCCCCGTCGGCGTCCGTGTCCGTGTCGGTCTCCTCGTCGCAGCCCTCGTCGACAGAGCCGTCCATGTCGTCGTCGTCGCCGTCGCAGTCCTCGGAGCCGTCCGGGTTGGTCTCGGTGCTCGACCCGGTGTCTCCGGTGTCCCACGTGCCGCCGGTGTCGCCGGTGTCGCCGGACGGAGCCGTCCTTGTCGTTGTCGACGCCGTCGCAGTCCTCGGAGCCCGAGGATCCGCCGCAGCCTTCGTCCACCGAGCCGTCGCAGTCGTCGTCGACCCCGTTGCAGACTTCCGGGGCCCCCGGGTAGACGCTGGCGTCCGAGTCATCACAGTCGGTCGCGGTGAAGCCGTCCCCGTCGGCGTCGGGCATGCCCGCGAAGGCACCGGTGATCAGGAACAGGACGAGGGAAGGAAGCATGGACATGGATACCTCGGGTTCGAGTCTGTCCTGCCTACGCCCGGCCGTCCACGATGTGGACCCGGGATCGAACTTCTTCGGCGCACTCCACATCGGTGGCCGCCGCCCGTATGCCCCAGGGAGATGCGCCCCCTCGCTGTGACCGGACCGGACCCCATCGATCCCGAGCTGACCTGGGTCACCGCCTGCCACGGCGGGGACCGGGCTGCGTTCGCCTGGCTCTTCCGGCGCCACCGGGACACGGTCACCGCGTACTGCTGGCGCATGCTGCGGCACCGGGAGGAGGCCGAGGAGGCCTGCGTGGAGACCTTTGCCCGCATCCTGCGCCGTCCCTGCACCCCCGGTCGTCCGTTTCGTACCTACGCCCTGAGCATTGCCCACAGGCTGTGCATCGACGTGCTGCGCCGGCGCCAGACCCGCCTGCGCCTGCTGCCCCTGGTCCGGACCAGCGCCGTCGACGGCCACACCCCGGAGCAGGCCGCCGAGCGGGCGTCCCGCCGACGCCGGCTGGAGGAGGCCCTGGGGGGGCTGTCCCCGGAGCACCGCTCGAGCGTGCTCATGTTCTACCGAGAGGACCTGCCGACCCAGGAGATCGCCCGCATCCAGGGCTGCTCCGACCAGCAGGTCCGCTCCCGCCTGTCCTACGCCCGCAAGCGCCTGCGCACCCTGTTGGAGGATCCGCCATGACCGATCCGTGGCACGAGGAGTTCCACGCCCTCCCCGGCACCGGGGGCCCCACCCTGGAGCGGGTGCTGGCGCGGGCGGACCGCAAGCGGCGGCGGGTCCCGGCCGTGGTGGCGACCGGGCTGGCCCTGGCGGCGGGCCTGTTGCTGGCCCTGCCGGAGCGACCGGACACCCGGCTCAAGGCCATCGCCCCGTCACCCGAGGGCAGCGTGCACCTGTCGCTCGCCGCCGAAGGTGACCGGGGTCTGCGGCCCCTGGCGCCCGGGGCCCGGCTCGAGCCCGGCGAGCGGGTCCTGATCCAGCTCGACAGCTCGGCCGAGGGCCACGCCTGGCTGCTGGACGGCGACACGGTGGTCTGGCCCCTGGCCGGCCAGGACTGGCAGGTGCCCCCGGGGCCCAGCGCCCTCGGCGGCGCGGACCTCCAGGCCTACGGCGCCGACGAGCCGGGCACCCGCCCCCTGACCGTGGTGGTGTGTCCCACCCCGATCCGGACGGCAGGCTGCGCCGAGGATGGGATCCTGCTGACGTGGCCCTGACCTTCCTGCTCACCCTGGCCTGTGCGACCACCGGCGGCCTCCAGGACCGCGGGGTGGGGCCCAGCACCACCACGGCCGAGCTGCTTGCCCGGGCCGTCGAGCCCCGGCGCAGGGCCCTGGTGGTCGGCGTCGACGAGTACGCCGACCCGGCGGTGCCCGACCTGCGCTTCGCGGGGGCCGACGCGACCGCGATGGCCGAGCGCTTCCGGGACGCGGGCACCGGGGGCTTCGACGAGGTCCGGGTCGTGGGCCCCGCGGTGGATCGGGACGAGCTGCTCCGGGTCCTGGCCCACATGGGTGCCGACCTGCGCCGGGAGGACGAGCTGGTCGTCTACTTCTCGGGACACGGCACCCGGGTCCGGAGCGACGATGGCTGGGCGCGCTACCTGCTGGTCTCGGACAGCCACCCCACGGACCTGCCGGGCACCGCGGTCGAGCTCGACGCTCTGCAGGACTGGTTCTCGTCGCTGGCCCCGGTCCGCAATCATCACCATCGAGGACCCGGTGGATTTCCGCCACGGCGAGGGCCGCTCGGTGAGCGCGAGTCCCGGCGAGGACCCCCAGGCCGGCCTGGGCGCCTCTCCCCGCCCGGTCCGCATGGCCGCCGGCGAAGCCCACCTCTACGCCACCAGCCCGGGTCGCCCGGCCCGAGAGGACGACGCCCTGGGCCACGGCGTGTACACCTGGTACCTGCTGGAGGCCATGGCCTGGGGCTTCCCCAAGGCCGACCTGGACGGCGACGGCGTGCTGACGGCCTACGAGGCCCACGACCACGCCCGGGGACGCACCATCCAGCACACCGAAGGGGTCCAGGTCCCCGAGGCCGCGTTCCGGGTCATCGGTGAGGGCGACCTGGCGCTGGCGGGGCGACCGGGAGCCAAGGCCCGCCGGGAGCGGGCCCTGATCTACCTGTACGACACGCCGGTCGCCGATCTGGAGGTGCGCGTCGACGGGCGGGACCGCGGCCTGTTGCCCGGGGCGCTGCCGGTGTCTCCGGGTCGTCACCAGGTCACCGTCGAAGACGCCGAAGGCCGCGAGGTCGTGGCGGGCCACATGCGCTTCGAGCAAGGCCGTGCCTACACCCTGGCCGAGGTCCAGCGCCTGGCCCGGGGCCCCCGCCTCGACGTCTCCATGGCCGCGGTCTCCCTGCGGGCCCCCGGGGAGCTGGGGGCCAGCCTGGGTCCGGGCGCGCTGGGGGTGGAGCTCCAGGGCTCGGTCCGGGACGCCGAGGACCCGGGCCGCGGCCTGACCGGCGGCCTGCGGCTGGGCCTGGCCCGCGCGCCCCAGCGGGAGGTCCAGGATCAGCTCGTGCTGGCCCCCCGCCCGGTCTACACCCTGGGGGCCCAGGCCGCCTGGCAGGGGGACTGGCGGCGCCTGCGCCTGCGGGCCGGCTGGGGACTCGGTGCGGTCTGGGCACCGCCCAGCCCCCTGGCCGGAGAGCTGCCCCAGGACGCGGACCCCTACGCTCTGCCCAGCGAGGCCGGCTGGTGGTTCCTGGAGACGGGCCCGGACCTGGCCGTTGGCTGGGTCCTGGGCGAGAACCTCACCCTCACGGCCCAGGCCCGCCCCCACGCCACCTGGCTCGACGTGACCGGTGGCGGCCAGCCCCACCTGCTAGGCTGGCACGTCTTCACCCTGGGGCTGGCGGCCGACTGGTAGGCCGTCTGGAGGTAACCCCATGCTCTCGATGCTGCTGACCGGCGCCCTCACCGGCTGTGCACCCCAGAAGGCTCCACCGCAGCCCTCGGGGCCACGAGAGGGACCCGGAGGCCCCATCGGGGCCTGGTCGCCGGCGGCTCTGCGTCCTGGCCGCGACTGCGAGGATACGTTCGCCGGATGCCCCTGCTCGCCCTCTTCGCCCTGCTGGCCTGTACCGACGGACAGCCCCTGGACACCGCCCCCCCGACCACGACGGACACGGCGTCCACCGACTCGGCCGCCACGGACACCGCGGTCCCCGCCCCGGCGTGGCCCGACGGTCCCCAGCTCCTGCTCTACCTGCGCCACAACCTGCTGACCGACGAAGGCCTGGCCGACGCCCTGTCCCTGATCCAGCGGGCCGGCGCGGCCGGCTACACCGGGGTGGTGGTGGCCGACTTCAAGGTCTCGATCCTGCACCACGCCGAGTTCGACGCGAGTCGGGACACGTGGCTGGACCACCTGGGCCAGCTCCTGGACGCCGCGGCCGCCCAGGGCATGGTGGCGATCCCCACCCTCTTTCCGTTCGGGTACTCCGAGGCGATCCTGCGCAGCGACCCGAACCTGGCCGAGGGCCAGCCGGTCCTGGGGACCCCGTTCGTGGTCGCGCCGGACGGCGGCAGCCTGGCCCTGGCGTCGACGTTCGCCGGTCTGACGAACGGCGGCTTCGAGGACGGGACGGGCCCGGCGGCCAGCGGCTGGGACTGGCAGGACGAACCCGGCACCCGCACGACCGTCGACAGCACCGTGGCCCACAGCGGGTCCCGCTCGCTCCGCATCGACGCAGGCACCGGCAATGCCCGGCTGGTGCAGTCCTTCGACGTGGCGCCCTGGCAGCAGCTCCACGTTCGCTTCTGGGCCCGCACCCGGGGTTTCGACACAGACTGGTTCAACGCCGTGCTGCTGGACGCGGAGACGGGCCGGCAGCGCAACTTCCAGTCCTGGTCGGTGGCGAGCGACCAGGACTGGACCCGCTACGACTTCGCGGTGAACACCGGTGAGAGCACCCGGCTGGGGCTCTACCTCGGAGCCTGGACCCGCTCCGAGGGCACCCTCTGGCTCGACGACGTGCGGGTGGCCGAGACCGCCTTCGTGAACCTGCTGCGCCGCAGCGGCACCCCCCTGGTCCTGCGGGACGCCGCCGGGACCGCCCTGGTGGAAGCCACGGACTTCGACGCCCTGGTGGACCCGGACCTGGGCGACGGCGAGACCTACGACGACTGGCACGAGCCCCCGACCGTGACCCTGCCCGCCACCACCTCCCTGGCCCCGGGAGACATCGTCACCGCCGACTCCTTCTCCGTGGCCCCGGTCTACGGCTACCAGGTGGGTGCCTGCCTGGTGGAGCCCGCGGTGTCCACTTGGATGGACGAGAGCCTGGCCGCGGTCCTCGCGGCCTTCCCCGACGCTCCGGCGGTCTTCTTCCAGCACGACGAGATGCGCCACCTGAACACCTGTGGGGCCTGCGCTCAGCAGGGGCTGGACGCCGGCGAGCTGCTCGCAGCCCACGTGGCCGACGCCACCGATCGCGTGCTCACCGCCCGGCCGGGCACCCGGGTGGTGGTGTGGTCCGACATGTTCGACCCCCACCACAACGCCCACGCCGACTACTACCTGGCCCACGGCGACGTGGCGGGCTCCTGGGAGGGGCTGGCACCCGACACCCTCGTCGCCAACTGGAACCTGGGCGGCCTGGCGGAGTCCGGGGCCTTCTTCGCGGACCGCGGCCACCTGCAGCTCGTCGCCGGCTACTACGACTCCGGCGACGGCGCAGCGTCCGCCCAGGCAGAGGCCGCCGCGATGGCCGGCCTGGACGGCCACGCCGGCCACATGTACACGACCTGGCAGGACGACCACAGCCAGCTCGAGGCCTATGCCGAGGCGGTGTGGGCAGCGCGGGGGCGCTGAGCGCGCCCTCCTGGAGCGGCGACAACCCCGAGCACCTCGCCGTGGACAGCGCCGAGACCTGCGTGTCCTGGCAGCAGTCCTACCGTGGACCGGTGTGGGTGGCGCAGCCCGGCGCCGTGGCCCCGGTCCTGCTCTCGGACCCCGAGGACACCCTCGAAGGCCTGCACTGGAGCTCCCCACTCTGACCTGGCGCAGCCCTCGCGCGAGTCGGGCGACACGACCCGGCCCGCCGCAGGTTATTTCTCGCGGAGGTCCCCATGGGCAAGCGCATCCTGATCATCGGTGGTGTGGCCGCCGGCTCGTCCTGTGCCACCCGCGCCCGACGGCTCGACGAAGCCGCCGACATCCACGTCTTCGAGCGAGGGCCCTACGTGTCCTTCGCCAACTGTGGCCTGCCGTACCACGTGGGCAACGTGATCGAGGACGAGGACAGCCTGCTGCTGACCAGTCCCGAGCGCTTCCAGGAGCGCCACGACATCCAGGTCCACGTGGACCACGAGGTGGTGGCGATCAACCCCCTGCAGCAGACCCTGCTGGTGCGGGACCGGAAGACGGGGTCGATGCGCGGCGAGCACTACGACGCGCTGGTGCTGGCCACCGGAGCCGGGCCTGTGCGGCCGCCCGTCGAGGGCCTGGACCTGCCCGGGGTGTTCACCCTGCGCACCGTGCCCCAGACCCGGGAGGTCAAGCGGTGGCTCGCGGAGACCGGGGCCCGCCGGGCGGTGGTGGTCGGCGGCGGCCTGGTGGGGCTGGAGGTGGCGGAGAACCTGCGCCACCTGGACCTGGCCGTGACGGTGGTCGAGCGGGCGGACCACGTGCTGCCCCTCTTGGATCCGGAGATGGCGGTGCCGGTCCAGGAGCGGCTGGAGGCCGAAGGCGTGGTCCTGCACCTGGGCGACGGCCTGGCGGCGATCCGCCAGGGCGACGACGGGCTGACGGTGGAGACCGCCGCCGGCGCCGCGCTGCCCGCGGACGTCGTGGTGCTCGGGCTGGGGGTGCGGCCGCAGACCGAGCTGGCCGTCGAGGCCGGACTGACCCTGGGCCCCCGGGGCGGCGTGGCCGTGGACGCCTACCTGCTCACCAGCGACCCGAACATCTGGGCGGTGGGCGACGTGGCGGAGAAGCACTGCACGGTGACCGGACAGCCCCGGGTGCTGCCGATGGCCGGCCCCGCGAACCGGGAGGGCCGCCGAGCTGCCGACGCCATCTGCGGCCGCGTCGTGCCCGACCGGGGGGTCCAGGGCACCAGTGTCTGCCGACTCTTCGGCCTGACGGTCGCTGCCACCGGTCGCTCGGCGACCGACCTGCGGACCCTCGGGGTGCCCTTCGAGGAGACCTGGCTGCACCCTTCGGATCACGTGGGGTACTACCCGGGGGCCCGCACCATCCACCTCAAGCTGCTCTACGGGCCCCGGGACGGCCGCATCCTGGGCGCCCAGGCCGTGGGCGAGGCCGGCGCGGACAAGCGGATCGACGTCATCGCCATGGCCCTGCAGCTCGGAGGCACCGTGTACGACCTGGAGCAGGCCGAGCTCTGCTACAGCCCCCAGGTGGGCGCCGCCAAGGACCCGGTCAACATGGCGGGCATGGTGGCCGCGAACCACCTGCGCGGCGACCTGCCCCAGGCCCGCTGGTCCAACGCCCGGAGCGACAACGGCGTGCTGATCGACGTGCGCGAGCCCGAAGAGTTCGCCCGGGGGCACATCGGCGGCGCCCGCAACCTGCCCCTCAGCGAGCTGCGCGACCGCCTGGACGAGCTGCCTCGGGACAAGGTGCTGCGGCTCTACTGCTGGAGCGGCAAGCGCTCCTACGACGCCGCCCGCGCCCTGGTCCAACACGGCCTGGACGCCCGCACCCTGCCAGGGGGCTTCCAGAGCTGGCGGCAGCTGGAGGCGGCGGGGGTGGGACACTGAGGGCGTGCTCGCGCTCTCCTTCCTGCTGGCCTGCTTTCAGCCGGCGCCCTCCGTCGTCCTGGTCTCCCTCGACACCCTGCGGGCCGACCGCCTCGGGCCCTGGGGCGGCGACGGCCTGACCCCGAACCTGGACGCCTTCGCCGCCCAGGCGGTGGTCTTCCAGCACGCCCTGGCCCCGTCGAACATGACCTCCCTGAGCCACGGGGCGCTCTTCGCCGGCCGTCCAGCCAGCACCCTGGGCCCGGTGGACCATCGCTTCACCCTGCCCGACCACGTGCCGACCCTGGCCCGGGTCCTGGGCGATGCGGGCTGGGCGACCGCGGGCTTCGTGGCCGGCGGGGACCTGGCGCCGGACACCGGCCTGGGCCGGGGCTTCGACACCTGGGCCTCGATCCGCGACGGCGGCTCCCTGGCCCACACCGCGCCGCCGGCCCTCGCCTGGCAGGCCGACCAGGACGGGCCCCACCTGCTCCTGGTCCACGGCTACGACGCCCACGCCCGCTACCTCAAGCCCCCGCCCTTCGCCCACGCCTGGGCCCCGGGCCGGCCGAGTCCCCTCGCCGACCGCACCGGCCGCTCCCACGCCCAGCCCGGCTGGCTCGACGGCCTGGCCTGGCACCGGGAGGGGCTGCGCGAGCACCTGGACCTGGCGGGCTTCCGACCCTGGCACCCCGAGGCCCGGAGGGCGCTGAGGACCCAGGGGGAGGCCGACGGCCTGGCGACGGTCTCCGCCACCGACACGGCCTGGCTCACCGGTCTCTACGACGGCGGTGCCGCCTGGGCCGACGCCTGGTTCGGTCTGCTGATGGCCGGCCTGGCGGAGCAGGGGGCTCTGGACGAGGCCTGGGTGATCGTCTTCAGCGACCACGGCGAGGCCCTGGGCGAGGACGGCTTCTTCGGCCACGTGCTGTCCCTGGAGCCCGCGGTGGCCCGGGTCCCGCTGATGGTCCGCCCGCCCGGCGGCACGACCGGCCGCACGGTCGAAGCGGCGGTGGGCCTGGCGGACCTGATGCCGACGGTGCTGGCGCTGGCCGGCGTGCCGGTGCCGGACGGCGTCGACGCCCGCTCCCTGGCCGGCGAGCTGACGGGCGGCGAGGGCCTGCCGGCGGATCGCATCGTCTTCTCCGAGGGGGTCACGGGCCAGTACCTGGCCATGAGCGCCACCGGCGGCCTGGTGGCCAGCGGCGCCCCCTGGCGGGCCCCCGAGCTGCCGGACCTGCTGCGCTCCTCGGCCCTCGACGGCCCGGCCTTCGCCGCCTGGCCGGGCACCTCGGCGGCCGAGCAGGCGCGCCTCCAGCAGGCCCTGGCCACCTGGCGCGAGGGGCTGGACGTCTCGACGGGCCCGGTCGCGCCGCTGACCGACGAGCGCCGACGCTCGCTCCAGGAGCGGGGCTACTGGGCGGCGGACCCATGATGCTCTGGTGGCTGGTGGCCTGTGCCGGTCCGCCCCCCGCGTGGACCGAGGAGGCCGTGTTGGGGCGGACCCTGTCGGCGCTGCCGGACGGGGCAGCCGCGCGGGTCGACGGACGGGAGGCCCTGGGCGAGGTCCTGCGGACCCAGGACCCGCTCACCTTCGACGGCGACGCCCGCCGGAGCACCACCCCCGAGCGCCGTCGCCGCAAGGGCCGCATCTGGGCCCAGCAGAGGCTGCGGGAGCGGCGGGACGTGCTGCTCTGGCTCCGGGCCGAAGCGGGGTACGCCGGGATCGCGGCGCTGCCAAGCGACGAGGCCGTGCTCGCCGCTGCGGAGAGCGACGAGGCGGCGACGGCGCTCGCCCGGGAGCTGGTGGGTCAGCTGGGGTGGTGATCAGAGCGGCCTGACCGCCCCCCGCGTCCGCAACGGCTCCCCCAGACTCTCGTAGGGCAGGTACTCCGCCTCGTAGGGCAGCCCACCGAGCTTGTCCCCCTCGAGGATCCGGGTGACGTCCAGGTCGAAGAAGCGCTGCTCCCGGTGGTCTTCGGACCAGCCGCCGGACAGACCGGGGTCGTCCAGCTCGGGGAAGGCCACCTCGACCAGCCTGCCCGGGTTGGCGCACTCTCCGGCGATGCGCTCGCAGCCGGAGTCGGCGATGAACAGGCCCTCGCCATCGGGCATCGGGGAGACCGAGCGCACGAAACCGAAGGTGCCCAGGTCCTCGGGCAACAGCCCGTCGCCGAGGTACTCCGGGCCCTGGTCCACGTGGAAGCGGGCCAGGCCCACGCTGCCGAGCTCCTCGTCGGCGTCGCTGGAGTTGCCCATGCTGTGGCCGTAGACCAGCCACGGGCCGTCGGGGCCGTCGATCACCCGGCCGTGGTGGGCGGCCTTGATGTGGCCCTTCTTGGGGTAGGTCCAGACCCGATCCGGGTGGGACAGGTCGGAGAGGTCCCACAGGCTGATCATGCCGTGGCGGGTCATGCCGCCGTCGTCGCCGGTGTCGCCCCGGCAGGTGATCAGGGCGTAGGGCACGTCGTCCTCGACCCAGAGCTCGACGTTGTTGGGGCCCTGGCAGGCCTTCCACTCGGACTCCGGCTGGGTCGTGGCGTCGATCACCTGCCGCACCATGCCCTTGACCCGGGTGTCGGTGCCCTGCTTCGGCGTGCGCTTGGACAGCTCCTCGGGCTCGGCCTCGAGGATGACCACCCGGTCCCGGGCCGTGTCCGCCACCAGCCAGTTCCGGTCGGGCATGCGCAGCACGGTGTGGGGATTGCCCATGCGGCAGCGCTCGTCCGGGTTGCCGTCGGCGCACAGGCCGTCGTAGATGGTCGGCAGCCAGGCGTCCCACTCCAGCTCGATGAACTCCCACAGCACGGTGCCCGGGTCGCCGAGCCGCACCGACAGCAGCCCGCCCACCCGGTCCAGGCCGGTGCCCCAGGACACGGTGTAGGCGAAGGTCATGACGTCCTGGTCGTCGACGACCTCGTGCTGGAAGCCCAAGAGGCGGCAGGGACCCTCGGCGCAGGTCTCCGGGAACCAGTCGGACATGTTCTGCATGGCCCACACCTCGCCGGTGTGGCGCTCGACGAAGCGCAGCTCCTCGCCCGGCTCGCCGACGACGGCGATCAGGTCGTCTTGCCAGGGCGCGGTGCCCGTGTCGGTGTCCGTGACCGGCGCGGTGTCCGTGGGCGGGTCCGAGTCGGTCTGACCCGAGTCCGCCGACAGCGCCGAGGTCACCGGCGGCGGCGGAGCTGGATCGCTGCACGCAGGCAGCCACAGAAGGAGGAGGGTCATCTGGCGTCCGCGGGCGCACCCCCGCGCCCCCAGTCTCCAGAGTAGCCCGAGTCGCCCCGGACCCGATAGACCCAGACCGTGCGGCCGCCGCCCTCGAAGGTCCGCCACAGCGGGAAGGCCTGCTCCAGGGCCCGGTACCCGGCCAGGGCCTCGGCGTGGCGGCCCCGGTCCTGGCGGTAGCGGCCGCTGGTCCCCGACGCCCGCACCAGCACGTCGAAGCCCTCGTCCCGGTACCAGGCCGGGTCGTGCACCCACAGAGCGGAGAAGCCCCGGCCTGCGGGGATCGCCTCGACGTCGTGCCGGCGAGGGTCGACGAAGGGCCCGAAGGACTCCATCGCCACCCGGCTCCCGGTCGGCAGGGCCTCGGCGAGCCAGGCGCGGGCGTCGTGACGGGCGTCCGGGGCCTCCAGCTCCTGCACGGCGCCGATCGCCCCGACGATGCCCCAGGCCAGGGCGACCCCGGCCACCGCATCCACCGCCCGTGACCGGACCCGGTGCCAGCCCAGAGCCGCAAGGAGTCCGAGGGCCGGCAGCAGCGGCAGCAACATGCGGTCGACCTTGACCGGCAGGACCTGGATGGCGACGGCGTAGACCCCCAGGAAGGCCCCGGCGAGCCAGGCGGTCCGCCCCCCGCGCAGCAGCCCGAGGCCCGCCAGCAGCAGGGTCGGCCCCTCCAGGCGCAGCAGTGTCAGCGGGTAGTGGCCGGCCCGGCCGCTGTCCCGGCCCAGGTGGTCCGAGCCATAGTGCGCCAGCTCGTAGGCGATGTCCGCCCAGGCCGTGGCCGGGTCCAGGACCACGTAGGGCGAGGTCAGGGCGAAGGCCGCCGCGGCGGCCGCGGTGAGCCCGACCAGGGGCCGCCAGGCCAGACCCCGACCGAGCACCACCGCGACCGCCGGCACCGCGAGCAGCACCGCCGCGTTGTACTTGCTCGACACCGCCAGCCCGACCCAGGCCCCGGCGGCCAGCACCGGCCCCCAGCCCGGGTCCTTCAGCAGCCGGGCGCTGGTGAACAGCGCAGCGGCCACGAACAGCGGCACCCAGCCGTCGTGCCGAGCGACGTGGCCGAATTCCACCAGCAGGGGCGAGACCGCCACCAGCCCGCCGGCCAGGGCCGCCGCCCGCCGGTCCGCCGTCAGCCGCCAGGCCGCCCCGGCGCAGAGCAGCGCCGTCAGCACGCCCGCCCCGGCGACCAGCCCTCGCAGCACCAGCACCACCGCCGGCTGGCTCACGCGCGCCACGCCCAGGGCCACCCGCTCGACCACCCCGGGGGTGACCTCGGTGCCCGTGGCCCAGCCGGCCAGGGTGGCCCAGGTCTCCAGGGCCACCGCGTAGACGTAGAAAGGCAGCGACGGGTAGTGGAAGAAGCCCGGGTCCGCGGTGCCGCCGTAGAGCATGGTCAGCGTGACCCGCAGGCTCTTGTCCTCGCCGGGCAGGGGCAGGTACGGCAGCTGGTGGTCGAGGCCCCAGAC
The DNA here is from genome assembly GCA_964344945.1 of uncultured Enterobacterales bacterium. Classification (GTDB taxonomy): domain Bacteria; phylum Myxococcota_A; class UBA796; order UBA796; family CAJQPC01; genus CAYFPX01. Next base: position 11,881 of record CAYFPX010000186.1, read on the forward strand.
CCGCAGCGCGGCCGCGAGGACGGCCACGAGGAGCAGTGCCGTCCTCAGCGCTGCACCGTCAGGTGCTGCCGGGTCGGCACGTCGGTGAAGGTGTCCGTGGTGCCGTCGGGCCAGTGCACGACCAGGGCGTCCAGCTGGTCGACGTCGCCCAGGCCGAAGTGCAGCTGGGGCGGCGGGCTGGAGCGGAAGCTGGTCGACGCCGCGGTGAGCCACCGGGTCCAGGTCCGCTCCCCGGCGACCGCCTCGACCCGGGCGCCGATGCCCCGGGGGTTGGGCACCGGCTGCTCCAGGCGCAGGGTGATCCAGGCCGCCTCGCCGCAGCGGGCCGTCCACATCACCGCGGTCTTGTCCTCGCCGCACTTGATCACGTCGAGCCAGCCATCGCCGTTGTGGTCGTAGATCGCCAGGGACCGGGTGCTGCGCTTCTGGTCCATGCCCCACTCGGCGGCTCGGTCCACGAAGACCTCGCCCTCCCGCAGCCACAGGCCGTCGGGCTGCTCGGCCGGGTTGTCCTGGCCCTCGGAGTCGTACTCGGCGGGGGCGAAGCCGCACATCGCGTCCAGGTCGCCGTCGTTGTCCAGGTCCACCAGCTCGCAGGCCCAGGAGGCCTCCTGGTCGTTGACCCGGTCGGGGATGAGCTCCCGGACCTTCTCGCTCCGGTACCACTCGCCGGGAGCCAGCGACTCCATCAGGCCCAGGTTGCCCCAGCCGGAGACGAGCAGGTCCGGCAGGCCGTCGTCGTTGATGTCGCCGAGCCCGACCCCCATGCCGGCGATCTTGATGTTCAGGCCGGCCTGGGGCTGGTCCTCGAAGCCGTCGTCGGTGTTGAAGAGCAGGCGGTTGGTCCCGTAGGAGTACTGGTGGTGCACGATGTAGAGGTCCTGGTCGCCGTCGACGTCCAGGTCCGCGATGACCCCCACCTTGGTGTAGCCGTCCCGCCAGTTCTCCTGGAGGGTCTCGCTGACGTCCTCGAAGGTGCCGTCGCCCCGGTTCAGGAACAGGCCGTCCAGGTACCCGGGGTCCGGGGGCGAGGTTTCGAAGCTGTCGTGGCCGACGAACAGGTCCAGGTCGCCGTCGCCGTCCAGGTCCCCCAGGGGCAGGGACTCGCCGTAGAGGAAGGTGTCGGGCAGTCCGGCGTCGTGGGTCCGGAAGGTCCCGCCCTCGTTGGTCCAGGCGAGCACGCTGCCCCGCTGGCTGGACAGCAGCACGTCGGGGTCGCCGTCGCCGTCCAGGTCCCCGGCCGAGGCCCCGAGCAGGTCCCAGTGCTTCTCGTCGACCAGGACCTCGGGCTTCTCGAAGGCGTCTTCGACCTCCTCGAGCGTGGCGTCCGGGCCCCCGCGGAAGAGCATCGGCCGGCTGCGGTGGGCGACGAGCACGTCCCAGTAGCCGTCGGCGTCGAAGTCCTCGATCACCAGGCCTGTGCCCCGGAGCATCTCGTCGAGGCCCCGGGGGGACTGCTGCTCCCAGTCCTTGCCGTGGTCGAGGGTCGCCAGGGGGCCTTCGCTCTCCCGGAGGGTGGGGTCCTCGCAGGTGATCTGCCCGTGCTGGACGAGGGTGGCGGGGGCCGGGCCGGTGGCGGAGTCGGTCGCGCTGTCGGGGACCGAGTCGGTCGTGCCGGTCTCGGTGACCGGCGCGGAGTCGCCCGTCGCCGGGCCGGTGCCGGTGTCGGGGGTCTCCTCGGCCGTGCAGGCCAGGACGAGCAGCACGAGCAGCACGAGCATGGACGGGCTCCGGCGCGGGGCTCAGCTTATCCTTCGGCCGTGGCCCCGTGGCTCTCCCCGATGCTGTGCTGGCTCGCCTGCTCCGGCGACGAGCCGGTGCAACCTGCGCCCCCTGCCGAGCTGCCCCATGCCCACGGGGACCCCCTGGTGCCCTTCCACAGCACGGGCTTCGGGGACCAGACCGACTGGCACACCCTGGACGTCGTGATCCTGGACGACGAGCGGGCCTTCTGTGCCGGCGAGGGCGGGGTCGGCGTGGTGCGGGTGTCCGACGGTCGCACCGTGTGGACCCAGGACCACGAGCGGGTCTTCGACCTGGCCTGGGACGCGACCCTGGAGCGGATCTACCTGGGCACCCGGGAGGCCCAGGTGGCCGTGGGCGAGCTGTCCGAGCCGGAGACCCTGACCGTCGTCGACACGCTCCAGGACTGGGAGGGCGTGCACGAGGACCTGGCCGCGGACGCCGGGCGCCTGCTGGTGGCGGCGCCCCAGACGGGGGCGGTGCTGCTGGACGGCGCCACCGGCGAGACCCTGGCGGTGCTGCCGGCGAGCTGGGCCGGCGCAGTGGGCCTGGCCGGGGACCGGGCGGTGGTGGCCGACGGTCACGAGGTGGTGCTCTGGGACGTCTCGGAGCCGGCGGCGTCGGCGGAGCTGGACCGGCTCGCCCTGCGGGCCTCCGGGCGCGACGTGGCCTTCGACGGGCGCTTCGTCGGGGTCGCCCTGGGGGGCCACGGGGTCGGGGTGGTCGAGGTGGTCGACGATGCCCTGGTCCTGCGGGGCGAGCTGGACCTGCCCGGCGCGGCCTACGGCGTGGCCCTGGACGGCGAGGAGCTCTGGGTGGCGGCCTGGACCGAGGTGGCGCTGGTCTGGCTGGGGCACGGCGGCCCGGTGGTGCTGGGCAGCGAGCCGGTGAGCTACGCCGCCCTGGGGCTCGACGCCCGGGACGGTCGCGGGGTGGTGGCCGACTGGGCCCAGGTGGTCTCCCTGGACCGGGTGCCCGGGGTCGCGGGGCCCGAGCTGACCCTTCCGGCCCAGGCCTGGTCCGACGGCGCGGATCCCCCCGGGGCTCAGGTCCGGGTGGACAACCTGGGGGCCACGACCCTCGCGGCCGACCTGAGCTGCGAGGGCGCGACCGTCGACGTGGACGTCCTGGCCCTCGACCCTGGTGAGAGCGCGGTCGTGAGCGTGACCGGCGCGGCGGGCGAGGACCTGGACGCCACGCTCCGCCTGGCGACCAACGACCCGGACGAGGCCACCGCCGTGGTGCTGGTCCAGACCGGTGAAGCCAGCGTCGGCCAGCCCCACCCCCCCCTGCGACTCGGGGGCTACGTCTACCCGGACACCACCACCACCCCCTACGACCTCCAGGATCAGGTCGATCGCGTGGTCTTCCTGGCCTACTTCTCGGTGACGTGACCCCAGTGCAGTCTGGAGGTGCCAGACCTGGAGGACGCCATCGCCCAGCCCTACGCCGACGACCCCGTCGAGGTGTGGCTGGTGGCGGTCGAGGATCCCTTCGAGCTCACCTGGAGCTGGGTCGGCGAGGCCGGCGTCACCCTGCCGGTGCTCCAGGACCACGACGGCGCCGCCTACGGGGCCTACAGCGACGAGGAGGCCGGTGAGCCCGACCCGCCCTTCCCCCTGCACGTGGTCGTCGATGGCGACGGGGTCATCCGCTACCTCAGCCGGGAGAACACCCCCGACCAGGTGAGGGACGCCATCGACCAGGCCCTGGAGGCGCTGGCCCGCTGATGGCGACGGAGCGCCTGTGGCGGGAGCTGTCGATCCAGGCCCTGACCGGTGTGGTCATGGGCGCGGTGCACCTGGCCCTGAGCCTGGAGCTGGCCCTGGTCGCCAGCCCCTACCAGAGCCTGGTCCGGACCCTGGTGCTGATGCTCTACCCGGTGGCCCTGGCGCTGACGGGGCTGGGGGCGCTGCTCCAGGCCCGCTGGCCGGTGCTCGGCGGGGGCTGGGGCCTGCGGGGGGCCGGGCTGCTGCTCCTGGCCTTCCTGGTCTGGGTCCTGAAGGCGCCGGTCAGCCCGGACAGCGCCGGGGCCCTGTGGCGGCTGGGGCCGCTGGTCGTGGTCACCCTGGGGGGCTGGTACCTGGGGCTGGGGGCGGTGGTGACCCGCTCGCTCCAGGGGCTGCGGGAGCTGGGGCAGGTGCCCCTGGGCTGGGGCGTGCACCTGCTCGGCCTGATGCTCGGCTACGGGCTGTCGGAGCCGCTGGTGGTGGTGGTCGGGGCCAACGCCGCCATCGCGCTGACCGGCGTGGCGCTGGCTGTCGGGGGCCGCTGGGTGCTGCCGGTCTGGGCGGTCCTGCTGACCCTGGGGGTCTGGGTGCCCGTGGACGCGGTGCTCGAGGACCAGCGGCGGCTGGAGGGGCTGCTGCACGAGGCCCCGGCGTCCCACGATCGGGCCGGGGAGCCGGTGCTGCGGGCGGGCACCGACGAGACCGCCTGGTTCGGCTGGAGCCGGCGCTCCCAGGTCCGGCTGTTGCGGCTGGCGCCCACCGAGGACGGGGGGTCCCAGTTCCGGGTCGTCTACAACTTCGCCAACCAGTACCGGGTGGTGCCCGAGGAGCTGGTGGCCGGTCGGGCGGCGGCGGGGGCCCGCCGGACCCGGGTCTACCGGGCCCTGGCCGGGGCGGAGCGCGTGCTGGTCATCGGGGTCGGGGCCGGTCGGGGGCTCTTGTCCCTGCCCCTGGAGCTGGACGCCGACGTGCACGCGGTGGAGCGCAACCCGGCGGCGGTGCACCTGTTCCGGGACGTGCAGCCGGCCCTCAACGGCGGGCTCTTCCACCGGGTCACGACCCACGCCGCCGACGGCCGCACCGTGGTCGAGCAGTCCACGGGGCCCTGGGACGCCATCGTGGTGGAGTCCAGCCTGTACCACCCGCCCCACCTGCTCCTGCCCGCGGCGGCCCCCTACTTCCACCAGACCGCCGAGGCCTACAGCGCGATGGCCGCGCGGCTGGCGCCGGGGGGCTGGGTCATCCAGGAGGTCAACCGCACCACCCTGCCCCACCGCCGGGACATGGCCTGGCGGGCCTGGTCCGGGCTGGAGGCCGCCGGGCTCGAGGTCCGGGCGCTGTCCAGCGGGCCCCTGCGCAACATGTACGTCTTCGGCTGCGCCGAGCCCGGCTGCACCCGGGCCCTGGACGCCGCGATCTCCCTGGGGCCCGAGGACCGGTGGATCACCCCGCCAGGAGACCAGCGTCTGCCGGCGCTCCAGGACGACCGACCCTTCCTGGCGTGGCTGCTGCTGGAGCCCCACCAGCACCGGCTGCTGTGGGGTCTCGCGGGCCTGTGTCTGGTGCTGACGCCGCTGCTGGCCGGGAGGGCCGCGCGGCGTGACCGAGGGCCCGACAGCTGGCCGCGGGCCGCGGCCTTCGTCGCCCTTGTGGGCATCGGTCACATGGCGCTCCAGCTCCACGCCTTCCACCTGGCCCGCACGCTGTTCGCCGACGCGGTGCGCACGGTGCTGGTCTGCATCGTGCTGTTCCTGGCCTGGGGGGCCCTGGGGGCGGTGGCGGCCGGTCGGTGGGAGCGGCGGCTGCCCCGGGGGCTGGGGGCGGCGGCGGCGGCCGGGGCGCTGCTGGGGCTGCACGCCCTGCTGCTGGCGAGCCTGCCCTTCGCGAGCGGGTCGCTGGGCGTGCGGGTGGCCGGCGCGGTCCTGGCGACCGCGCCCGGCGGGC
>CAYFPX010000187.1:0-17231 GCA_964344945.1 uncultured Enterobacterales bacterium
TGGACATCGTCGGGATCCGGGTCCTCGAGGTCCTGCACGCCCTGCCGGATCAGCCACCGTGTCGCCCTCGCCGCGAGCCGGGAGGCCTCGACCCGGGGCTGGACGCCGGTGGTGGTGCCGACGCGGGGTGGGGCGGTGTTCGGGGTGGGGCTGGCGTTCTGACAGGTGTCGGGGGTGTCGAAAGGTCGACACTCTGAGTCGTCCAAGTGCTTGAGATCCGGGCTCTTCAGGTCTGGCCTGGGCCGTGCTCATGCCGTCGGGCATGGCCAGTCAGCAGCACGCCTCGCCCGCCGTCGAGCAAGCCCCTCTGGACCTGGAGCAGTCGCTCCCGACCGCCCAGGGCTCGAACCAGCAGACCCAGCAGGCCGCCGGCCTGGGTGGGTCGGGCACGCCGGAGGAGCAGGCGCGGAGGGACGCGTCGCACGTCCGGAACCGGGTGCTGCCGCACCTGGGCCCGGTACTCGCTGGCCGAATCGTCGAGAACAGGCCCAGCGAGGGCTTTGTGGCAGTCGACGAAGTGCTGGCTGTCAAGGGGGTCCGAGATGACCTCCTCGGAACGGCTGCCCGCGACGTTCGAGACCAGTTCATTGCGCTCCAGGAGAAGGAACAGTGATCGCTCCCCTGCTGCTTGCCGTCGCCCTCAGCTGTTCCCCGGCTCCCTCGGCTCCTCCCGAGCCGCCTGCACCTCGTCCGGCCTGGACCGATCAGGTGCTGATACTGGCGGCGGTGGTGGAGCACACCATGCCCACCTTCGGCCACATCGATCCTTCAGCCCTGTTCGTGCAAGACGCGTGGCTGGGGCGAGCCCGGCACCTCTCACTCCCGAGCCTCAGGCTCGACGAGCCAGGACCCCTCCAAGTCTTCCAGACTGGACCTGGGACTGCGGACGTCCTCGCCGACTCCTCAGACCGAGACACCTACGAGGAGATCCGAGTGGCCTTCCCCCTGACGTGGCACCCGGACCGCACCTTCGGCGATCGCGACCCCGGCCGCTTCACCGCCGACCGCATGATCCTCCACCAGGTCGGCGACACCCTGCTCTACACCTACGAGCTCCGCGGCGACTACTGGGCGCGCGTCCCCGTCGAGCCCCCACCCGACTACGGCACCCTGTAGGCCTCCGTCAGCACCAACGCCCGGAGCATCTCCTCCACGTTGCGCCCCCCGTCCCGGAAGTCCACCCACAGCGCCTCGAACTCCGCCTCGTCGCAGCTGTAGGGACTCCGGCGGAACAGGTAGTTCCAGAACAGCTCGACGGTCCGCTCGCTGAACGCGTCGCTGTTCACCGCCACCTCGACCCAGGCCTCTGGCCCGTCGACCTCTTCGCCCAGGATCCAGCCGTCGGTGGTATGCCCGTGGTGTCGCCCTCGAGATCGATGCCGTTGGACCGGGCCCAGGGGTAGCTCAGGGTGTCCAGGGTGGCGTGGCACCCCGCGCACTCCTCCTGCCAGACGCCTCTGTCGTCCACGTCCAGCGGGGCGCAGGACCACGTCTCCCCTCTCGGTCCACACCCGCACCGTGCGGGCACGCCGCCCCGCCCGCTTGCCGAGCGCTGCGCGTCCCGAGGCGCTGGCCGCCTGGAGCAGGAGCTGGACATCGTCGGGATCCGGGTCCTCGAGGTCCCGCACGCCCTGCCGGAGTTGGACCTCGCGGCCTGCTCGGAGTGATCACTTCAGGGTCAGGTCCAGGGTCATCTCCGAGCCCGTGAAGAGAAGCGACGTCGAGTCGGTCCAGGACAGTTCCGTCGCCGCGGAGGAGGCTGGCAGCTCCAGCGACAGGGATCGGCCGGTCTCGATGTGTCGCACCCGGACCAGGTGGAGCACGTCGGGTTCCGTGGCACGGGAGGCCAGTCGCGTCACCTGGGCCAGCGACGCTTCGTAGGGGCCGGAGGCCGCACTCACGAGCGTCGTGGGCTTCGAGCGGTACTCGACTCCGGCCTTGGCGATGGCCGCGGCCCGCGCGCCACCCCAGCCGGCCAGGGCACCGAGGGCGACAAGCACGACCGGCCTGGTTCTCACTGGGGGGCCACCCTGAGTTGGAAGCGCTGGAGCGGACGGTCGCTGCCGGCGCAGGTGAGGAGCAGGGAACCGTCGGGATCCCAGGTCAGCTCTCCGTGTTCCCGCCACACCGGGGTGTCGCTCGTCCGCAGACCCAGCTGGATCGGAGGCCCTCCGGGGCGGGTCCAGTCAAGGCGGCTGATGGTGGTCCGCGAGGCGCCGTCTCGCGCGACGGCCACCACGCCGACGCTGGCCTCGGAGGCGCCGTCCTCGGAGACCGCGCCGCGGGTGAGCACGACGGGCTCACGCGTCTGATCCACCGGTTCCAGGCCCGCGGGAACGGTCGGGACGTTCCGCGCCCAGGCCACACCGCCGGCGAGCGCCAGGGCCAGCACCCCCAGGACCAGGTCCTGCACCAGGGACTTCACGATGCGGTCACGGGGCGACGTCGGCGACCTGCCACTTCTCGGTCCACTCGGCCCAGTAGGCGAACTCGGCGGCGATGTCCTGGTCGACCATGTACGCCGACAGGCCGTCCGGGAGCTTCAGCGTGCTGCCACCGGGCAGTGGGATGTGCGTGACGTCGTTCCGCCCCTTCTCCTTCTGCTCCGGGTAGGACTCGAAGTCCCACACGCGGAACCGGAGGGCGGCGGCGGCACGATCGTCATCTCCTACGACGTGCGCGAGCTGACCTGGATCGAGGTGGTGACCGACGACCGGACCTTCGCCTACCAGGCCCGGGAAGACGGCGGCGGCGAGCTCACCTACGACAGTTCCCTGGACCTGCTCGGCGGAGACGCTGACGAGCGCTTCGACCTGCGGGTCCGGCTGACCGCGAGCGGCGAGGGCCGGGGCGACGCCCTGGCCGGGCCGAGCGCGCCGAGTGGCGGGCTGGCGTCGGCGTCGGAGTGCTGGGCAAGCGACGGTGAGCTCACCTGGCACAGCGACGACTTCGGCTGGCAGGAGGAGAGCGGGGATCCGGCCGACTGTGCCTTCGCCGAAGCGGCCTGGCCGGCGACGGACTGACGGGATCAGGACCGTGGCAGGAAGCCGGAGGCCACGACGTCGTCACCCCCCTCCAGCTCGACGGGAGGCCCCAGCCTCCCAGTGAGGCCGTCGAGCCCCGCCTGGAGCACAGCAGCATTGGCCTGGTGGAGCGGGCGGTTGTCATCCCCGAAGGGCGCGCCGTCCCGATAGAGCGTGACGTTCAGGCCCAGAGAGAGGTGCGGGTCGTCAGGATCCAGGTGGAAGTCCAGCTCTGCAGCCCGTGGGATCCCGGCCCGGACCAGGGGTCCACCCGGGACCAGGCGCACCTGTGCCCAGAGGTCCAGGCTCACGGCCAGGTTCAGCACCGGGTGGACCGCTCCCCGGACCCGCGCCACCACGTGCTCCTCGAAGTCCTGGTGGTGCCCGTGATCGTCCCAGGTCGCGGTCGGGACCTTCAACGGTGGGCCCTGAGGTCCCGGATCGAGCTCCGCGTGCCGGACCCGTCCCAGCGGTCGGAGGGCCTCCAGGACCTCGCGAACGCGGTCCTCCGCCCAGGCCCTCTGCGGCCGCTCCGGAGACCCTGGCGGCAAGTCCCAGTGCCAGGCGACCGTCGCGCTTCCGTAGCGCCACGAGCCCTGGTGGGGATCGACGCAGGGCAGGTCCCGCGGGGGCGTCACCACGTGCCGACCTCGGAGACCTCGAAGATCCGGCCCACCCGTTCCAGGGTGACCTTCACCCGGTTTCCGGCGGAGTCCACGTAGAGGATCTCGACCCACCGCGTCGCGACGCTGTCACGGGGGCTTGGCAGCTTTCCGCTGACCCACTCGGCGAGCAGCTCGGGGGTCACCTCGCTGGGCTTGGCCTTGCGGGCGTCCAGGCGGATCAGACCGTCGGCCTCTCCGGTCCGAGACGACTGGCTGCGGAGCTGCTGGTTCGCCGTCCCCGCGTTCCGGTGCACGTTGTTCTTGCTCAACGGGGTCTTGCTGTCGCCGACGGCCTTGACCTCGGCGAGCACGGTCTGTGCAGGTGTCCGGACCCGGTACTCCGGCGTCTTCTCCCCGGGCACGGTGGACTCGGCGAGACCCTCGACGTGGGTGGTCTCACCGAGCGGGGACTTGCCGTCCAGGAGGTCTCTGGCGAGGGCCAGCTCGGCTTCGGCCTGTGCCTTGTCGGCCGAGAACAGCCGGCGGAAGCGGCTGACGAAGTCGCCGCTGATCAGGTCGCCATACTCCGCTTTGAAGCGCGTGTAGGCGTTGAAGGTCTCGATGGCCGCCTTGTTGCTGGTCGTGCCCTTCTGGTTGAGGCGCACGGTCTCTGCGAGTTCGGCCCGGGCCAGGGCGTCTCCCTTCGCGGCCTCCCAGGCCCCTTCGAAGGGCTCGAGGAAGGCCGGTTCCTTGGTGCTCAGGTGCTCCAGGGGCTCCTTGCCGAGCTCACGGTGGAGGTCCTTCACCTGTTCCGGCTTGTACCGGCGAAGCAGCCGGAGGGCCGCCTCCTCCGCGATGCCGAGCTCCTTGGCCAGAGTACGTGCCCGGCCACGCAAGACGGTCTCCCGAGGACCGGGGACCGGTGTGTCACCCTCCTTCACCTCGCCCAGGCGATCGCGCACCCACCGCCCCATCCGACTCTCGCCCACGGTCTCCCCGAAGCGCGTGCCTCGGATGAAACCAAGCAAGGCACCCACGCCCTTCGCGGCGGCGAACATCACGAGGGCCTCGATGGCCACCCCGACCACGGTTCCCCAGGCCTCGGCGTGTTCCTTCGCCGCCTGGTCCAGCACACTCCGATCGCCGTTGGCTTCCCAGACCGTGCCCATGAAGGTCGCGAAGGCGGAACCGATGCGCATCATCGAGCTGGCGATCCATGCGATCAGGAAGCCCAGCCCGACCCACTCCACAATGGCCAGGCCGACCTTGAAGCCGGCGGCCGCCCCCGGTGCGGCGCCGGCGCCCCCGGCAAGGGCACCGATGGCAGCACCGATGACCGTGGAGACGGCGATCACGCCAATGGCGCCCAGCGCGAGCAGGAGCAGGGACTCGAGCACCGCCCAGAAGGACTCCGTGGCGTGCCGCTTGACCGCTGGCCACAGATACTGGCCGCTCAGGCTCACGGCGGTCTGGAAATCCTCTGTGAGCTGGCCCGCACGTTCGATGCCCTCGGCCAGACCGACCGCATCCGCAGTCTCGTAGGTCCAGGACCCCGAGTTCACGCTGCCCTTCATGCCGAGGGCAAACTCCGGGCTCGGGATCCAGATGATGTCCCGGGCGTCGAAGGCGACGGTCTTCCACCCGCTCACCGAGTCCGGCACATCCAGGCCGTTGAGCTTGCCGAGCACGGCCACGTAGAAGCGGGCGTCCTGGCCCCAGTCGTCGGTGCGATCGCCGTAGTAGTCCTGGGCGATGTTGATGGCGTAGCCCTTGGGCCCGCCCTCGACCCGGTGGAGGGTCGCCCGCGGCTCCGGCAGCGGGTGGTCCGGCGCCATCCAGACGTGATCCGCTGAGACGTAGCCCGTGATGCCCCCCTGTTCCGTGGCGACGTAGAGCCAGTCTCCAGGGAAGCGCTTCATCACCTGGAGCCGGGCACCGAAGGCCACGTGCACCAGGGTGTTCTTCTCCCGGGTGGTGGGCGAAGACCGAACGCGGAGCCAAGGCTTGCCGTCCCAAGCGACGACCCCGATCTGGTTCACGGCCGTTCCGCCCTCAGGCATGGAAGTGGACTTGGATCCCGTGGTCCCGTCGTCCTCTTCCAGGGAGACGCCCGCCTCTCGCGTGGCCTCCTGGGGTCCGGCCTGTTCTCCGGCAGCCACACAGCGTGCGGTGTCCGCGGCTTCCCGCTCGGAGGCCTGACCGGGCTTGGAGAGCCCCTTGCCCCCTCCGTCCTGGAGGGCATGGGAGACCTCGTGAGCGAGGGTCTCCCTGTCCGGACCCTGCCGGAACAGCAGGACCTCGCCATCGGTGGCGGCCTCGGCCCCCAAGGCGTCCAGAGCGGCGTCTGCACCCTCGAAGCTGAGCAAGTGGCTCAGGTCGACGCCGAAGGCAGCCTCCAGATCAGTCTGCTGGGGCACGCCTGGCGTGGCGTTCCTGGCCGCCGCGGCGACCTGGCCCGTGGGGTCACCTCCCCCGTCCTTCAGCTTGCTGGCGCGAAGCGCGTTGCTCTCACTCGCCGGACCGGACGCACCGCGACCGGCACCCTCCTCGCTCGCGCTCTCCTGCTCAGGAGCGACCTGTCGCGACTTGCCGATTCACCACCTGCCTCGCCCCGACCCGGGGCAGGCGCCAGTGTAGTCGGTCCGGGACCAGCCAGGCCCTGCCGAAGCAGCGAACCCCGGCCGGCACGAGGCCGACCGGGGTCCGGTCCCACAGGAGTCGGGACTCAGTTGCAGCGGGTCCAGTACCCCAGGCCCAGGCCGCCGGGGCCCGCAACGACTGGGGTGGGCTCTCGGAGAAGGTGGTGGACTCGATCGCGGTGTCGGCCACGCCGTAGCGGGGCGCCGCTATCCTGGGCTCCTCACCCGGACGTCCTGCTCGACCGCCGGTGGCCCAACCGGAGCCGGCTGTTCTCCTGGGAGTGGGGCACCTCCCAGCACCGGCTGTGGGTCTCGATCCACCAGGTGCCGCTGCACGCCTGGGCCGGCGACCGCTGGGCCGGCATCCACTGGTTCGTGGGCTCGGCCGGCTGGCTGGTGGGCAACGACCGGCTCCGGGCCGGACCCCACCTGACCCTCGGCCTGCTGGGCACGGTGGGGGCCGGCGGGCGGATCATCTGGGAGCCGATGCGGGTCGGCAGCATCCGCATGGGGCCCGAGGTCCAGCTGACGCTGTACGCGCCGGGGCTCGCCGAGGTGATGTGGCTCTGGGGGGCGACCCTGGAGCCGGCGGGGGTGGGTGAACCCGACGCCGTGCTGCCCTGTGAGCAGGCCACGTTCGGCCTGGGGGCGGCGGGCAGTGTCTTCTCCACCGAAGGCTCCTGGGAGTACGTGGGCACCTCGGTCACCACCTCCTGGCGGGCCGGGCCCGCGATGGCCGCGACCTGTGAGCTGCGCGACGCCTGGCTGCGGCCCTTCGTGGGCTTCGACACGGCGCCGTGGACGGGCTTCATGGCCAAGGGCGTGCCGGGGTACGGCCACCTGGGTGCGTTCACGGGCGGGGTGCTGGTGGGCAACGACACGGTGCGGGGTGGGGTCCACACCCTGGCCGGGGCGCTGCTGATGGGCGCCGGGGCGAGGCTGCTGGTGACACCCTGGGAGGACCGCCGGGGCCTGCGCTGGGGCGGGGAGCTGCGGGCGAACGTGCTGGTGCCGGGGTTCCCGGTGTGGGAGGGGCACGGGCTGGTGACGGTGGCGTGGGCGCCGGGGTGAGGCGGCCCCAGACGCGGACGAACGTCCGTACTTCGGACGTTCTGGGCCTCTGAGTGACTGAGAGGGGGTCAAGGTCCGGAGTACGGACGTTCGTCCGCTAGCAAGCGCAGCGTCCAGGGCAGCGTGAGCACCCACTGACGGACTGGCACCCTCGGCAGGACCCGGTCGACGGTGTTGGCGGCGAACGCCGCCATGCGCCGTCCCCCACAGGAAGGACAGAAGCCGCGGCCCTTGCAGGAGAAGGGCACGAGTCGGTGGTGGTCGCAGGCACGGCACTGTAGCCAGGCGAACCCGGACTCCGGCTCTCCACACCCCACGAAGCGCTCGAGCTCCCGGCGGATGTGCCGCGGCAGCCCGACGCCATGAGCATCCGCCTCGGCCAGGAACCCAGGCAGGTGTTCCCGGAACAGGTCCTTGAGGACCCCGCTCCGGGTCCCGGCGAACTCGAGGAGGTGGAGCCGCTCTGAGGCGTTCCGTCGCGTCCCCATCCGCGCCGGCGCCCCCAGCGGGCGATCCGCCCGCGGCCCGGCGGTGGGCTCGAGCACACCAGCGGTCTCGAGCACCCTTGAACCCATGCGGTCACGACCGTCGGCCCGCTGCGGGTCCTGGTCGGCGGGGGCTACCAGCGGCTCGACGTCGATGTGGTGCGCTACAGCGACGCCCTGCGCGACGACACCGATCTGGACCTCTACGCCGGCTACCAGCTCGGGTACCACTACGGGACCTACGAGGTGGGCGGCGAGGAGTCCAAGGTGCGGAACCTGCACAACCTGATCACCCTGGGTGCGGCGATCACGTTCTGATCCGCGTCAGAACGTCAGCGCGAACACCAGCCCGCCGCCGTCGTCGTAGAACGTCGGCGCCAGCGCGAGGTTGGTGGCCCTGTGAGCGCGGCTGCCCTTGAGGTTCTTGACGAACTGCAGGGTCCCGAAGACCGGCATCAGCGCGCCGGCGCCCATGCCCATCCCGAACAGCACGTTGCTGGTGTGGGCGGACTTCGAATTGGCCGAGGCGATGAGCAACACCCCCATGGCGCCGCCCGAGGCGAGCATCGCGGCCGAGGGCCAGCGCTGGACCTGGATCCCGGGGGATGCGTTGAGCAGACGGGCGTGGTGGTGGCCTTTCCAGAGCCAGAACAGGGATCCGAGCGACGCCGAGGCCAACCCGAAGGTCACGCCGAGCACGCCGCCGGCCCAGGCGAAGAGGTTTCCGCCGTCGTCGGCGCCGTTGTTCCGCTGCATCACGACGAAGGACCAGCCGGCCAGCGCGGCCGAGCCCACGGTCCAGGCCCCGGTGAAGATCTGCGTGCCGGTCAGCCAGCCGTCCCGGGGGCGCGTGAGCTCGTAGACCGGGGGGTTGGCGGGGCTCTCCGCGACCTCGGCCTGCACGGCGGTGGTCTCTTCGGCCACCGGAACGTCGTCCTGGGCGATGGCGGTGGACAGGGACAGGGACAGCGCGGCGGCGGACAGCAACATGGTGTGCTCCGGTGGAAGGGGTCTTGCCTCTCACGGCCCACTCGGCCCGATCGCCTCACTTCTTTAGGAGCAGACAGACAGACAGGGTTGGCGGCGTGCCTCACCGACATGGGTGCCGGGCCCGATCCCCGGGGTGTCGCGGCCATGTGGCAGGCCATCCAGGGTGGGCCCACGATCGCCTGGCTCGAGCTGGTGATCGGGACCCGCAGGGACCCGGTCCTGGCGCGGCAGGTCACCGACCTGACGGAGCGCCTGCGGGCAGCGGCCCACCAGGAATTCGAGCGCCTGGCCCCGGGGGCGCCAGCCGAGTGCCGGGCCCGGCTCGCGGCGTCCGTCGCCCGCCTGGAGGACCGGCTGCCCAGCCCCTCCTGGCAGGCCCTGGGGCACCTGGTCGATGAGCGCCTCTTCCACGACGACGCCCACGAAGGCCTGGAGCTCTTCGGCGCGGGCTTCCTGCGCCACCTCTTCGGGGTGGAGCACGGGGTGGGTCGGCTGGAGATCCACCCAGGGCCGGCCCGCGCGGAGCCAGGGTGAACGCGACACGTCCGGCGCAGACCTGGCCCGGATGCGACAGCTCGAGGTCTGAGCAGGGCTCGGGGCGTCTTCCCGGGGCAGTTGGCGTTCGAATTCGCCGTCCTGGCCGCCCGGCTGTCGCACTCGGTGCGGGTCTGCGGCCGATGTGTCGCCTTCAGCCCAGGTCTGCGTCGTGAGCGGCGGTGGCCCTGATGTCCGAGCTCACGGCGCCTGCCAGACCAGACCCCGCCCGGCGGCAGGGCCCAGCCGCCACCTTCGATGAGCGCCGCCGCGGAGGTCGACTCGCACCAGGTGATCGATCTCGTGCTCGCGCTCGAGCACGAAGAGCTCGTCCTGGCCGCCGGGCAGGACCCCCACCACCACCGCGCCAGGGCTGGTGTACGCCCTGAACGCGAGCCGCGGCCCGGCCGAAGTGGCCCGCACCGCGTCGACGCCCCCCTCGACCGGAAGCAGCAGCGCATCGAGACGGGGGTCATAGCGAGCGCCGTGGCTGGGCGCCGGGCGCCTGAGGTCCGGGCCCGCGGCCAGGATGCCGACCAGCTGGCCGGCGCCTTCGTCCAGGGTCCAGAGCTCCAGCCGAGGCGGCGACGACCAGGTGTCCAGCACGAAGAGCCAGCCCGGGCGAGCAGCCACCGGGACCTCGCGGTCGCGGGCCCCGGCCGGGGCCGGCAGCTCGAAGAGCACCCTCCCCAGACCGGCGTCCAGCACGGAGACGCGGGTCCGACCCGAAGCGACGACGACCCGGCCGTCGCCGAGTCGGGCGGCCCCTCGCAGCGGACCGGGCAGGTCCAGGTGCAGCCGGGTCAGCGCGTCTTCCTCCTGTGGGAGCCACTGGATCGACCGTTCCTGTTCGGGTGGCTCGGAGCCCAGGAGCAGACCGGAGCCCAGGTCGCTGGGCCAGGCCAGGCCGACGCCCTCGAACACGATGGCGTCGAGCCCGCCTTCGGCCCCGAGCCAGACCAGCCCCCGCCCCCCCGGTCCCACCCGGAGGGCCGCCACCCTGTCGCCCACGCGGCGAAGCCAGTCGACACCGACCGCACCCTGGAGCCCTTGCGCTTCGGAGACCTCCTCGCCCGGGCGATCGACGTGCACGCGACGGAGACCGGCCAGGACGACGCGATCCTGAACCTGCGTCGACGGCGCCAGCTGAAGCGTCCAGCCCCCCGGTCGTCGAACCAGAGCGCTCAGGTCCACGGTGGTCAGGCGCCCCTCGACACTGGCGAGCTCGACCCGGTCCGGGCGCTGCTGGCTGCCGAGGCCCACGGTCTGGTCTCGCGCCCCCGGCGGCATCCACACCCGCTGGAGCCGATCCCCCACACGGACCTCCACCGCGAGCCCCTCAGGGCCCGCCGGCTCGGAGAGCTCGACGGTGAGCGTGTCCGCCGGACTGCTCGCGCTCTCCGGGGTCCAGACCTCCAAGACCCCGTCGGTCGTGATGGCGACGATCTCCGGGGTCGGCGTGCCCCACAGGTCGAGCGGCAGGATGTGCTCGACGGACGGCGTGGGCGACGGCAGCCGACTCAGGCCACGACCGTCGAAGCGCCACAGGCCCGTCGGACTGCGGGTGAGCAGGTCCTGGCGGCCGTCGAGGTCCAGGTCGTGGGCGAGCACGCCGCTGATCGGCTCGTCGACGGGCAGGCTCAGGACGGTCGGGGCACCCGGCAAGGCGCCTCGGGAGCGCGGGTAGAGCAGGATGGAGCCGGGCTGGCGGCTCGGCACCAGGAGGTCCCATCCCCCGCTCCCCGCACCGAGCTTGCCCAGGGAGACCGTGTTCCCGATCCGAGCGTCGGCCGAGATCAGATCTTGGTGCCAGGCGCCCCCGCTGCGGCGCAGGGCCCGCAGCAGGCCCTCCGTGGTCCACACCAGGTCGGGACCGGCGGACGGGCCGAGCCGCAGCACGGCGGCACCAGGCGAAGCGGGGTGGCGACTCACGTCCCGCCAGGTCACGTCATCCAGGACCTGGACCCCGTGGCCGGTGAAGGCGACGAGCTCGATCCGGCCGTCGGCGTCGGTGTCGAGACTGCGCGGGAGGCCCCTGTGCTGTCCCGGCAGACGCTCAGGAGCGGCGCCCACACCGCCGAGGCACCACACCGGTCGTGGCAGCGCGTGCTGGCCGGGACCCTCCTCCTTCCAGCACGCCCGCCACCGGTCACGCCACCACAGGCTCCCCACCGCCCCTCCGCGCATGTTGGGATCCAGGCCCAGCTCCCGGGTGCGGTCCACCAGGCGCTCTTCGGTACCGACCACCAGCCACCTCGGCGGACCCTCGCGGCAGCTGACGAGGAGCTCCGGTGCGCCGCCTGGCTCCAGGTCCACCTGGGCGGCGTCGACGGCGGCGCAGGACCAGTCCGCGGGCAACCGGGAGGCATCGGCCACCCACCGGAGCGCCCTGGGCTGCTCGGAGAGGCTGGCCTGCAGCCAGCTGGCGGGGTCCTGGGAGGCGTAGCCCTCGGGCGGCTGGACCGTGACCAGGTCTCCAGTGTCCAGGTGCCGATCGGCGCGGGCGACCACAGCTCCTCCAGGGCTGGCCCGCAGCTCGACCGCGATCTCCGAGATCGGGAGCAGAGCGATGCCCGACCGCACCGGATGCGCCGCGACCTCCTGGCCCCGCAGATCTCGCCACGCGACGGCGTGGTGGGCTGCCCGGGCGGTGAGTCCGTCGAGCAGCAGCGGCGATGGCTGTCGCCCGGTGCCGAGCGACACGTCACGGACGTCCGTGCCCGGCCAGGTCCAGGGCACCTGCTCTGTGGAAGCCAGGTCCTCGGTCACCAGGGCGTGGGCGGTGATCAGGCTCGGCGCCTGCTCCAGGCGGGCCAGGAGCGCGTCGGAGTAGGCACCCAGGTACGCTGGGCGTGCCGGCGAGGAGGAGGTGAGCACCGTCGTGTCGTGCAGCGCAGGCGGCTGCCAGGCGTCCACCTCGGGGGCCACGTAGCAGGCGTCCACGACGGCGAGGGCTGCCTCCAGCCCATCGAGATCGGCCAGCAGCTCGTCGATCGGCCAGGGCGACCCGCCGGCCAGCTCGAGCGCAGGGGCGGAGCGACCCTCCCCGTGCTCCAGGTAGGTGCCGTGCCCGACGAACCAGAACACCAGCCGATCCTCGGGGCCCGGCTCCACGGCCAGCCGGGCCCAAGCGGTCCGCAAGACGTGCAGCGCACCCGCTCTCGTCGCCCGCTCGCCGGTCACAGGCAGCACCGTCATGCCCTGCGAGGCGAGCCCTGCCTGGAGCTCCTCGGTGACCGTGACGAAGGCCTGGTCGCGGTCGTCGGGCACCACCAGGACCACCGCCCGGACCGGCTGGTCGTCCCCCACCGGGGCGTCCACCAGCTGCGCGGGCTCGGAGCGACACCCGAGTCCGAGCAGGCCAAGCCCCACCAGGGGCACACCCAGGCTCACCGAGGCTCCAGGCGGTGGGTCTGGTCCCAGAGGAGCTGGTCGTCGGCGGAGGTCGCAGTGACCCGCAGGTCGACAGGCCGACTGACGACGAAGGCCTGGACCTCCGCCTCCTCAGCCGTCCAGCGTCCCACGCTGCCCGAGAAGTGGGCGCGGAACACCATGGTCTGAGGGTCGGCCAGGCTCACCTCGATCACGACCGGTCCGGCCACCGGCTCGCGCACTCGGAGAGATGCGCCGACCCGGAGCACGGCCTCCTGGTCGAGGAGCTGCACCACCCGGCCCTCCAGGGGCAGCGCGCTGGGCCCGGTCGTGCCGGAGAGCCGCAGGGCGGCGTAGACCGTCTGGGGCCGCTCGTCGGCCAGGCGCCGCGGGAGGTCGTCGTCGGGCCCCCAAGGCGCCAGGACCGCGGCGAGCAGGATCCCGAGCGCTGCCGTGATGCCGCGCCGGCGCCGGACCCGGCGCCGGAGGGTCCCCGTGATGGCCGCGTCGACGGACCCGTAGTCGTGGACCTCGGCCGGATCCGGCTCGGCGAGGGCACGCGCGACCTGCTCGAGCTCCTGGTCCGTCCAGGTCATGACTGCTCCTGTGCGTCCAGCTCGCACCGGAGCCGCTTTCGAAGGCGGTGCAGCCGAACGGCGACGGTGTTCGGGCGAAGCCCGAGCAGGGCCGCGACCTCAGCGTGCGAGCGCTGCTCCACCAGGCACAGACGCACCAGCCGCTGTTGCTCGGGCATCAGGTCCTCCAGCAGGGCGTGGAGCCGCGCGATGCGGTGATGGGCATCCAAGCGACGCTCGGCGTCGTCGACGAGCTCCCGCCCGGCCGACTCCGGCAGCCTGACCTCGCGCTGTCCGGCCTCGCGCAGGTTGGCGGCCCTTCCACGGGTGGTGGCGTCCACCCAGCCCAGGAGCTGGGAGAACCCACGCTCCGGGTCCCGCGCCACGAAGGCATCGCCGGGCAGACGCTGCCACAGGCGCAGGCGGACCTCCTGGACCACCTCGTCCGGATCCGAAGGGTGCACCCTCTGTGCGGTGCGAGACATGCGCTCGTCCACCCGCTGGTCGGCCAGGAGAGCCTGTGCCATCGCCTCGGCGGGTTCGAGCTGCTGCTCTCGACTCAGGGCGAGTGCCGAGCCCAGGATCTCCCGGACCACGTCGACAGGGGCCCAGAGCCCCCAGCGACACAGGACCTCTGCCAGGGAGAGGGCCAGTTCGCGGGACACCCGCAGCCCCGCGAGGACCTCGTCGAAGAGGCCCAGGAGCCCCTCGGCGACGATCAGGCCGACGGGGGCCGTGTCGTCGGCCTTGCACCGGTTCACGCGCAGGAGAACCGCCCGCTCGAAGGCGGGGCGACGCCCCCGCGCGGTGCGGGATGCCCGGCGCCAGCGCCGCCCGTCGGGGGCGCCCCTGACCACGTGTGCAAGGACGCCGCGCCAGGCTCGATCGATCCACCAGGTCCGGCCGCCCCAGGCGCGCAGGTCCCACGCGTCCTCGACCGCTCGCTGGACCAGCCGCCGAGCCACCTCGGGGTCGGCGGGCTCGCAGCGGTGGGCCGCCAGCCAGGCCACGACGGCCCGGCGGGCGACCTCGACCTCTGCAGCGTCAGGATGGCGCAGCATCGGGGGGGCTCAGGGGATGCACAGGGCGCTGCCGCCCGAGGTGGACAGTCCGATGTCCTCGGCCTCGACCTCGGTGGTGCTGTGGTCCACGAGCTTGAGCGCGAGCTGCGGCTCCCAGCCGGCGGGCCAGCGGGCGTCGTCGATGTCCGAGGGCAGAGTGAGCGCGACGTCCGACACCGAGTTGATGTCTCCGGAGTCGTGGGAGACGGCGGCGATGCGCAGGTAGCCACCGTTCGCGCTGCCGTTGTTCAGGTGGTCGGCGAGAGTGGCTTCGGAGGGCCAGCCGCCGTGGGTGTTCGGGTCGTAGAGCTCCGTGCCCATGCGCTTGCAGGCGCCGAAGGCGCCCTGGAGGCTGTCCGCATAGCAGGAGATGAGGCCGCCGGAGGGGTAGAAGTCCTTGCAAGGCCCGAAGGAGAAGGCCTTGCCGGTCGCGTCGGCACCGTCGAGGTCGGCGTACAGCCCGCTGTCCAGGGGCGTCGTCTCGGCGCAGGCCATCAGGACGGAGAACGCGGCCAGGACGGGGAGGGAGATTCGCATCATGGGACTCACCTTGGAGTGGGTGACCGGGGAGTCGGTCACCCCCTCACAGGGCGAGGGACGAGGACATTACACATCCCCTCCAGAAAGATGCGAAGAGACCCGGTTCGATCGGGAAGTGACGATCCGGTCACGCACCTTGTGCCGCCCAGGTCAAGCCGAGTCGCTTTCCCCGCGACGGACGACGTGCGTCCGCCGCAGCCGAGAGAGCGGGCTCCCCGTTGCTCTGGATCGAACCAGGTTGACCTCCGCCCTGGAGGAGGTCCTGGCCTGCCTGGACGGCGAGTCCTGGACCCTGACCTACGCCCGCGACCACTAGGCGGTGCTTCTCTTGTCCTGGATCTGCATCGAGCCCGTCTCGGTGCGGTCCCTGCGGGCGTCGCCCTTTCGCCCGCTGCTCTCCCGACCCCCGGTCCGCCAGCTCCTGGCGGAGGCGGGGACCCGGCCCGGTGCACCCTGGCCTGGGCGCGGCTGGACGTGGATCTGGATCGCGGCGAGGTGCTCATCGAGGAGCTCCAGTCGGACTGGGTGCGGGCGGCGCGGCGGGGCCGCGACGTGCCGCCGGCGGTCCAGGCCCGTCGCCGTCGCTACGTGGAGGGCCTCCTGGCCGACCACGAGGCGATCTGGGCCGAAGCCCTGCTGCTCGCGACCCTCCGCTTCTGCCGGGAGATCCTGGGCCTGGAGCGGATCTGGAAGCACACCTTCGAAGGCGGCACCGTGCTCAAGGGCATCGACCGCGAGCACCCCCCGCCGCGCTCCCTCTACACGCCACTGCCCCGTCGCTTCGGCTTCCAGGTGACCGACGAAGCGCCGACACTGGAGAAGGCGCGCGGGGTGCGGTTCCAGCGGCTGCCGGCGCTTCAGTGCTCGTAGGCGCCGATGTCCTCGGTGCTCGGTCGGGGCTCCGTGGCCTGGTGCGGCACGTACTGGGTCGTCGGGGCCCCGACCGGGCTCTCGCCGGCGGCGTCCAGGAAGGGGGAGTCGGCGGTGGGGCGGTGCTCGCCATCCAGGTTCGGCTCGTCGCCCTCCAGGCCGCCCAGGTTGGAGACGTGCCCGGTGAAGCCCCCGTCGAAGCTGCTGCGCCAACCGCTCGGCAGGTAGTTGTCGCTCAGCTCCGCGGTCCCGTGCTCGGCGGCGATGGCCAGGCTGCTGGCGACGACGACGTTGTTGCGGATGTCGGCGTGCTCGCCGTCGGTCGAGAGCCGGACCAGGGTGGTGTTGCCGGACCGGGTCGACACGACCGTGTTGTGCACGAAGTGCAGCGTGCCCTGCCGGTAGCGGCTGGTGTCTCCGGAGTCCCCGCCGTAGTGCACGATCTGACTGTTGCCCGCGCCGTCGGGCTCGACCAGCACGTTGCCGCTGACGACGGTGGTGCTGTAGCGCCCGTCGGCCAGGAGCTCGGCTGTGCCCGAGTCCACCAGGTCCAGCTGTCGGTTGCCGCCCTCGATCCAGTTGGACCGGATGACCGTGCCCGCCGAGCGGTCCTTGAGGTTGTTGCCGTCGCAGCCCTCCCGCAGCGGGCCGTAGCGGTTGCCTTCGAAGAGGATGCCCAGGGCCTCGGTGTAGCTGTTGTGCTCGTAGGCGGAGCCCTCGATGCCGTTGTCGTAGAGGTGGTTGTGCAGCAGCTGGACGTCGCTGGCCGAGCCGGAGACGAAGAGGCCGTTGCCACAGTCGTGGAGCACGTTGTCCAGCAGGACCAGCTGGCTGCCTGACTCCACGTGGAGGCACGCCGCGTTGTCGCTGTAGCTGCCGGGCTGTCCGCGGTCGTCGGTGTAGGCGTAGCCGGGCCGGGCGGAGCGGAGCACGAGGCCCTCGACGACGATCCACGCCGGGGCGCCGTGGGCCGGCACCGAGGAGCCGCCGAGCTTGAGGATGGAGCGGTCCTCGTTCCAGTAGTCCAGGGCCTGGGGCGTCTCGGCGCCGTCGCCGGTGATGACCGGGCGGTCGACGCCCTGGATCCAGATCGGCAGGTCTTCGGTGCCGGCGGCGTTGACCACCCACTTGGCGGCGTAGGGTCCGCCGTGGATGCGCACGCAGGTGCCGGCGGCGAGGGTCTCCCAGGGCACGTCGAGGGGCGTCTCGTAGGGGTGACCAGGGCCGACCTCCCAGACGGTCGGCAGGTCCGTGCAGCGCATGGTGGTGTCGCTCGCGCCCGTGTTCGTGTCGCTGGTGTCGCTCGTGCTCGTGCCCGTGTCGCTCGTGCTCGCGCCCGTATCGTCGAGCCCCCCAGACGACGTACACGCCAGCCACAGCCAGACCACGGGGGCACCTCGGGGAAGGGGAAGGTCGGGTCCGTGAGTCTACGGGGATTGGAGGTCGGGGCGGGGCGAAGCTTGCAA
>CAYFPX010000188.1:0-8040 GCA_964344945.1 uncultured Enterobacterales bacterium
ACCACCAGCCGCGGCGATGGCTGCGCGATTGCCTCACGAATATCTGAGACAGGGAACTAGGTGAGGCCGCTTGAGGGTCCGTCACGCCCGCGCGATCCCGCTCGGCCCCTTGTTCCGCGGCACCGCCCGGCCGCTGGCCTACGTGGTGTTCGGCCTGGCGGTCGCGATGCTCGGGTCGGGGGGTGTGGGGCTGGCGATGGGCGAGCCCCGGGGCGCGGGTCGCATGGCCCTCTCGGCGGCCTTGGTGGGCATCGTCGCCTTCGGGCTGCTGCTGGTGGGCAGGGAGCGGGTCGAGCTGGACAAGCGGGGGGCGCTGCTGGTGGTGGTGCTGTCCTGGGTGGCGACCTGTCTGCTGGGCGCCATCCCGTTCGTCGTCGGCGCGGGCCTGCAGCCGGCCGAGGCGATCTTCGAGTCGACCTCTGGCTTCACCACCACCGGGGCCACGGTCCTGCCGGAGATCCGCGAGCGCCTGGATCCCGCTCTGCACTTCTGGCGCATGCTCACCCACTGGCTGGGCGGCATGGGCATCGTGGTGCTGTTTGTCGCGATCTTCCCAGCGCTGGGGGTCGGCGGCCGCCACCTCTACCGGGGCGAGGCCCCGGGGCCGCGGACCCGGGACTCGGCGCCGCGGATCCGCCAGGCCGCGGGGGTGCTCTGGCGGGTCTACCTGGCGCTCACCGTCCTGGAGATCGGCCTGCTCCTGGCCTGTGGTCTGGCCCCCTTCGAGGCGGTGGTGCACGCGCTCTCGACCCTCGGCACCGGAGGCTTCAGCACGTTCAACGGCTCGGTCGGCGAGCTGGACAGCGTGGCCGCCGAGGGCGTGATCCTGGTGTTCATGGTGCTGGCTGGGGTGAATTTCGCCCTGTGGCCCGAGGCGCTCAAGCGGGGCCCCAGGGTCTTCCTCCAGCACACCGAGACCCGGGTGTACCTGGGCATGATCGCCGGGATCTCCGTGCTGATCGCGCTGGTGCTCCTGCCGGACAAGCACTCGGTGGGCGAGGCCTTGCGGCACAGCACCTTCCAGGTGGCGGCCATCGTCTCCACCACGGGCTTCGGCACCGATGACTTCGAGGTCTGGCCGACCTTCGCCAAGCTGCTGCTCCTGGTGCTGTACTTCACGGGCGGCTGCGCCGGGTCCACGGCGGGCGGCATGAAGCTCATCCGGATCATCGTGGTCGTCAAGGCCTCCTGGGCCGCGATCCGCCGCTCCTTCCGGCCCCACCTGGTGCTGCCGGTGCGGGTGGATCGCCAGGTCTTCAACGACCGGGCCCTGGGCGAGATCCTGGCCTTCCTCACGCTGTGGATTGGAACCGCGGGGTTGGGAGCCGTGGGCGTGGCCCTGATGGAGTCCGGGGTCGACGGCACCACCGCGGTGATGGCCGCCATCGCCTGTGTCGCCAACGTCGGTCCCGGGCTCGGCCTGGTCGGCCCGACCGACCACTTCGGCTGGCTGAGCCCGGGGAGTCAGTACCTGCTGAGCACCTGCATGCTGCTGGGACGGCTGGAGTTCCTGACGCTGTTCGCGCTGTTGACGCCGAGCTTCTGGCGGCACTGAGCCGAGGGTTCTCGAAGATCATCGGTGCGCATAGAGTGGCCGCATGCAGGTGCGGCTCACCACCGGCGTGCTCGATCTCGAGCGCGGCCAGCTCGAAGGCGCTGGGGGTGTCTCCACCCTCAGCGCCACCGAGCGTCGGGTCCTGGCCTACCTGGTCGAGCAGGATCGGGCGGTCGGCCAGGACGAGCTCCTCGAGCGGGTCTGGGGGTATGCCGCCAGCGTCCGCAGCCGCACGGTGCGGGTGACGGTCGGGCGTATCCGGGCGAAGATCGAGCGCGACCCAGCGGCACCGGAGCACCTGCTCACCGAGCCCGGCCTGGGCTATCGCTTCGCGCCGCTCCCGCCGACCACGGTGTTGATCGGGCGGGAGCGCGACCGCCGGGCTCTGGCTCGGGCCGGGCGAGTGGTCACCCTGGTGGGGCCCGGCGGGGTCGGCAAGACGAGCCTGGCCCGGGACCTGGCGGAGCGCGTGGGAGCGCTCTGGGTGGGATGCGGTGACGCGCACACCGCGGAAGCCCTGGTCGACCGGGTGTCCCAGGCCCTCGGCCAGGGGCTGGCCCGGGACCCGGTGGAGGCCATCCGCCGCGCCCAGCCGAGCTACATGGTCCTGGACAACCTGGAGCAGGTGGACGACCCGAGCCCCATCGCCCGGTGGACCGAGGGGCGCGTGGTCGTGACCTCCCGGCGGGCCCTGGGTCTGCCGGAGGAGGAGGTCCTGGCGCTGGCTCCCCTCAGCGGCGAGGCCGCGCGGGAGCTCCTGGCCCTGCGGTGGACCCAGGCCGGCGGAGAGCCCCTGTCCGACGACGACTGCGCGGCCATCTCCGAGGCCCTGGACGGGCTGCCCCTCGCGCTTGAGCTGGTGTCCTCCTGGGCGGAATTGCTGGTGGCGGAGGACGTGCGGCGGAGGCTTGGCGACAGCGTGGGATGGGTGGCGGACCAGCGCCGTCCGGACAGGCACCGGAGCCTGCACGCGGTGGTGTCTTCGAGCTGGGAGCTGCTGGCGCAGGCGGAGCAGCGGGCGCTCGCGGAGCTCACGGCCTTTCGCGGAAGCATCTCCCCCGGCGACGCGGAGGCCGTGCTGGCGCCGGGCACCGACGTGCTCGGAGCGCTCAAGCGCCTGCGTGGCCTCAGTCTCCTCACCGGGCGCGGGCGCTTCCAGCTGCCTCGGCCGGTGTGGGAGTTCGCCGCTCCACACTGCCCGCCGGAGGCTTGGGAGCGCCATGCCGCCCTGTTCTTGGAGCGGGCGGAGGCCCTGCCGGGCCGGGGCAGGTCGTTCCGCCGCACCCTGAGCGTGCTCAGCCGGGACCGGGACGAGCTCTTCGCAGCCCACGCGCGCGCCGAGGATCCGGTCCTGCGCCGCCGCATTGTCCAGGCTCTCGATCCGCTGCTGGAGCTGGTCGGACCTCACCGGCCCATGTTGGCGATGTGGGAGGAGCACGGCGGCCCGGGCCTGGCCCGAGGGCTTCGCCTGGCCGGGCGACTGCAGGATGCCCTGGCCGAGGCCGATCGTTGCGGGAGCGACCTGCAGGCCAACCGGGCGCTGCTGGTCCTGGGGCGCCCAGCAGAGGGCGAGGCCAGGGCGCGAGCAGCCCTGGCGAAGGTCACCGCAGCGGCCGACCGCGCCCGGTGCACCACCGACCTGGGGCGGCAGCTGTGGTTCCAGGGCCAGCTGGACAGGGCCGAGGCCCGGTTCCGGGAGGCGCTCGCCCTGGGCGAGCAGAGCGGCGACACCCTGGCCCAGGCTCGTGCGCTGTGCTTCCTGGGGGAGCTCCGGACCCTGCGGGCCGACCGGGAGTCCCTGGCCCTCCTGGAGCGGGCCCTGAGCCTGGACCCGACCCCGGCGCTCCGGCTGATGATCCGCGGCCGTCACGCCACGGCGCTCGATCGCTTCGACGACTCGGGCGCGGTGATCGAGCGGCTCCAGGAGGACGCCGCCGAGGCCCGGAGGCTCGGTCTGCTGGGGGTCGAGGTGAACGCGATGTCCAGCCTGGGCAATGGCCTGCTCCACCACGGCCGCGCGGAGGAGGCGGAGGTGGCGCTGCGGGCGGGCATCGGCCTGTGCCGACCGGGCCACCAGGCCCTGCCCTTTCTCCGGGCGAGCCTGGCGCTCTGTCTGGCCGAGCAGGGGCGCCGGCAGGAGTCCGAGGTCCTGGCCGAGCTGGTGCTGGCGGCGCAGGCCCCGCCATTCTTCGCCGCCTGGGCCCAGCTGAGGCTGGCGCTGGCGGCGGGCTGGGGTGGCGCCGACCCCCTGCCCCTGCTGCGCCAGGCCACCGACGGTCAGGCCCTGGACGCGGCGCCCTGGGCGGCGCGGCTCGGCGACGGGCTGCTGGCCTTCTTCGATCCCGCGGCCCCCTGCCCCGAGGTCCTGGGGGATCCGGAGGCCGACTGCGTGATCGCCCTGGCCCGCGCGCGTCGCGGGGCGCCGGGTCCCACGCGGGTCTGGCCGGGCTCGGCGGTGCGCCTGCTCTCCAGGGAGCTCGGGCTGGTGCCGCACTGACCCCGGATCGCAGCTTCTGTGCTGTCCGCGGCGACCACCGGGTGGGGATAGACTCGTCCGCGGTGCCCGCCCTCCTCACCCTGCTCTGGCTCCCCCTGGCCGCCTGCAGCTCCGATGCCTCCGAGGTGCCCGTGCCGACCGCACCGCCCGCCGCTCCCAGCCCGGCCCAGCTGCACCCCAGCAGCTCCAAGGTCCTGGTCCCCCGCAACGAGCTGAACACCAGCCTGGTGCTGACCCCCGACCTGGCTCACCTGGCCCGGATCCGCCGGGCCGACGCCGGGACCTGGGAGGTGCTGCGCGACGGGCAGGTGGTGGCAGAGGGTCTGCTGGGCGTGCTCGAGGGCACACCGGTGCTGAGCCCGGACGGCCGCCGCCTCGCCTGGGGCGAGCGGGTGAGCGATGGCTGGCGCGTGGTCGTCGACGGCGAGGAGACCCTGGTCGGTCAGAGCCTGGGCAAGGTCGGGATCGCGGTCTCACGAGACGGCCACCTCGCCTGGCAGGTCCAGGTGGACGGCGGGTGGCGGGTCGTGCTCGATGGGGTCCCGGGGCCCGTGTGGGCGGACGTGGGCCCGCCGGTGCTCTCCCCCGCCGGTGGGCACCTGGTCTACGCCGCCGCGGGTCCCGACGGCCCGGTGCTGGTCCGGGACGGCGATGCGTCGCCCCTCTCGGGCGAGCCCATCGCCGCCGCCTTCAGTGCCGACGGCGCGGTGCTGGGCCGAGTCGTCCGAAGCGCCGACGGCTACCGCTTCGAGGACAGCGCCCGCACCCTCGGTCCCCACCCGGACATGGGCACACCGGTGTTCGCGCCGGTCGGTGCGCGCTGGTCCCTGCCGGTGCACGACGAAGGGGTCTGGAAGGTCCTGGTGGACGGGGTCGAGGTCTCCCGGCACGACCAGGTCGGACACCCGGGGCCGACCTTCGACCCCAGCGGCCAGCACGTGGCCTGGTGGGCCCGGGACGGCGACGCGGTGCGGGTCCTCCGGGACGGCGAGGCGGGCCGCGCCTGGCGGGCCATCGGCGACCTCGCCCCGGTCTGGAGCGCGGACGGGCAGCACCTGGCCTGGCTGGCGAGCACCGCCGACGAGCAGGGCACGTCCACCTGGCACGTGGTGGTCGACGACATCCCCTTCCTGGCCCGGGAGCAGGTCGCGGCCCTCGCCCTGAGCGCCGACGGCGCCCACGTGGCCTGGGTCGGCCAGGAGGCCGAGGGGTGGGCGGTGCGCATCGGCCGGACCCGGGACGGCCGGGTGTGGACCACCCCAGGCTCGGAAGGGGTGGGCACCGACTGGGGAGGGGGCATCGCCTTCGTCGGCGGGGTCCTGCGCTACACGGCCATCGACGAGCTGGGCCTCTCGGTGCACGAGGTCGCGCTGCCCTGACGGTCAGAGCCCCTCGACGAGCTCGGCGCAGCGGGCTGGGGTGGCTGCGGGATCGAGCTCCTCGGCCAGCACCTGCGCCCGCTGGCGGAGCTGTCCACTGCCCAGCGCTCGGTCCAGCATCGCCCGCAGGGGACCGACGGCGCCGATCGCTCCTCGGGCGGCCACGGTCAGCCCGGCTCCCAGCCGCGCCACGGCCAGGCCGTTGAGTGCCTGCTCCAGGTGACCCGGCAGCGCCACGACCGGCGTGCCCGCTGCCAGGGCCTGGTACACCGTGCCGCTGCCGCCGTGGCACACGACCAGGTCGGCCCGCGCGGCGGCGGCGGCGCCCGGCAGCCAGGGCGCGGCGAGCACGCCGGGCGGGGCGTTCTCCGCGGCGAGGCCGGTCACGACCACCTGGACCTCCAGTCCGGCCAGGGCCGCCAGCACCGCGTCCCGTGCGGGGACCATGCCCGTCGAGCCAAAGCTCACCAGCACCACCGGTCGGCCCTCATCGTCCAGGGCGGACCACCAGGCGGGCAGCCCCACCCGCAGCGCCGGCAGCAGCGGGCCCACCGGTTCAGCCCCTGGTGGCGGTGCTGTCAGCGGGTGAACCAGCGGGTGGTCGCACACCGCCGTTCGATCGCCGAGCGACAGCAGGTGCATCGCCCCTGGGGGCTCCAGGCCCACCCGCTCCAGGGCCTGGCGCAGTGGGTCCGGAAGCGGCCCCGCCTGGAGGGGCATCGGGTCTGATGGTCGCTTGTCCCGGAGCGCGGGACTGGTGCGAATCCTGTCGGGATCCAGGCCCATCACCGGTGCGAGCAGGCCCAGGAAGCTCTCCACGCTCGGGGACCAGCCCAGGTGTGGCCCGAGCAGGGGGGTGTTGGTCAGACTCAGGGACGGCACGCCCGCCAGGCGGGCCGCCACCCCGGTGGACCGACGGTTGTCGAAGACCACCGCGTCCCACCCGGTGCGCTCGAGCAGGGCGCGATCGTCGTCCAGGGCCCGCTCGAACCAGCCGGGACCCTCGCCCCCGCCGATGAGCTGGGCCAGGCCCGGCTCGGCCAGGGAGTGTCGCGGAAATTCCCCCGGGGCGACCAGGACGTCGTCGTCCAGGAAGCCCGGGCCGCCGGCAAGGTGGCAGCTGTGGCCTCGCTCGGCCAGGGCCCGTGCGACGCGGACCAGGCGCGAGGCGTGGGCCAGGGAGCCGGACAGGCCGGCGAGGAGGACCTTCAAGGGTCAGGAATTCTCGCCTGGGACCTCGAGCACCTCGGAGCCCGCTGTGCCGATGTTGCGGATCAGGTTCTCCAGCTGCTCGACGGTGGGGCGGGCGCCGTCGCCGAGCTCCTCGAGCAGGTTGCGCTCGTAGGTGATCGCGCCCGCGGCGCTGCCTTCGAGCCGGACCTTGGCGCCTTCGGAGGCCTGCGCACCGGCCGCAAGCCCCAGGCCGAAGACCCCGTTGAAGTCCAGCTCGGTCAGGGAGTCCAGCAGCCGCTGGGCGACGCTGCGCACCGTCGACGACAGGGCCGGTGAGACCTCGCCGCCGGTGAGCAGGGCGATGACGTCGTTCTGCAGGGACTGGAGGATCGGGCCGCCCTCGGCGTACTCCTGGGCGCCGGAGATGACGTCGTTGTAGATGCCGCGGACCTGGTCGGTGCTGATCGCGCAGGTGACGTCCACGTAGCCCTCGACCCGGAAGCCGTAGCGGCGGTACTCGGCGGGCAGCATGGTGTTGAAGCTGCCCTGCCGGTTGAGGGCGGAGACGTAGGCGCGGCCGAAGTTGCCGCCGATGCTCGCCCGACGGCGGAAGGTCGCGCCGCGCTGGGCGGCCAGGAAGTTCTCCACGGAGTCGAAGGTGTCCGGGCCCATCGTGCCCAGGTTGATGTCGGTCTCGGAGCCCGCGCCTTCGAGCCGGTCGAAGCCGGCGCCGGTCTTGGCGATCAGGTGGACCTCGGGCTCGGAGAACACGCCCTCCTCGTCCTCGGGCTGGCCGGTGACATGCCAGACCACCTTGACCCCGCCGCCGGTCTCGAAGGAGGGCAGCTGGCCCATCATCCCGGAGAGCACGGGGATGCTGTGCACGATCCCCGCGGTGGCGGAGCCCTCGGCGCTCAGCGCGAAGTCCATCTCGGCCGGCACCCGGGTGCCGTCGGCGTTGTTGGTCCAGCTCTTGACCTCCATCTCCGCGCCGACCCCGGCCTCGGCGGAGGCGGTGCCGGCCACGCTGGCGCGGATGAGCTTGCGCAGGTCGTACCAGGGCATGTTCGAGGCCGAGCCGGTGTCCCGGGAGCCCTCGTTGTTGGACCAGGTGGAGCCGCCCTCCTCGGTGTTCTCGCCGCCGGCGCGGACGCCGGCCTGGGCGGCGGCGTTGCCCTCGGCGAAGACCTTGAATTCGAACTTGTTCTGGGTGTTGTAGTTCTCGGGGGTCAGGGCGCGGAGCTCGTCGATGAAGAGGGACGCCAGGCGGAAGACCGCGCCCTCGCTCACCCCGACGCAGAGCAGCAGGAACGCGGCGAAGCCGCCGTCGTCCATGACCGGGAACTCGAAGGTCTGGCTGACGCACTGGCGCAGTCCGGCCTGGAACTGGACCCCGGCCTCGGCGCCGATGCCCAGTCCGCCCTCCCGGTTGCCGC
>CAYFPX010000188.1:8050-13986 GCA_964344945.1 uncultured Enterobacterales bacterium
GGTCTCCTGGCCGCCGAAGCCGATGAAGCCCCCAGCACGGGTAGCCGAAGGTGGCGCCCAGGCTGGCGTCGAGGGACACGCCGGCGCCCACCGGCCAGGCGGCGTTCACCGCGGCCTGGAGGAGATCCCTGGTCTGGGCGGGCAGGGCCAGCAGGGCACGGCCGAGGGCTTCGGGGCTGAAGGCCTCGAGCACGGCGGACTGCTGTTCTTCGTCGAGCAGCGCGATGGCCGGCAGGATGTAGAGCAGGAAGGGACCGGCCGCGCACAGGGCCACGAAGCCCACCAGCTCTTCGGTGGAGAGGTTGCGGAGCACCGTGGCGATCTGCTCGGAGTCGAGCTTGCCCAGGACGTAGGTGGCCAGCTGGTGGGTCGGGTTGGCGATCAGGAAGTTGGTCAGGATCGCGATGTTGACCCCGACCAGCTGGTCGATCAGACCCTTGGCCACCGCCTCACCGGCCTCCTGGAAGCAGGTGAGCAGGTCGGCGTCGCTGGCGATGCGCTCGAGGGTCCACTCCGCCAGGTCCGTGGCCGCGCCGTAGGCGCCGAAGGTGACCACGTTCAGGCCGGTCTCGACCACGTCGGACCACTCCCAGTGGTAGGCGGTGCCGGGCTGGGCGCTGGCGGACAGGTTGGCCTGGCCGCCGCTCAGGACGGTGGCTGCGGCTGCGTTGGCGTCGGCCTCGACGGCGCTGCGGGAGCTGGGGGAGAACGGGCCCGAGGACTGCTGGGCCTGGTGGGCGAACTCGTGGGCGATGACGAAGTCCTGCTCCTCGGCGCTCATGGACTCGAAGTCCTGGCCCACCGTGACGTTGCTGCCCTCGGAGCTGGCCGCCGCGCCGCCGGCCGGCTCGCCCTCGCGGACCTCGGTCCCCGGGAAGCTGCTGCCGAAGCCCCCTTCCAGCAGGCGGGACAGGCGCTGAGGATCCCCCTTGTACCCGGGCAGCCCGGCCAGGGCGCCGACGCCGCGGCCCCCGCCCCGGGCCTGGTCCAGCGCGGCGGCGTTGCCGCGGCCGTCTCCTTCGCGGGCAGGGGAGGCTTCGGTCTCGGGGGCCTGGGACTGGGCGGGGTTCTGCTGGGCGAAGGAACTCATCGCGTGTCCGGGTGCCGAGGAGGGTCCACTCTACCTTCCCCAGGAGGCCCTCACCACGCTGTTCGCAGGACCATCGGCGGTGCGCCACAGGATGGGCAGCGGGATCCGGGGGTGAGGTCGTACAGCGTGCCGCAGAAGGGGCAGTGGGAGGTTCGGGTCGGGGCAGCTGTTGCGGCGGCGGTGGCCAAGAGGAGGGCCTGAGGGGCGACGAACGTCCGTACTTCGGACCTTGAGGGCGTCTCAGTGACTGAGAGGGCCACAAAGTCCGAAGTACGGACGTTTCTCCCTCCTGGGTCCTTCCAGTCCGCTCGTCGATCCCCGCCAACGCCGCCTCGCCCCCCGGAGTCTCGCGGGTGGGGAGCGCAGCGACCCCACCCCCGCTCCGAGCGGAGGCCGCAGGCCGTAGCGTCCTCCGCCGGCCAAAAAGAGCGACCCGGGTCGTCCCCGCCACGGAAAGACCCGGGTCCATGCGCCGGGAGGATTCCCGGAGCACACGGTGGTGATGCCAGAGCTAGGTCTCGCGCTGCGTGGCGATCGCGTACGCGTGGTTGCGTGCCCAGACCTCGGCCTCGAGCTGTTGATCGGGACCCATGGCACGGATCCGGGCTCGGATCCGCTGGATTCGCTGGGTCACCGCGGCGCGGCTCACGCCGGTCTGCCGGGCGAGCCGGGCCTGGCTGCCGGCGGAGAAGAGCTCCTGGAGCCAGGCGGTGTCCTGGTCGTTCAAGGGATTGTGCTCGGACAGCTCCACACCGAGGTCTGGTGCCCCGGTGGTGCCGTTCCAGGCCTCGACGACCTCCCGGGCCTCGCCTTCGAGGGTGTCGCGCTCGCGGATGCGGCGCCGGGCGGAGTGGCCCACGGTCCGATCCGTCAGCGTGCGCACGAAGGCGAGCAGCTCGGGGATGGTGGAGCCCTGGAAGCGGACCAGGGCGCCGTTCATGCAGTGGAGCAGGACCTCGCCCACGAGCTCCTCGTGCTCGAAGGTCCCGAAGAGACCGGCGTGGCGACCAGCGCAGAGCCTGACGACCCGGCGGTGGATGTACCGCGCGAGCGTCGCGTAGAGGGCCCTCGCCTCGGCGCTTCCCCGATCCGACAGCAGCTGCTCCAGCGGCTCACGGATGTTTGCTTGGTTGGGAAGCAAGGCTCAGACTCCGTTGAAGATGCCGTTCTTGCCGTTGCGGATGAGGCGCAGCTGGATCTCGACCCAGTCGGGCTCCTCCTCTTCGACATCGGTACAGCTCGCGCAGGGCGGCGGCGTCACCAGGACGCCGATCTCGGGAGCGTCCACCACGGGGGCGCCCCCGAACAGGGTCAGCAGCCAGATCATGAAGGCTTGGATCGAGGTCACGGCGTGTCCTCCTGGCGCAGCAGGGCGAGGTCCGGGTCCAGGCGGATGAGTCGCCGGAGCTCCCGGGTGAAGGCGGTGGGGAAGGCGTTGAACACCTGGTCGCGCAGGTCGCGGGCGTCGGCGACGTCGCCCAGGCGCAAGAGCGTGCACAGCACGTTGGCCAGGTTGCCGGGGATGTGCTGCCGCTCGAAGGCGCGGGAGAAGTAGTCCAAGGCCACGTCGAAGCGACCCATCTTGAAGGCCAGGACGCCCCGATGGCGCTCGACACTGGCGAGGTTCTTCTGGAGCCGCGGGCCGCCCATCGCCAGCGCCGCCTGCTCCTGCTCCGCCACCAGCCGGGAGGCCTCTGCGTAGTCCGCCACCTGGGGGCTGGCGGCGATCACGTGGAGCAGCGACAGCGCGTTCACCGGGTCGATCCGGCCGGTCTCGGCGTACCGGTGGGTGAGTGCGCGGGCGACGTCGGGACCTTGGGAGGGATCGCCGAGGGCCCGGAGGGCCTCGTTGATCGGACCCAGCTGGTCGCCGTCCAGATCGTCGTGCTCGGCGTGGTAGGCCTGCTCGTCGACGCGGTTGAGGATCCGCTGGACCAGCTCCTCGTAGTTCACGTGGACCTCTGGGAAGACACGGGGTCAGGGTGGGAGTGGCACCGTAGCCGCGGCCGTTAACGCCGGTGCAAAAAAGTCGGCGGGCCGCCCGGCCCGCCCGGCGGCCGTAGCGGCCTTCGCCGGCCAAAAAGGTCGCGAAGCCCCGTGATCAGCGGGAAAGATGTAGGCATCGGTCGGGCCGGGGCCGATGGGATGACTGTGGGAGATCGCATGGGACACCCCCCTCGGGTCCTGGCCTTGATCGCTGTGCTGGCCGCCTCGCCGGTGTGGGCGCAGCAAGGCCTGGAAGGACCCGCACTGGCCGACGAGGCGCTCGCGCCAGTAGAGGCCACAGAGGGGCGGGAGCTCGCCGACATCGATCGGCACGCGGAGTCCCTGCGCCAGGCCGCCCTGGCCTTCGCCAGGACCGGCAGTGCGGAGGACCGCGCCGCGGGCCAGGCCGGCCTGGCCGACCTCGCCGGCGAGCTGATCGCGGGCCCCGAGCTCGCCACCCGCGACGCAGGGGTTGGCATCGTCGCTCTGTGTGCCTGGGCCGATGCGACCGGCGACGAGGCCGCGCTGGGCGTGGCCCTGGCCACCGCCGAGTGGGCCCTGAGCGATCGCCAGCTCGAAGGCAGCGGCTTCTCCCAGCACGGCGATCCCCTCGCAGCGCCGGCCCTCGCCGACTCCGTCGCGATGGGGCACGCCCTGCTCGCCCTCCATGGCTCCACCGGAGACCCGACCTGGCTCGCCGAAGCCCAGGCCACCGCGGGCTTCCTGGGCAGTCGCTTCCTCAGCGGCGGCCCGGGCTTCGCCACGGTGAGCGCCCTGGACGTCGAGCGGCAGGTGGTGCGCAGCGAGAACCTCGACACCGTCGCCTTCGTGGCCTGGCTCGGCCACGTGACCGGGGACCCTCGCTGGTCCGGCATGGCCCGCCACGGCCTCGCCGGCCTGAAGACCGCCCCGGATCGGGATGGCGCCACCGCCGCCGCCCAGCGGGCCCTCGACGAGCGACCGGTGCACCTGGTGGTGATCGGCCCGAGGGACGACGTTCCGACCGCCGCGCTCTTCGACGCCGCCCGGGCCCTGCCGCTGGAGCACCGGTGGCTGGAGTGGCGGGATCCCGCGGGCTGGCTCAACCACCCAGCCGCGGTGCCGCTGCCCCTCGAAGGGCCGCCCCGGGCCTGGCTCTGCGATGGCCTGGACTGCGGCGAGCCCCTGTTCAGCGCCGACGAGGTGACCGGCCTGAGGGTGACCCTGGAGGAGAGCCCTCTGGCCGAGGGGGAGACCACCGCGGAGTAGCCGCCCCGACGCGTCTACAGGCTGGTGACAGGGGCTCTCGTCGCCCCGCGGTCCACCTCGCTGCGCTCGGCCCGCAAGCGGGTCCCTGATTCCACCGAGGTCGGCGCCCGTCGTCAGTCACGTGCTGGAGCACGCTCCCTCCTTCGGAATCGCCGGCTGCCCCGGCTCGCCAACCTCGGCGTAGATGGCCTGGCGGGGCTCGGTCCGCCTCTTTCATCAGCCTGTTAGTCAGGCGGCATGAAGATGCCTTCCGAGGCCCGCGAGGCCTTCGACGACCTCCTGGTCCAGCCTCTGGGCAGCACCCGCACGCTGAAGCGGACCTTCGCCAGCCGTGCGGGTGAGCTCAAGGCCGCGGCCGGGCCCGGCCAGGCCGACCGGGTCGCCCAGGTCCTCGACACCACCCAGGCCCTGCTCGACTCCATCGAGCGCAAGACCACGCCGCTCTACGTCCGGCTCATCCACGCCCTCGCCGAGTACCTGATGGTCGACGACCGCGTCCTCGGTGCGCAGCTGTCCCTCGCAGCCCGCGTCGTGAACTCGGTCGCCCACAGCACCCGCCGCTTCTCGCTGAAGTTCGAGCACTGAATCCGACATGAACAACAGCAACCGCTCCACCCTCGTCCTGTTGGGCATCTTCCTGGTCCTGTGGGTCACCACCGGCCCGGCGATCGGCTTCGTCGTCGACGCCCTGTGGTTCGACGCCCTCGGCTACTGGGGCATCTTCGCCACGTCGCTGGGCACCCAGGTCGGGGTCTGGCTCGCGGTGTTCGTCATCGCGGCCGGCTTCCTGGGCATCAACGCCCGCATCGCCTGGAAGGACGCCCCCTGGAACTTCGCCTGGCTGGCCGGCACCTCCGGCGAGCTCCAGCTCTCCGCCACCCAGCTCCGGCGCATCGCCCAGAGCGCCATCGGCGCCGGGGTCGTGCTCGTGAGCATGATGTTCGCCCGCTGGGCCTCCAGCCACTGGCTGGAGCTGCTGAGCTACGTCGAGCGGGAGCCCTTTGGTCGCAGCGATCCGATCTTCGGCCTGGACATCGGCTTCTACGTCTTCCAGCTGCCGGTCTGGGCCCACGTCCAGCAGCTGCTCTTCCTGCTCACGCTGGTCAGCCTGGGCACGGTCGCGGCGATCCACATCGGTCGCGAGCGGCTGCGCCAGGGTCCGCTGAACCTCGCCGGCCAGGCCGGCGGCCAGGTCCTCACCATCGACAAGGGCGACGGCGGCCTCGAGGCCCGCTTCGGCCCGCCCCGGGCCCAGGGCTTCTCCAGGGGTGCTCGCGCCCACCTGCTCAACCTCGGCGGGATGCTCTTCCTGCTGTTCGCCTTCGACTTCTGGCTCCAGCGCTACGGCCTGCTGACGCGCCCGGGCGGCGGTGTGGTCTTCGGCGCCGGCTACGCCGAGGTGAACGCCCAGATCCCGGCCCTGTGGATCATGATCGTCGTGTCCATCGGCGTGACCGTGTCCCTGGTGGCCAGCGTGTTCCGCAGTGACATGCGGCTCGCGGTGAGCGGGTTGGTGGGCTTCTTCCTGATGAGCGTGCTGGCCAACGGGGTCTACCCGGCGGTCATCCAGAAGTTCGTCGTCACGCCGAACGAGCTGTCCCTGGAGCGGGAG
>CAYFPX010000188.1:13996-17058 GCA_964344945.1 uncultured Enterobacterales bacterium
CATCAAGGCCACGCGCGAGGCCTACGCCCTGGACCGCATCGAGGTCCGGCCCTTCGAGGCCGCGAGCGACCTGAGCCTGACCGACGTCCAGGCCAATCCCCTCACGGTGAAGAACGTCCGGATCTGGGACGACCAGCCCCTGGGCACGACCTATGGCCAGCTCCAGGAGATCCGCCTCTACTACGACTTCGTCGACGTCGACATCGACCGCTACATGATCAACGGCGAGCTCCGCCAGGTCATGCTCTCCGGCCGTGAGCTCAACTACGGCGCGGTCAGTGCCACCGCCAAGAGCTGGGTCAACCAACACCTCCAGTACACCCACGGCTACGGCCTGACCATGAGCCCGGTGAACGTGGTCACCACCGAGGGCCTGCCGGACCTCTGGATCCAGGACATCCCCCCGGAGTCCAAGGTCGGCCTCGAGGTCACGCGGCCCGAGATCTACTTCGGGGAGCTCACCAACCACTACGTCCTGGTGCGCACCGGCGCCGAGGAGTTCGACTACCCGGTGGGTGACCAGAACGCCTACACCCGGTACGCCGGCGACGGCGGCGTGGGCATCGGCGCCCTGTGGAAGAAGCTCACCTTCGCCGCCTACTTCGGCAGCGTGGACATGATCCTGTCCAACTACCTGGAGGACGAGACCAAGATCCTGCTGCGGCGGAACATCCGCGAGCGGGTCCACACCCTGGTGCCCTTCCTCGAGGTGGACAGCGACCCCTACCTGGTCCTCCACGAAGGCCGGCTGGTCTGGATGCTCGACGCCTACACCTCGTCGAACCGCTACCCCTACAGCGAGTCCGTGCGCAACGGCCGGTTCAACTACCTGCGGAACTCGGTGAAGATCGTCGTCGACGCCTACCACGGCGCCGTCGAGTTCTACGTCGCCGACACCGACGACCCGCTCATCAAGACCTACAGCAAGGTCTTCGAGGGCGTGTTCCGGTCGATGGACGAGATGCCCGCCGACCTGCGGGACCACGTGCGCTACCCGGTGGACTTCTTCAACGTGCAGGCCGGCAAGTACATGGCCTACCACATGCAGGATCCCACGGTCTTCTACAACAAGGAGGACATGTGGACCCTGCCCAAGGAGCAGTACGACGGCCAGACCCGGCCGATGCAGTCCTACTACCTGATCATGAAGCTCCCGGAAGAGGACAGCGCCGAGTTCGTGCTGCTGGTGCCCTTCAGCCCGACCAACAAGGACAACATGATCAGCTGGCTCGCTGCCCGGTCGGACGGCGGCGACTACGGCAAGCTGATCCTCTACCAGTTCCCCAAGCAGAAGCTGATCTTCGGCCCGCGGCAGATCGAGAGCCGGATCGACCAGGTGCCGGAGATCAGCGAGCAGCTGACCCTGTGGAACCAGGGTGGTAGCCGGGTCGTGCGCGGCAACCTCCTCGTCATCCCGATCGAGGACAGCTTGATGTACGTGGAGCCCCTGTACCTCCAGGCGGAGACCTCGGAGCTGCCGGAGCTGAAGCGGGTGATCGTCTCCTACGAGAACCGCATCGCGATGGAGACCACCCTGGACCTGGCCCTGGCCAAGGTCTTCGGCGTGGTGCCCGACGGCCAGGTCGCGGCCGACGCCACCGAGCAGGAGGTCGCCGCCCAGGACGTGCGCGACAGCGCCGACTGGCGGGCCCTGGCGCTCCAGGCCCAGACCACCCTGGCGGCGGCCGAGGAGGCCCAGCGGGCCGGTGACTGGGCGGCCTACGGCGAGGCGCTGGAGGCCCTGCGCCGGGACCTGTCGGCCCTGGGCACCCAGGCCGGGGATCTGGGCTTTGGCGCGGTGGCGCCCGAGGCACCGAGCGAGGAGCCTCCGGCTGAGGAGCCCGCGCCCGCCACGCCTTGAGTCAGTCCACGAACGGATCCCCGTCCAGCGGCTCCCGCGCCGCCCCTTCGGTGGACCGCCCCGTGGAGAAGAAGTGGATCAGCTCCGGACCGATGGTCTCGAAGGTGTCGTCCATCTCGTCGTGATCCAGGTCCAGGATCGGAGACTCGCGACAGCAGAGTCGCGATCCGGCGGCCCGGGACACGGTCTGAAGCCCCTCCAGCTGTTGGCACGCCCTTCGCATGGCAAGGTCAGCAGGAGGAAGACCCATGATCCGCACCCTGACCCTCGCCACCGCCGCCCTGACCCTCATCGCCTGCGACGGCGGAGAGACGAATTGCGACGCGATGGCCATGGCGTCCGTCACGATCCACGTCGTCGACGCCGCCGGCGACCCCCTCGCCCCGACCGAGCTCTTCTACACCCTCGACGGTGGCGCCGAGACC
This sequence comes from uncultured Enterobacterales bacterium, assembly GCA_964344945.1. Classification (GTDB taxonomy): domain Bacteria; phylum Myxococcota_A; class UBA796; order UBA796; family CAJQPC01; genus CAYFPX01. The sequence goes on from CAYFPX010000188.1 coordinate 16,283, forward strand.
CAGGTCGACTGCATGAACGACGACTGCAGCGAAGCCGTGGCCGGCTGGGAGAACCCGGGCGAATTCCACATCACGGCCCGCTACGAGGCCGACGTCGAGGGCGATCCCTGCTGCTGGTACAGCGACTCCGCCAGCGAGACCGTGACCATCGGTCAGGGTGAGTGCCACGTCGACGGCCAGATCGTCACGCTGACCCTCGACCCCGACCAGATGATCTGCGCCGACGCCACCGACGAGTGCGGCTGAAGCGGCCTTCGTTCCCAGTTGTTCACCGACTGTCCCGTTCCTTGAACGTGTCATGTGCTGGGGTCTGACCCCTGTTGTTAAGCGCTGGGGTCCGACCCCCGTTGTTGTCGCTAACAGTCGTCGGTACAGTCGCAGCTGAGGCCGCAGTCCACCGAGGCGTAGCTGTCCGGTCCCGTGCACGTCGCGGAGCAGGCCTTCGGGCCGCAGGCCAGGGTCGCGTCCTGGCAGCTCGAGCTGCCGCTGCAGGTCAGCGAGCAGCTCGCCCGCTCCGGACAGGTGATGCTCGCCGCCTTGCAGCTGTCGGCACTCGGACAGTCGATGGCACAGGTGTTGTCGGTCGGACAGGTCAGGGTGCTGCTGTCGCAGGCCGCCTTGCCGTCGCAGTCGATCTCGCAAGCCCAGCCGTCCGGGCAGGTCACGCTCGTGGACTTGCAGCCGTCCTCGCCCAAGCAGTCGATGAGGCAGGTCTCGCCGTCGGGACAGCCGCCTGTGCAGTCCGTTGGGCAGGCGCCTCCGACCCGGGCCGGCTC
>CAYFPX010000189.1:0-17018 GCA_964344945.1 uncultured Enterobacterales bacterium
TCAGACCTCCTGATCTTGCTTAGCAGGTGGTCCGGCACTTCGGGGCAGGGTCAAAGTGCGCGATGCGAGCATGGGCGGCGGAGCGCTGTTCGAGGCGCTCCTTGCTCCCATCGCGAATGGAGATGGCGGAGCCGCCGACCAGGTGGCCGCCTCGTGAACACGCCCAGCTTCAAGAACCGCAGGCCGGCGTCTGCAGGCGCGAGCAGGGCGGCCAGGGGCGCAAGCAGGAAGCGGGACACGAAGCCGGAACTTCGCCTCCGGCGAGCCTTGTGGCGTCGAGGGCACCGCTATCGCAAGAACCCTGGGTGGTTGCCCGGAAAGCCGGACATCGTCTTCGTGGGTGCCCGCCTCGAGGTGTTCTGCGACGGGGACTTCTGGCATGGACGGAACTGGGAGGTCAGGCGCGAGAAGCTGCTCCGCGGTCACAACGCGGCCTACTGGGTAGCCAAGATAGGTGGGAACATGCGGCGCGATCGCAAGATCGACGACACCCTTGCCCAAGAGGGCTGGAGGGTCGCAAGGTCTGGGAGGGTGAGATCAACGAGAACCTCGCCGAAGTCGTTCAGCGCATCGAGACCCTTCTCAGCGAGTCCTAAACCTCATGCCGCGGCAGCCAGGCCGGCCAGCTTGGGTTCCAGCCAGGTGACAAGTCCCGTCCTTGTATCGGCGTCGAGCCACGCGTCCGGTGCGCCGAGATCGCGGAGCAGCCGCAGCCGATCGATGAGCACTCCAGACTGGAGCATCGCGCTCTTCTTGAACACTTCGCCGTCCAAGAGGAAAGGAATCGCGATCGCCCGGGTAGGCGTCACGATGAACGCGATCAGTTTCTGCCACACCTCGGGATCAGGGGTCTTCAGCTTGGTCTTCCAGTTGGCGCCGCTGGCGCACTGCACGAAGAGGGCAGGCGCCGCCGGACGCGCATCCTGGAAAGGCCATACGCACACGAGGTCGAGCCCTGCGTCGTTGGCCGAGCTGAGCAGCTCCTCTGCTGCGGGTACGCGCAGCGGCTCGAACAGGAAGTGCTGAACACCGTCGATAAGGTCGCCGAACTTCTGCGCTTCCATGCCCGCCTGCCAGCCCGTGAGATGGACCGACCACCCCCTCGCTACCAACGCCGCCTGCGCGACGCGTTCGAAGAGGGCCCCTTGTTCCGCATACTTGTCCTTCAGGTGGGCGCGGAGTCCCGCATACATAGGGGCAATGGACAGGGCGAGCACCAAGGCCGTTGCCGGTCGCTCACTCCAGGCACCGACCGGTTCTACGGTCCTGTCTGTGACCGTCACCAGCGCGTTGGGGCCCAGTGCCTCCGCGTTCTCCCTCAACAGATCCCATGCTTCATCTACCCTCTCGCTCGCGAAGTCCTGGTCGTCGTAGACCCCCTCCTCGCACAACAGGTCGATGACATCGGACATGGACACGGGCTCTTGGAGGAACACAGCGCTGGCCTCAATCCAGTCCGCGAGCGCGACGAGGTCGACGTTGTGCTTCTTCACCGAACGAGCAAAACGCTCCTCTGGCAGGGTGAGCATCTACTTCGGCTCCGGGCACAGCACTGGAGCGGCCGCGGGCACGGTGTTGGCTACCTGGCGGATGTCCCGCGCCAGCCGCTTGGCGACCTCTATGACCTCGGGCTCATCGGCGTGGTGCTGCAACACGCTGAGGGCCTGCTCCACGTTGTACGCAGCGGATTCAAGTAGGTCGACGACATCGGCGCCTTCCCCCCCGGCAAGGCGATAGGCGACGTCGAGTTGAGGGAGCTTCGACTCGCGTAGATACTTCACCGCTTTCTCGTTGGACAGAGCGAAGGCGAAGCGCTCGACCTCTCGAGACTCCTTGACGATCTTCGGCCGCCTCGAGGTGCCGAACATCCAGCCGATGAGATCGGCAAGGTCGTCAGCGTGATCCTCCGCAATCGGGCTCACGGCCGCATCGGGCTCCAGATCGTCGGCCAGGCCGATGAAGTCGCGGACGTGACGGTTACGGAGGGCAAGAAACAGGACGCTGAACCGTTGCTCAAGCGCCGTGGCCTCCTCGGTCAACCCGTCACTCTCAAGCTGCGCCAGGATCTGGTAGGTCACGAAGTTGCGACCAACAACCTTGCCCTTCGAGCCGATGGTGTCCGCGACGTCCTTGTAGGACATCCCCTTGTCGCGCACGAGGTACGAGATGAACTCGGCCTTCTCGGCCGGGTGCCATTCCTTGATTCCGGTGACGTGCCGGAAACCCAGGAAGGCGTCGGCGTCCTGGCGGTTGTCTGCAGCGACGCACGGGAGCGACTCAAGGGAGGCGATCGCGCTGGGGTCGGCATTCTTGACCAGGGCAGACCAGGCGGCGCTCGGGGCGGCTCCGTCCCGAGTGGCCAGGAGCAGCTTCGCGGCGGCGAGACGACGATTACCCTCGACAACGACGAGCGAGGGCGTGCCATCGATCTCTTCGGTGACCACGAGCAGCGCCTCCTGCGGCCAGAAGCCCTGGCGCGCCATCGACTGCGCGAGCTCGAACAACGACCACGTCTTCAGGATGTCGAGCACCTGCTGCTGACTCAGGCCCTTCGCCACCTCAGCGCGACCAAGCCGCGGATTGCGAGGATCTAGGTGAAGTTCCTCGATTCCCTTGAACTCAATTGTAGGGTGGACGGCCATGCGTGCTTGCTCCGGCGACGGCGGATGCGCACCCCCAGCCTACTCCGACTGCGCAGGCGATGCCGTCGACCCGCGCGTGGCGAGGCTCCGGCCTGGCAGCCCGTGCGCCTACCGGGCTGGCGTCCCCTCCTATCGGCCTGACCCACCATGAGCAGCTCAACCGGTCGTGAGGGCGCACAGGGCGCGGAGCGATGAGCAGATCCATCTCCTTCCGCCCACCCCACGGCGGCGCGGTCCTGCGTCGCCCCGCCCCGCCGGTCCTCCACCTCTACCGCCCGATCCGATAGACTCCCGCCCACGCTGACGCCCTCGCGGCCTGCTCTTGTCCCACCACGGCCCGATGTCGAAGAAGTCCCTCACCGAGACCGAGATCTGCGACCGCTACATCACGCCCGCGCTGGTGCGGGCGGGGTGGGACCAGCACAGCCAGATCCGCCGGGAGTACTCCTTCACCGCCGGCCAGGTGCTGGTGCGCGGCAAGGTGGCGGTGCGCGGCAAGCAGAAGCGCGCCGACTACCTGCTGTTCCAGGGCCAGAACTTCCCGCTGGCGGTGGTCGAGGCCAAGGACAACACCCACCCCGTCGGCGGAGGGATGCAGCAGGCGCTGGGCTACGCCGAGGCTCTGGACGTGCCCTTCGTCTTCACGAGCAACGGCGACGGGTTCATGTTCCACGACCGCACCGGGCTGTCCGACCCGGTGGAGCGGTTCGTCTCCCTCGACGAGTTCCCCAGCCCCAGCGCCCTGTGGAGCCGCTACCGGGCCTGGAAGGGCCTGTCGGACGAGGTGGAGCGGGTGGTACGGCAGCGGCGCGTGCTGCTGGTCATGGCGACGGGTACGGGCAAGACCTACACCGCCTTCCAGATCATCTGGCGGCTGTGGAAGGCCGGCACAGTGAAGCGGGTGCTCTTCCTCGCCGACCGCAACATCCTCGTCGACCAGACCATCACCAACGACTTCAAGCCCTTCGGGCAGGTGATGACCAAGGTGCAGAACCGCACCATCGACAAGTCCTACGAGGTCTACCTCGCGCTCTACCAGGCGGTGTCGGGCTCCGAGGACGAGAAGAACGTCTACAAGCAGTTCTCGCGGGACTTCTTCGACCTCGTGGTCATCGACGAGTGCCACCGGGGCTCGGCCCGCGAGCAATCGGCCTGGCGCGAGATCCTCGACTGGTTCGAGCCGGCCATCCAGCTCGGCCTGACCGCCACGCCCAAGGAGACCACCGACGTCTCCAACATCGACTACTTCGGGCAGCCGGTCTACACCTACACGCTCAAGGACGGTATCGCCGACGGCTTCCTCGCCCCCTACAAGGTCGTGCGCGTGGACCTCGACCGCGACCTGCAGGGCTGGCGACCGCCAGCGGGCATGAAGGACGATCTTGGCCAGGAGATCGAGGACCGCATCTACAACCAGCGGGACATGGACCGCGTGCTGGTGCTCAACCAGCGTACCCGCCTCGTGGCGGCGCGGGTCTGCGACTACCTCGAGGGCGTCGACCCCTACGGCAAGACCATCGTGTTCTGCGAGGACATCGACCACGCGAGCCGCATGCGCTCGGCCCTCATCAACGAGGTCGCCCGCCGCTACCCCGACGAGCAGACCAACCTGTCGCGCTTCGTCGTGCAGATCACGGGCGACAACGACGAGGGCAAGCGGGCGCTGGACGACTTCATCCACCCCGAGCGGCGCTACCCAGTCATCGCGACGACCAGCAAGCTGCTGACGACGGGCGTGGACGCCAAGACCTGCAAGCTCATCGTGCTGGACCAGCGCATCGAGTCGATGATCGAGTTCAAGCAGATCGTGGGCCGGGGCACGCGCATCCACGAAGACGCCGGCAAGCTCTGGTTCACCATCATGGACTTCAAGAAGGCCACCGAGCTGTTCGCCGACCCGGACTTCGACGGCGAGCCGGTGGTCATCTACGAGCCTCAGCCAGAGGAGCCCGTGGTCCCGCCCGACCCGGACGACGGCGACGGCGAGGTGGGGCCGGTGCTGCCCGAGCCCGAGCCCGAGGGCAGCAAGAAGTACGTTGTCAGCGGCGTGGACGTGATGGTCGTGGCCGAGCGGGTCCAGTACTACGGGGCCGACGGGCGGCTCATCACCGAGTCGCTGCGGGACTACACCCGCACCGCCGTCCGCGAGCGGTACGAGAGCCTCGATGCCTTCCTGCGCCGCTGGTCCGCGGCCGAGCGCAAGCAGAGCGTGCTCGACGAGCTGGCCGACCAGGGCGTGCTCATCGACGCGCTGCGGGAGCAGGTGGGCAAGGACCTCGACGCCTTCGATCTGGTCTGCCACGTCGCCTACGACCGGCCACCGCTGACCCGCAAGGAGCGCGCCGAGGGCGTCCGCAAGCGCGACGTCTACGCCCGCTTCGAGGGCAAGGCCCGCTCGGTGCTCGATGCCCTGCTGGACAAGTACGCCGACGAGGGCGTGCTGCCCGAGAAGACCGCCGTGCTCCGCAACCAGCCCTTCGACGAGATGGGTACGGTGCTGGAGCTGGTGAACCTGTTTGGCGGGAAGAAGGGCTACGAGCAGGCGGTGAAGGAGATCGAGGACGCGCTGTACCGGGACGTGGGGTGAGGTCAGCATGGGGAAGCGCTGGAAGCTCTTCGAGAGGTACGTCGCAGCCGTCGAGCGCGTGGACCATCCAGGCGCTGTGGTGAAGTGGGACGAGACGATCAACGGCCAGCAGTTCGACGTCACCATCCGATGGAAGCAAGGCCGCTACGACTTTCTCGTGGTCGTCGAGTGCCGCGACAAGGCCAGACGGGTGCAGCGCCGTGAAGTGAGCGCGCTGGCCCAGGAGGCACAGAGCGTCAACGCCAGCAAGGCCGTCTTGGTCTCGCGGGCCGGCTTCCAGAGCGGATGCTTCGAAAAGGCACGCGAGACCGGCGTGACCCTGGTACAGCTCGACGAGGTGCATGAAGTCCCGCCCCGCTGGCGTGAGACGACGCTTGCGATCTGGCTCTACGATGTGAAGCTCGTGGCAGCCGGAGGCGAGGTCCTTCGGGAGCTCTCCGACGAGGAGGCGCATAGCGCGGTCGTTTCCAGCGAGGAAGCCAACCGGACCCTGGGCGAAGTGATGTCCGATGCGCTGCGGCGGCAGGGCATTGACCGGAAGGCCGAGCGCCAGGCTCACGTCGAAGCCCTCGTCGATCTGCCTCGAGGGGCAACGGTGGCCCACGAGGCTTGGCAGGTTGCCCCCGCCGCCGTCTCCGTGACCGCCACCCTGGCCCCTGCGAGCCTGCCGCGCCGAGGCTTTGACCCTGGCATCCTGGGACGGTCCCTGCGCGTGACAGACGCGGTGACAGGGGAGGCGCGGACCTACTCGCTGTGGGACTTGGAGCCTGGCATCGACACCGAGTTCCGCAGAGGCGACTTCTACATGGAGGTCGCCACGGGCAACGAGTCGCTGTGCGAGAACATCGATGGCGACGATGCAACGCTCTTCGTCGTGAGGAGCCGCCAGTTCGGCAAAGAACTGGCCTTCGGCCCCTTTGGGGTCTCCATCTCTGAAGTGCGGCGGCGCTATGTCCGCATCGAGGACGCCGCCCTGCTTGCCGAGCTACAAGCCCGCGCCGCGAAGCTCCAGCGCACGCCCATCTCTTGAACTGCCGTGTAGGAAACGAATGTCCCTCTCCACCACCATCAAGTCCATCCAAGACGTCATGCGGAAGGACGTGGGCGTCGACGGCGACGCCCAGCGCATCGGCCAGCTCGTCTGGATCCTCTTCCTCAAGATCTGGGACGACCGCGAGCGCGAGCTCGAGCTGGTCGAGGACGACTTCGCCTCGCCGCTGGTGGGCGTGAAGTGGACCGACACCACCGGCGAGCTGAAGGAGGCCCCCGACCTGCGCTGGCAGACCTGGGCGGCCGACGCCGAGGGCGAGACGGGCGACAAGCTGCTGGAGTTCGTCAACGACACGCTGTTCCCGGCGCTCAAGGGGCTGGAGCCCGGCCCGCGCACCGACGACCCCGCCCAGGAGGCCCTGCGCCGCCGCCGGGCGCTGGTGAAGTCGGTCTTCGAGGACGCCTACCAGTACATGAAGTCCGGCACCCTGCTGCGCCAGGTGCTCAACAAGGTGCAGGAGACCATCGACTTCAACGACAGCAAGTCGCGGCACCTGTTCGGCGACATCTACGAGCAGCTCCTGCGCGACCTGCAGAGCGCGGGCAACGCCGGCGAGTACTACACCCCCCGGGCGGTCACCCAGTTCGCCGTGGACATGGTGGACCCGAAGCTGGGAGAGGTCCTGCTCGACCCGGCCTGCGGCACCGGCGGCTTCCTGGCCTGCGCCATCGAGCACGTCCGCAAGCGGCAGGTGCAGACCCCCGAGCAGGAGGCCGAGCTGCAGGCCAGCGTTCGGGGCGTCGAGAAGAAGCCGCTGCCCCACCTGCTGGCCGTCACCAACATGATCGTGCACGGCATCGACGTGCCGACGGGCATCCGGCACGACAATGCGCTTCGAAGGCCCCTTCGCGACTATGGCATTGCTGATCTCGTTGATGTAGTGGTGACGAATCCACCCTTTGGTGGCCAAGAGGAGAAGCTCGTACTCTCCAACTTCCCAACATCGTTGAGGACCACCGAGACCTCCCTCTTGTTCCTGCAACTCGTCGTGACCCTGCTCCGTCAGGGAGGACGAGCCGCCGTGGTCCTGCCTCACGGTGTGCTGTTCCTCGATGGCGTAGGCAGCCGAACTCGGGAGCTGCTGCTCCGTGAGTGCAATGTCCACACGATCGTTCGACTGCCCGAGGGCGTCTTCGCTCCGTACACCGACATCCCCGTGAACCTGCTGTTCTTCGAGAAGCCAGGCCCCACGAAGGCGGTTTGGTTCTACGAATTGCCGCCACCTGTGAACGGGCGAAAGTACACGAAGACGAAGCCTATTCGCACAGAAGACTTTCAACAGGTGGCCGACTGGTGGGGTGGTAGGCGTCGGGAAGGCAGGCAGCAAACCGACTGTGCCTGGAAGGTGTCCATCGATACCATTGCGGCGGATGACTACAACCTCGACCGGAAGAACCCCAACGCAGGCGACGACTTCACCCGTCGCTCGCCTGTGGAGTTGTGGCGAGAAGTACGAGATATCGAGAACCGGGTCGCCTCCGTGATGAACAGCATTCGCTTCCTCAGCGGAGAAATCAAGTGAGAAAGGTCCGTGTCGGTGATGTGTTGACCCTCGATCGCGACATGATCGAGATCGATCCTGCGAGCGTTTACACCAACGTGGGGGTTCGCTCGTTTGGGAAGGGCGTGTTCCACTATCCGCCCTGCCTCGGTTCCGAGTTGAGCAAGCTCCGGTTTTTCGAGGTCACACCGGGGCGCCTCTTCCTGAGCAACATCAAGGCCTGGGAAGGCGCTGTCGCAGTCACCAGCGAGGCAGACGAAGGCTGCATTGCCTCCAATCGGTTCCTCCCGTACATCGGGGACCCGGACGAGGTTGACGTTCACTACCTGCTGTATTTCTTTCTGTCGGACGCCGGGCTTCCCCTTATCCAGAAGGCTTCTCCTGGTTCCGCTGACCGAAACAGAACTCTGAGCATCTCGCGGTTCGAAGCGATCGAGATCCCTCTACCTGCCATTGGCCAGCAACAGCACATCGCCGCTCGTGCGACGGCTGCGGCCGAAGCTGTTCGGGAGATCCGGCGTCTTCGCCGAGAGCAAGAGAGGCGCCTCGAGGCGCTCACCCTGAGCGTCTTTCACGACCTATTCGACCAGTTGGAGTGAACAGCGCCGGTTGGAACGCTCGCGTAGCGCGGTATTCACCAGCACCTCCCCCGCAGGTAGTGCCCGCACACACTACACACCACGTTGCCGTCGGCATCATCGAGCCGTCGGTGCGGCGTCAGCGCGCCGTACTTCAGCAGGACGTGGCCGGTGCGGCAGGCGTGCCGTCGCCACTCGTGGCCGCAGTCGGGGCAGCCGTAGACGAGCTCGTCGGCCGACGGCGTGTCCCAGGCCCCCAGGCCCCCGTCGCCGTGGGCGGCCAGCTTGCGCTCGTCGGTCGAGGCCGAGGTGTAGCGGGTCGCCCCGGCGGGTCGGACGTGCAGGTCGTCCAGCGTGAGGACATGCCCGCACTGGCCGCAGAGGTGCCGCAGCTCGGAGCGGTGGTAGTGCAGGGCTAGGGTCAGGAACTGCCGCAGTCCCAGGCTGCCGTCCGGGCCGGGCCGGGCATCGACGGCCCCCCACGCCAGCCCGTGCCGCCCCGTCGCCTGAACGGCGAGGCTGGCCCGCTCTCCCCGCCAGTCGCCCCGCGTCCGCTGGAGCTGGTCGATGCGGGTCATGAGCGCCCGTGTGCCGGCGTCGGGACTGGGCAACGCCACGAACGAGGTGGTGGGACGCTCGGCGAGGTCCTCGAGGTACTTGCGCCGGGCGGTGTCGCGGGCGTGGGTGAGCGGGTCGGTCACCGAGTACTTGGCGTCGAGGACGTGGACCGTGCGGCGCTCGCGGCCGTCTTCGCCCCCCTCGAGCACGAGATGCACGTCGGGCGTGAGGTGGCTCGCCTTGCGGGCGTCCAGACGGGGCTCGTGCCGAAGGGTGGCCCGCATACGGATGGGGGTCTCGCCATCGAGGGCCGTCGTGGTCAGGGCCAGCTCGACCGGCCGGGTGAACTGCCAGCCCCGGGCCTCGGGGACGTAGCGCACATAGTCGGCGACCCACTGGGGCTCGGGGTCCACGAAGCGGAAGCCGAAGCGGGCGCGCAGGATCTCGACCAGCGAGAAGAACACCCACAGTTCGTAGAGGTGGCTGTGGTCGGCGACCGGGAAGAGCGACAGGTTCTCGATGCCCGGCGTCCAGTCGCGGGCGGCGTGGATGCGCTCTCGGACCTCGGCGTCCTCCACCGCTCGGTAGATGGCCCCGCCATGCACGGAGCGGGTCAGGCTCCACGTCGGCTCGGTGGCCCGCCCTCGCGGGACCGACCGGAGGGCCTGGTGGCCGAGGGCGGCGCGGAGGTGGTCGAGGTGTGCCCGCCAGGGGTCGCGCTCGGGTCGCGCCTGGTCGCGAATGTCGCCGTAGGCGCGGACGCGACGGGCGGCGTAGGTCGCGGTGGCCTCCGTCACCACGCGCAGCCAGCGGTAGTCCACCTCGCTCGGCTTCTCGACGGCGGCGATGCCAAGGACGTGGGTGCGCTCGGGGTGCAGCTTGCGCTCGATGAGGGTGCGCGGCGACGGGCGAGCGCGGGACACGGGCACCGGCCCCGACTCGAAGGCCAGGGTCCGCAGCGGCCGGGCGAGCAGGGGTGGCAGGTGGAGCCCGAGGGCGTCGGCGAGGGCCTGCATGCGCTCGTCGCGGGTTCTTGCGGCCCGGCTCTCGGAGGATGCCGCCGACCACAGCTCGCCGTAGATGTCGGGGTCCTCGAAGGACAGCGACAGCTCGCCCAGGTCGGCCAGCAGCACGGCCAGCTCGTCGGGCGAGAGCTTCACGGGCTCCCGGTCGACGGGGATGCGCCGGTCGCCCTCGACGGTGGCGATGGCGAGGGTGAGCCGCCCAGCAGTCTCCAGGCGGTGACGGAGCTGCGGCGGGGGCGCCCAGCCGTCGCCAGTGTCCTCGAAGGGGTGGGACTCCCAGCCCTCGACGCACACGGCTTGGATGCCGCTCCCAGCGACGACCAGCGGCTCGGCGGTGCTCAGCACGACCGCCGCACCCCCGTCGGGCACGGCGATCCCACCGACGGTCCAGGTCATCAGGCCAGGCCTCGGAAGTCTCCGTGCCGGGCGTCGTCGGCCCGCGCCCGCAGCTCGATCAGCTCGCGGTCGAGGTCGGCGTTGCCCCAAGACCGGGTGACCTCGGTGAGCGCCTGGAGCGCCTGCCGGGCGGCGTCGGCCGAGCAGTCGAGGCGGGGGAGCAGCAGGAGGTGAACGAGGTCGCCCAGCAAGCGGCCAGTGTCGGACCCGAGCCCCGGCCAGGCCGCCGCTTCGGCGAGGTAGGCGCGGGCGTTTCGGGCCAGCCGGAAGGAGGGCATCAGGCCGGTCGGGCGCAGGGCCTCGATGGCGCGCTGGAAGCCGTCCAGAAGCTCGGGCGTGGTCGAAAGCGGGTCTACCCCTGCCGGCGGGTCGGGGAGCCGGTAGCGGGCCAGGGAGGCCCCCTCGGCGAAGGCCGCCGCCCCGCCCTTCCGCAGCACCTCGTCCAGACTCGGCGCCGGCATCTGCAGCACGAAGCTGCGGTCGAAGACCTTGGGCGACAGCTCGTGGGTGTGGCGGTCGGTGTTGAGCGTGCCGCAGACCACGAGGTTCGGGGGGAGCGTGAGCAGGTGGGCGTCGGCAGCGCCGGTCTGCCGGTGGGCGCCGGGGTCGAACATGCGGCCGAGCAGGTCGGCACGCCCGGTCTCGCGGGCGTCGAGGTCGCCGCGCTCCTTCAAGGCGTTCCACTCGCGGAGCCAGCCGGTGCGGACGTCCTCGGGGAACAGGCGCAGCACCCGCGCCGGGTCGCCGCCGGGCGCGTCCAGCGCCGAGAGCAGGTCGGCACCGAAGTTCTCGACGCGGGCGAGGTTCAGCTCGTCCAGCAGGAGGAACCAGGGCACGGGCGCGTCCGGCGCATCGCCCGAAGCCGCGTTGCGGAAGTCGGTGACCGTGGCCTCGCGCACCGCCGCCACGAAGTCGGTGGGCGCGAAGGTGTCTCGGATGGGGTCGACGTACCCGAGCAGATCCGAGGCCGCGAGCCACTCGGGCCGCACGGGGATGGTGTGCTGACCGGAGCCTTCGAGCAGGCCGGCGACCTGGCGCACGAGGCGCGTCTTGCCGGTGCCGGTGGGGCCAGCCAGCAGCAACAGCGAGCCCACCCGGCGAGCGGCCAGCGCAGCGACGAGGAAGCGGGTCGGCCATGCAGGGGCGTAGCGGAGCCCTTGTGCCTCCAGCGCCCGGGTGAGGTCGGTGGGGTCCGTGAGCGCAAGGACGGGCACCTCGTCGTCTTCCTGCGGGGGCGTGTCGTCCAGGGCTCCGACGCGGGCCGCGAGCGCCGAGACGGCTTCGGTCAGCTCGACCCGACGCGCTTCGAGGTCGGCGACCTGGCGCTGCACCTCGGCCGACACCTTGGCGACCTCGGCGTCGACCGTGGCCCGCACCTTGGCGATGGCGTCCTGAGCCTGTCGCTCTTCAGCGGCGACCTCGGCCTTCATGGCCTCTCGGCGCTCCTGCAGCGCCGCCAGCTCGGCCGCGGCGCGGGCGAGGGCCTGGGCGCGGCTGCCCTTCTTGCCACCCAGCGACTTCAGCTCGGCATTCAGCGTGTCCCGCTTCGCGGTGGCCTCGGCGATGCGGGCTTCGAGGTCGGCGACGGCACCGGCCCGCTCGCCCGCGATGTCGATGCCGTAGTGCTCGCGGGCGACGCGCATGCCTTCGACGACAGCGACGGCGTGTTCGAGCTCGGCGACGGCGGTGCGGGCGGCGTCGATGATCTGCTTCTCGGCGGGGATCGGATCGGTCGCCGGCACCGCCTTCGCCAGCCGCTCTCGGAGGCCTCGAAGCCGTTCATCGAGGTCCTGCTCGGGCAGCAGTCCGGTCAGCGCCGCCTCGCGAGCTACCGCCGCAAGCTCGGGAACGCTCTCGGTGAGGCGGTGCAGCTCCAACAGCCCCATGCTCACGCCATGCGCTGCCGCAGCGTCGACAAACGCCTGGCGGGAAGTGGCGTTGGTGGCGTCGTGGTTGGCGAGCACCCCGTGCTCAACGGCGAGCCCCACGAGTAGCGCCCTTGCATCGGTGAAGCGCCACTTGTCACCTCTCCGAACGACGACTCCTAGCAGCCAGTCGCTCCCAACAAGGAAGAGCAGAGAGTCCAAGCTGTCGTCCGGTGGGGAGAAGTTGAATGCGCCTTCGTTTCGCCAGCGCTCGTCGTCGATCTGCACGATGGCGACGGGCTCCTCCCACCGGGCGCTCTTGCGTGCCTCCCGAGCCGCGAAGAAGTCGTCCCACTCGTTCTCGGCAGCTTGCGCTTCCTCCTCGGTGAGCAGCTTGACCGGGACCGCGATCATCTGGCCGTTCCAGCCCTCGACGAAATCGACGAGAACATCAGTGTCGTCGGAAGCGACGAACACCTTCGCCAACCGTCCGGGGCAGAACATTTCGCTGGGGGAGTAGTTCGAGCGCTCAGCCTTCTTTCCTGCGAGGCCCTCGACAAAGGCAAGGATCGGAGCGTTGACGCTGATGGAGTAGTTGGTCGTCAGGGTGCCAGCGTCCGAGGCGCGACCGGGCATGTACGCGGGCATCCCATCCAGGTCTTCGCCGTCGATATCGCCGTTCGACTGCAGGTAGCTCAACACGCTCATGGACAACTCCCGGGTAGGGTTGGCGATTCTGTCACCGCCGGGGTCGGGGCGTTGACTTGTCCCGTTCCGAGGCTGCTTGCCAGCGTGGGCTGGTGGCGCCTTGTCTGCGTGCCGCTCGCCTGGCGACCGCCTCCAGACCCCCCGCAACCTCCCGCAGCGACCGAGAACGACCAGGGGGCCAGCATCTTCGACGCGGGAGGTCCGCGCCGGCACCCCCCGCGCTTCCGCCGCCACCTCCCGCGCACCCCCCGCACCCACCGGCAACCCCCCGCAGCGATGAAGCGGTCGGCAGCGGCACTCTCGACGCGGGCGGGAGGTTGCGGGGGGTTCGGGGAGGGTCACGGCCCGGCCTGGCCCACGGGAATATTCCGGGGCGACGCGCCTGCTGCTGCGCCTCGGGGCAGGAATGGCGCGAGAACGGAGCTGTCAGGGGTTCTTTCCCGGCTGGCCGCGCTGGAATATGCCGATCGGAATGACTTGCTCGCTGCCGGAATACGGCGCTTCCTTCCTTGGAATACCCGCCATTCCCGACCAACGGTGCGGTTCGCCTCGTGTTGTGTCTCGCTGAATTCGCCCCGCGATGTCCCAGCTTGATTTCCTGGTAGCCGAGGGGGGATGACGACGTGGGCGGTGTCCCTGGACGAGGGCCTGGATTGTGTGGGACGCCGCGGTGGACGGGGTCCCATAGGGATGGTGGATTGCGGCCGTGTGGGCGGGACACCCTCACCGAAGGCGTCCCGCGGAGGGTTCAGCGCTTTCCTCCGAGGCGGTAGAGGGGGTGGGCGTGCAGGACGTGCTTCATGCGGTCTCCATCGACGCGCTCAACGCCGTGGACGGCGGCGTGGATGAGGGCTTGCAGGGCGACCTGGTTGATGGCTCGGGGGACGCCCTGGGATGCCTGGAAGAGGGCCTGTACGGCGGCGTCGGAGAAGACCTGCTCGTGGGCGCCGGCGTGCTGGAGGTGGAAGCGGACGTAGTTGCGGGTGTCCTCGACGCTGAAGGGCCTCAGGGCGGCGACGAAGCTGAAGCGGTTGACGAGGGGCTCCAGCAGGGGCTCTCGCAAGGTGGACAGCAGGCGCTCGGTGCTGGCCAGCAGGACGCTGAAGCGGGTCTCGGCGTCCAGCTCGGCGGTGGTCAGTCTGCGCAGCAGGTCCAGCGTGTTGGCGGTCATGCCCTCGGCGTCGTCCAGGACCAGGACGGGGTGGGTGCCGTGCTGGTCGGTCCAGGCTCCGAGGCAGCTCTGGGCATCGTCGAACATGTCGGTGCGGTACAGGCGGGCCTTCAGTCCCAGGTGCCGGCAGAGTGAACGCAGGAAGCCCGAGGGCGTGGAGGGGATCTGGCCGATGCGGAAGACGGCGTAGCGGTCGCGAGGCAGCTCGCGGACGAAGCGGCGGAGGGTGATGGACTTGCCTGCGCCGCTGGGCCCGGTGACCAGGGCCAGGCCCTGGACCTCGAGCCAGAAGCGCAGTCCGGCCAACAGCTCGCGTTGGCTCTGCGAATCGAACATCTGGTGGGCGGGGACGTTCTTTCGAAAGGGCAGCCCGGAGAGGCCGAAGTGGGACCTCAGGCGACGCTGTTCGGGCTTGGGGACGGTGGGGGTGTTCATGCCTCGCCTCCCTCGAACAGGGCGGCGTGCAGGGCGTCCAGGTACTGCTGGACGTGCTGGCTCGGGCCCATGTGCTCGACGGCGAAGTCCAGCAGCTCGATGACCGGCTCGGTGTCGAGTGGGCCGTAGTGCCGCAGCCAGTCGCGGACGGTGGACTCGTCGAAGACGACCTCGTCCAGGCGGTCCCGCAGGACATCGACGAAGGCCTCGTCCAGCAGGCGGCGGCGCTCCAGCTCGCGCTTCAGCTCGGCCTCGGGGTCCTCGGCCAACGCGTCGTCTCGCTCGGCCACCAGGTGACCCAGCCAGTCGGCGACCGGCGTGGCGTCGCCCTCGGACTCGGGGACCGGCGGGGCCAGCCCCGGCTTCGGCCTGGGGCGTCGGTTGGGCTGGACCTGGAAGGGCTGGACGCGCTCGCGGAAGCGGCCCTCGAACCAGACCTCGAGCTCCTCGAGGCGCTCCGGGTCGTAGCGCAGCTCGACCTTCTTCCGCGCCAGGTCACACCCGACCTGGTAGCGGCGTCCGAAGAGCGAGAAGACGCCGGTCTTGTCGGCCTTGCGGGTCTCCGACCACAGGAAGGCCCGGCGCAGGACCTCCTCGTCGAGGTGCTGCACACGCTCGATGTCCCGACGCCAGCGGTCCCGGGGCGGCTCGTTCGTCTCGCCGTGGGGACGCCGGTTGTAGAAGCGCTCGACCCAGGCCGTGAAGGCGGCGTTCAACCCGTCCAGGGTCTCGATCGACGAGGCCTTCACCTCCGCGATGAAGGCGGACCGGCAGAAGCGATTGAAGGCCTCGATCTTGCCGTGGCCCATGGGCCGGTACGCGGTGGTGAAGACCAGGTTGTGGATGCCCAGCGACGCGACGACCTGGCGCATGTGCCGGCTGCGGTAGGTCGCACCGTTGTCGTAGTAGACGGCGCGACAGAGGCCGTGCCGGCGCAGGGCCTGGCGGAAGACCAGCTCCAAGGCGGGCAGGTCGCCCTTGAAGGACCAGCGACCCGCCAGCAGCAGCCGGCTGTGGTCGTCCAGGAAGGCGTAGAGGACAGCCCGGCGCCGCTTGCCGGGCTTGCCCGGGTCGGGAAGCCAGGGCCCGACCAACAGGTCCGACTGCCAGAGGTCGTTCGGCGCCTCGGCCTCGAAGCGGTCCAGGTCCGTGTCGCTGACCGCGGGCTTCGGTCGGCCCGACAGGCCACGGGCCTGCAGCGCCCGGTGCAGCGTGCTCCGGGAGACCGAGCCCGGCGCGACCAGCTTCAGGTCCTCCGCGATGAGCAGCAGCCGGTCCAGGCTGCGCTCGGGCACCTCCCGCTTCAGTGTGCAGAACAGCTCGACCTGCTCCTCGGTCAGCGCCTGTACGCCACGGGACGGGCGGGCCTTGTCTTCGAGCGCATCCAGGCCGCCGTCGCGGTAGCGGCGAACCCAGCTGCGCAGCGTCTCGGCGGAGAAGCTCACGGGCCGGCCATCGGGCAAGAGCCAGGTCTTCTCGGCCAGCTTCTCGAGCACCGCACGGCGCTTCCCGCGCGGCGGCTCCTGGGTGATGTACGCGCTGATCGCCTGGAAGCGAAGCAGCGCCATCGGGGTGGGGTTCATCACGTCCTCCTTGGTGGGGACCTGCAGCGTCGATCCCTTTCACGAGCCGATCGACGACACGCTCTGTGGGCAGCGGCTCGAGCGTGACCCGACCCCGCCGAGGTGCACGAGGGCCTCGCGCTGTCGGGACAGCGCTGGGATCAGCGGTGCTGTTTTCCGGTCAGGAACCTCCGTCGCGCCTGGACCAGGAGGGTGGACCGTGAGAGGTTGGGAGACGGCGCTGTGTTCAGTAGGGCGAGTCCGCGTGCGAGTTGTCCGACTGCATCCGCGGTCTCTTCCCTCCAGCGCGCCAACCCACCCGGCGGGGGCAACCCCGTCGGGTACTTCTCCTCCAATGGTCTCGGCGCGAGGTGGTCGACCACGACCTGCCGCAGGGCCTGCTGCCAGCGAAGCGCATCCGGCAACAGGCGAGCCAGCCAGCGCTGCACCGTCCGGCGGCTGGGGCGTTCTTCGCCCCACGGCCAGTCCACGTGGTGCAGCCCCCGGTCCGCGTTCAGCCAGGTCCAAGCCGCCGTGAGCACGACCAGCAGGCCGTAACGGGACCAGCAGACGTCGCGGGGTGGCCGGTCGTGAACCGTGTGCCCGTCGCGGTGAAGCCAGCGCTGCTTGTGCACCACGACCTCGTGCAGAGAGCCACCGTGCAGCACGGGCAGCGTCTTGGTCGTGTAGCCGTGGCCCTCCCAGCCTTCGCCAGGACGAGGGCCTCGGTACACCCAGCCGCGGCCTTCCAGGCGCAGCTCCGAGCTCGACACGACCGTGGTCATCCCCGTCGTCTACGGGGGCGCCGTCCTCGGTCGCAAGCTCCCTCCGGGCGGCGCCCCCTGTCCTGGGCGCTCTACCCGGAGACCACGCTGGGATGTGGGGGCCATCGCCAGGATGAACACCGCCTCAGGCGGGATGGGTACGCGAGACCGGACA
>CAYFPX010000190.1:0-8170 GCA_964344945.1 uncultured Enterobacterales bacterium
GTCGGCCATCCGCCGGAACGAGCCGATGGTGAAGTGCCCGCTCCCACACGTCGGGTCCAGCACCCGGAAGGCGCCACCGCGCTCTCGCAGCTCCACGGGGTCGAACACCTCGAGCGCCGGCGTGAGCGTGTGGTCGAGGATGTAGGACTCGACAAACTCCGGGGTCTGCAGCAGCGCGTAGCGCTTGCGGATGTCCCGATCGAGATCCTGGTAGAGGTCCCCGAGGAAGCGGCTGTCAAAGTCGCCGTCGGTCCAGCGGTAGACGTAGTCGGCGCCGTCCTTGCGGTGCCACAGGTCCCAGACCTGCCGGCACAGCGCCTCGCTCGGCAGGGGGAGTTCGTCGGGCCCCGGCGTGAACAAGTCGGGGAAGTCCACCGCGAGGTCGCGGAAGGTCCAGGCCAGATGCTCCCGCACACCCAGGCCAGGCGCCACGTCGCGAAAGACCGCCAAGCCCCGCTCCCCCCGGATGCGCGGCGGCGTGAGGGCCCCCAGATCCTCCAGGACTCGGACCATTACGGTGCGCAGCAGGAGCTGTACGGCGCTGCGCCGGGCGCAGAGCTTCACGAAGTCGTCCCCGGAGCCTCCGACCTCCGCCGCCGCGTGCCGTTCGGCCACCCGCTGAGCCAGTCGCGCGTCTCCGCGGACGGCGGCGACGTAGGCCGGCACCAGCTTCTTCTGCAGCCCCTGCAGGTCCTTCAACAGCGCCTTGTAGGTCTCCGGTCTCACCGGGCCCCCTCCTCCAGGTAGACCGCCGCCATGTCCGGCGTGTAGGGCAGGTTCCAGGTCTGGTTCAGCCGCACCCGGTTGTCGTAGACGCCGCCGGGCATCGCCAGCACCACCAGCCCGTGTCGACCACCCCGGGCCCGCTCGTAGAAGCCCGAGAGCCACGGCATCAGCCCCAGCGGACCGAGCAGGGAGGGCTCGGCCAGCACCGTGACCCGGCCTCTGCGGGCATCGACCATGGCCTCGTCGAGCGCCTGTTCGAGCTCGCGCCGGGCCCAGGACCAGTCCGGCTCCTCCTGGCCTTCCGTCGGGGTCACGAGGGGCCAGAAACCCGCCGCCCGGAGCGCCTCGACCAGCACCCGGTCGACGTGGACCACCGCGACGTGCTCGGCACCGACCGCATCGACCAGCCAGTCCGCGAGCTGGCGCGACAGCCGGTGGTGCACCGCGGGCTCCAGCGCCACGACCCGGACGCCGCCGCGCTCCCGGGAGGCGGCCAGGTCCCGCACGACCGGCGGCACGTCGTTGGCCACGGCCTGGCGCGGCACGTCGCCGTCGAGCTGCACCTCGGCGGCCTCGTGGGCCGTCTCCACCCGCCGGGGATCGAGCCACGCCGAGCCTTCCCGCTGCCAGCCCGCGGCGAGCAGGGCGTCCTCCAGCGAGCCGTCCACCAGGGGACCGACGGCCTCTTCGAGCGCCGCTCGCAGCTCGACCAGGCCACCACGAGGCGGGAGCTCCTCCCGTGCCAAGGGGAGGGCGACCTCGAGCGTCACAGGGCTGACGTGCACGCTATCGGCGGTGCGACGGGCATCGGCCAGCTCCAGCACGGCGGCCAGCAGCGCCTCAGAGCCTGCCCCACGCCGCACCAACAGGCGCTGGACCTCGCCGTCGAGGCCGTCCCAGAGCGTGGTCGCGAGGCTCTCGGCGGGCCAGGTGCGCTGCCCCGCGAGGCGCTCGACCTCCGACACCAGCCCTTCGACCGCAGCGACGGTCCACGGCGCCACCGCCACGATCTCCCGGCCGACCGCGTGGCTCGCCCGAGCGTCGGCGTCGAGCAGCAACGCCCCCAGTCGGGTCCAGCCCCGGGCCGCTCCAGCCTCGGCCTCCAGCAGCGTCGCCACGCTCTCGGCCAGGGTGTCGACCCTCGCGAAGCCCGGGGGAGGCGCGAACTCGCTCAGGGTGCGGCAGAGGCAGCTCCCCACGCTCCCGGCCCGGCGCAGGGGCGCGAGCTCGACCGCCTGGGCCACGCGCTGGCGGCTCACGCCGAGCCGCTCCGCCGCCCCTCCCTGGCTTCGGGCCTCGCCGTCGTCCAGCCCGATCACGACCGCGAGCGCAGCCCGCGAGGCCTCTCCGACCTCGCGCACCAGGGCGGCCTCGTACCCGGAGAGTCGCTCGGGACACGGGGCGCCCTCCACCATGCGCGACAGCGCCGCGCGCAGCCGCTCTACCTTCGACGGCCCCATGCTCGGGATGCCGAGCAGGGTCGCCGCCGGCACCTCCGCCAGCTCGCCGACGGTGTAGATGCCGCGCTCGTGCAGCCCCTCGCGGATGCCGCGGGTGAGGGCCCGGCCCAGCTCGGACAGGGGCCGGTCGTCGCCCAGCAGCGTTGGGAAGAAGGGCTCCACCGGCGCTACGGGAGGCGGCTCGACGCCGCCGAAGCGCACCCGGGCCTCTTCCACAAGCTCGCCGAGAAGGCGTAGGGTCTTGGCCCCCACGTTGGACAGCCGCTTCGCGGCCTCCAGGTCGATGTGGCCGAGCTGATCGACTCGCTCGATCCCCAGCCGACTCAGCGCACCATGCACCCTCACCGGGACAGCCAGGCGTTCGACCGATGCGTCGCCTTCGAGCTCGGAGAGCACCGCGGGGCGGGGGGGCACCACCAGGGGCTCCTGACGTTCCTCGAGTGCCGCCTCGAGGGCCTCCTGGGGCGCCCCCAGGCTGCTCGGGCGCTCCTGGCGATCCAGGGCCAGAGCGCCCGCCAGCAGAGTGGCGACCGCCTGGGCCTGGGGCTCGGGCCAGGACTCCGGGAACGCGCCCGGGTCCAGCACCGGCGGGTTGCCGCTGTCCGGGGTGGCGCTACCAAAAGGATGCAGCCCCGTCAGGATCTCGTAGAGCACCAGGCACAGCGCGTACTGGTCGCTCGCCGGTGTCCAGCGCCCCTCAGCATAGACCAGCGGGTCCTTGTAGCGCACGGTGCCGACCGCCAGCTCGTCCTCGTCACCCAGCGGGCGGGCGAGCCCCAGGTCCAGCAGCGTGGCCCGGGGTCCGGGCTCCACGAGCATCACGTTGTCCGGCTTGACGTCCCGGTGGAGCCAGCCAGCCTCGTGCACGGCCCGGAGCGCTCCGAGCAGGTCGCGGGCCACGTCGAGGAAGGCGGCCGGGCCCAGTGGGTCACCCGCAGCGGCCCACATCGTGGCGGTGACACCGTCGACCCACTCCAGCACGAGGAGCGTGGGTTCGCCGGTCCGCAGGTCGTAAGAGCGCACCACCCGCTCGTGGCTGACCTGACCCAGCACATGCGACTCTCGGCGGAGCAGCGCGGCGTGGCGGCCCTCGGCGATCTTGAGCACCCGCCGATCGTCGGTCTGGGTGTCGCGGGCCAGCCAGGTCTCGCTGGTCGCGCCGCGTCCGAGCCGACCCTCCAGCACGTACTGGTCGGCCACCGTGTGGCCCTCGGCGAGCTCCGCCTCCGGCGCGACCTCGTAGCGGGCGAGGCAGGCGTCCAAGCGCTGCACCAGCTCGGCGGCCGAGGCCAGGCGCAGCTCGGGCTCGGGCCGGAGCAGCTCTGAGACCAAGGTGCTGACGCTGGCGTGGACCTCCAGGGCGGGCAGCTCGAAGGGGCGCAGGAGCTGGTCCACCGAGGTGAAGAGCCTGCGGCCCGCCAGGAGCTCGAAGAGCACCACGCCCAGGGAGAAGAGGTCCGCGGCGGCCTTGGCCTCCTTGCGGCGCAACAGCTCGGGGGCGGCGTAGAGCGTGTCCAGCCGCTTGAGGGCGCTGCCAGCCAGGGTGGGTGCGCTCCCCCGGAGGTCGCGAGCCAGCTCGAAGCCCGTGATGCGGACCTGCTCGGGCTCGGGTCCCGAGGCCAGGATGCACTCGGGGGAGAGCCGACGGTGGACCAGGTCCTTGTCGTGCACCCAGGCCAGGCCTCGCGCGACCTCCCGTGCCAGGCGCAGGCGTGCCTCCACGCTGGGGCGATGTTCCTGGACCCAGGAGGACAAGGGCGAGAAGGGGGTGGTGTCCTCGAAGACCAGCAGGATGCGCTCGGGGTCTTCGCGTGTGGTCTGGCAGCCGAAGTAGCGGAGCACGCACGGTGCTCCGAGAACGCGGTTGTGCAGCGTCGCCTCGCGCAGCGCGAGGTTGCGACGCCGGTCCCGCGTCCCCTGGTCTTGGCCGTCCGCGCGGTAGACGTGCAGCACGCGCCGGGCCCCGTCGACGGTGTTCTCCGCCAACCAGAGGTCGTAGGGCCGGTCCTCGGCGGCGAGCTGGGAGAGGCGCTTGTAGTCGCCGGCCCGGTCGTCGCTCCGGCGGGGGCTGCCGTCTTCCAGCACGCTCAGGACGTGCTGGATCTGCCGGCGGTGCAGGGCCGGCGGGTGGCGCAGCCAGGCGGGGTCCATGATCGCCTGGCCCACATCCCTGCGGGTGACCACCAGCTCCTCGTAGTCGGGGCTGATGCGGGGATCGGCGTCAGCGGCGGTCAAGAAGACCAGCCCCTGGACCCAGACCCGGTCGAGCTCCCAGTCGCGAGCCCGCAGGCGGCCCTTGAGCACCCGGGCCTTGGCCTGGATCGTGGGGATGGGCGACTGCCGCAGGGCGCCGTCGGCCAGGGTCCAGCGGTCGCGGTTGCCCTGGATGCGGCCGCCCCAGCTCTTGAGCTCCACGGTGAAGACCGCGTGGGGGGCGACGACCACGGCGTCGTGCTCGAAGGTCTGGCCGGCCCGCCCGGTGGCGAGCTCCACGTTGGTGTAGACGAAGCAGCTCGACGGCAGGGCCTGCACGAGGGCGCGGATTCCGGCGGCCTCCGCCTCGTGGACGGGCGGACCGATCGCGCGGTGCTTCGCCCCCATCAGGCCGCTCCCACGGGGTGCAGCCGGGGGCTGCCGGCCAGGGCACCACGGCGGAGAAGTCCCGCCGCCACGCCGGCGTCGAGGCAGGTGCGGGCGTAGACCGGATCGGCGGCGAAGAGCCGGGCCGCGAAGCTGTCGCGGACGGCCTCTCCGAGCCCGAGCTCGGCACGGCCCGAGCGGTCCAGCTCGTGGCCGACGAGCCAGGCGAAGGCGAGGCTGTCGGGCCGGGCACGGTGGACCCGGTGGTCGGGCTCCTCGCCGTCGAGCACGCCCACCCGGTCGAGCACCATGATCAGCACCCGCCGGGTCTTGGCCCGGGCCTCGGGCGGGGTGTCGGAGTCCAGGTGGCGGTCGAGCAGGGCGTCCCAGTCGGCCGGCGTGACGTGGTCGGCGTCGAGAGGCGCCAAGGGCTCCTCGGAAGCGGAGACCCGGGGCTGCAGGAGCTCGTCGAGGAGGGGCTTCATCCAGGGCTGTCCGAGCAGATACCGGCCCCAGACGAGCTGGCGACGGCGGGCGGGACTGCCGGCGTGGAAGAGGCGGAGGAAGGCCGAGTCGCTGATGAACGTGCCGTCGTGGTCGACGAGGGGGAGCACGGTGCGGATGAGGTCCCGGCGGGTGTCTCGCTTGGCATGGGGGAGCTCGGCGTGCGCGCGTTCCTCCCAGGTGGCCAGGGGCAGCCCCGGCTCGGCCAGCGCCAGGAGCGGGAGGGCGGCCTCTTCGCTGAGCACGCGGGTCCAGCTCGTCAGGCCCACCGGACCTCCAGGTCGTGGCGGGCGGCGGCGGTCCGGGCGGCCTCGCAGGGCACGCCGTAGGCGGCATCGAGGTTGCGGGTGTGCTCGGACAGCCCGTCGGACGCGATGACTGTGGGCGGACTGGCGCGCAGCTCGACGGCCGCGAGCCCGATGAGCACGCGCTCGGCGTCGGTGTCGGCGACGAAGGTGAAGGCCTGGCCGAAGCTCAGGTCGTGACGGAGGGCCTGGTGGGCGGCGATGCGGCCGGCGGCACCGGGGAGCTCCAGGACGCGGTGGTGAGGCTGGACCTTGGGGAGGTCGGCGATGCGCCCCCCCGGAGGGAGTCCGAGGCCACGAGCTGCGTTGCGGAGGAAGAGCTGGGTGTCGCCGTCGTCCGGGTCGAGGGCTTCGAGGACCAGGATCTCCCCAGTCTCGTCGTCGAGGTCGGCCCAGGGGTTGGCGGCCCAGCGGTTTGTGTCGAAGGGGTACGGGAAGGCGGCGGCGAGGTCTTCGTGGAGGAGCTCGACGAAGTGTCGCCAGCCGAGCTTGCGGCGGTAACGGTGCCAGCGGGCGTGGTCGGGCTCAGTGAGGCGAGGGACGCGCACGCCACCCGCACGCTCGAGGCGAGCGAGGGCGCGGAGGGTCCAGTAGAGGGGGTGGTCGATCACCGGCGGGCGCTCCGAGGGGGGTGCCAGGGGCCTCGGGAGGGGCGAGGGTAGCAGGGGGGCCTGACCTGTCTCGGCCTGCAGCCCGCTATCGGTGTTCTCTCACCTTCAGGACCAGGTGCCCGGTGAGCATTCCCACCGCCGCGGCAGACCCGGCTGCCAGCCCGGCCTCCATCGCTCGGAAGCGCCGCCAGTCCCGGGCCTGGTCTGTGACAGCAGCGGTCCCCTGGAAGGCCTCGTTGCCAGCCTCGAAGCGACTGCCGTAGGACCAGACCGGGTACCAAGCACCAGCTGTCGCCGCACCCAACCCAAGTCCCGCCACCAGCAGTGGGTTGTCGCGGAATGGCCGTGCACGGGTGGGCTCGGGCAACCCGGTCTCCAAGGCCAGCGCCTGTCCATCGGTCAACTCGCCGAACCAGGCGAATGCGACTTCGGCTCCGACGGACACCTGCACCAGGTGCGGGCCCGGCAGGATCGACACGGGCTGGTCCAGCCGATGCACGCCGTCCACGTAGAACACGCCATCGTCAGGGATGGGCGCAGCCGAGAGAGAGGCTTCTCCCGTGACCTTGGTACTCGCCGCCTCCCACTCCAGGCGAAGGTCTGGCCCGAGTCGGTCGTTGAACCACCCGGGATGCAAGGCAGCTGCGGCCAGCAGGTCGGGGACCCAGGGGAGCCGTGGGGTGGCGTAGAAGGCAGCAGCGGCCCGGGCCAGGTACAAGGTGGCGAGGTCCTCAGGGTCGGCCACACGTGACAAGCAGCTCACCCGCGCCAGGGTCGTGTCGACGATCTCCCGCGCCCAGGCATGTTCATCGTCAGTCACCGCGGCGACGGCGTCCTCGGCAGCCACGTCGAGATCCACCCGGCATCCCTCGTCCGAGGCGCTCGCCGCGGAGACCAACATCACCGCCAGACCGAACATCGACCTCCCTCCAAGGCCCTCAGGTTAGCCTGTCGCCGAGGGAGGACCATGCCCATGGTGGTCTGGAGGCGGGGGTTCGGTACGGCTTGCGTCCTCATGCTGGCGGGGTGCTTCTCGACCCGGGATGACTTCTGTGCGCAGCGCTGGAGCCTCCTGGACCAGGATGCAGACGGATACGCGAACGACCAGTGGGAAGAGAGCTTCTCGGCGGATGGCTGCGACCTGAGCATGATGGTCGGAATCGGGGACTGCGATGACTCTGATGGGGCGCTCAATCCGGGCGCCGCGGAAGTCTGTGACGGAGTCGACAATGACTGCGACGGAGAGAGCGACCCCGCCAACTCGAACGACTCACGCACTTGGTACCTGGACCGGGACGACGACAGTTACGGCAATGACGCCGAGACGCTCCAGGGTTGCGAGGCTCCTCCCGGCTACGTCGAGCAGGGTGGCGACTGCGACGATGGCTCCGCCCAGGCCAATCCCGGAGAAGTCGAGAGCTGCTCCGAAGGCGACCAGGACTGTGACGGCCAAGTCGATGAGGGCGAACCCGAGGGCGCTACCTCCTGGTGGGTCGACGAAGACGGGGACGGATTCGGATCAGACGACTCGGAGCCGGTCCTGGCCTGCGACCCACCGTCGGGGACGGTGGATGAACCCGGGGACTGCGACGACACCGACGGGCTGGTGAACCCCGACGCGATCGAGATCTGTTCCGATGGCATCGACAACGACTGCGACGGCGGCGCCAGTGGCTGCGGGCTCGCTGGAAGGCTCTCGACCGGGGACGCAGACATCGTCATCTCGGGAGACGAGGCCGACGATCGCCTGGGCGAGGTCCTCGCAGGCGCGGAAGACCTCACAGGCGACGGGGAGGTCGACCTGCTCCTCGGGGCCCCCTTCAGCAACCTCAACGGCGACTACTCTGGAGCGGTCTTCATCCTCTCCGGACCCTTCTACTCGGATCGTTCGATTGCCGAGGCGGACGCAACGTTGGTGGGGGACTATGCGAATGACGGCGCGGGATCCTCGGTCGCTGTCGCACACGACCTCTCGGGGGATGGC
>CAYFPX010000190.1:8180-9820 GCA_964344945.1 uncultured Enterobacterales bacterium
TCGCTGGACTGGTGGTTCTACCGGCTCCAGGCGGGCTGGCCCGACCTCGTCATCGGGGCATCCTACGGCTATGGCGGGGGGCAGGCGGGCCAGGTCCACCTGGTGCTCGGCCCGGTAAGTGGCCTCCGCGACCTCGAGGGCTCGGACACCGCCCTCCCAGGCTCCGACGGCGACCGGGCTGGCTGGCGGGTGGTGGCCATTGATGGCGTGTCGTCCTCCACCGGGCCCGGCTTCGGTGTGGGCGCCCCCCACGCCACGGGCTTCGCCGACGATGCCGGTGTCTTGCACATCTGCAGCGGCACGGCGGAGGGGCTGTCCGCCCTGGACGAGTGTGGCGGTGCCGTCGCCGGCGTGGAGGAGGGTCTTGCACTCGGCCAGGTGGTGGCATCGCCCCAGGATGTCGATGGAGATGGCATCTCCGACTACCTGGTCGGGCTCTCCGCAGAGTCCACCGCCGGCAAGGACGCAGGCGCAGCCTACCTGATCCTCGGTCCCGTGATCGGACAACATGCCGTGACCGACGCCGACCTCTCCTTGTTCGGAGCGGAAGAAGATGAGGAGCTGGGAGGCGGAGTCGAGCTCACCGAAGACTGGACCGGGGACGGCTACCCAGACGTGGTCATCGCCAGCCCAAGGTATGGCGACCAGGGAAGCCAGGTGGGCCGGGTCCTGGTGGTGCCGGGCGACCTGCGGGGCGAGTACACCGCTACGGCGGCATCGGAGGTGCAGCTGATCGGCCCGACACGGACGACGACGGTAAGTCGGAGCTCGTGGTGGGTGCCCCTCGGGCCAGCGAGAAGCAGAGCTGGGCCGGGCATGCCTGTTTC
Source organism: uncultured Enterobacterales bacterium (assembly GCA_964344945.1). Classification (GTDB taxonomy): domain Bacteria; phylum Myxococcota_A; class UBA796; order UBA796; family CAJQPC01; genus CAYFPX01. The sequence continues at coordinate 9,008 of CAYFPX010000190.1, forward strand.
CTCTTCGGCGGCACCACGGGGCAGCTCGGCCTGTCCGACTGCGACGGCCTCATCGAGGCTGAACACGAGGACACGCTCCTCGGCCTTTCCCTAGCTGCGGTTCCAGACGTCAACGGCGACGGCTTTCCCGAAGTGATCTTCGGCGCCGGCCAATTGCCAGATGGCGACGAGGGGATCGGCGGCGCATTCCTCTTCCTGGGTGGCAGCCTTTGAGCGCGACACCGAGGGCCGCGCCGTCCTGGAAGCGATGGCTGCTAGCCTGCGCAGCGTTGGGGGCCGGGCTCGGCTTGGCGGAGTGGCTCGCCCGGGTCACCCCGTTACCCCGGATCCAGCAGGTCTACACCTCGGAGCGTTCCTTGCTCCGAGACCACGCCGGCCAGCCGTACTGGGAACCCCGGGACCCCGAACAAGACCGGCGGAACCTCGCATGCGTCCGTCCTGGGAGCGACCTGGCCGTCATCCTCGGAAGCTCGATCCTCAACGGCGTACGCGTCGAGCAGACGCAGGCCGTCGCCGGTGTGCTCCAGCGGGAGTGGCGGAGCCTCACAGGGCGCGACTCGGACTGCGTGATCAACCTCTCGCAGCCGGGCTTCGCCTTCCAGAACCAGCTCGCCGCAGCCGGGCACCATCTCCCGGACCTCGCCCCCTCGGTGGTCTTCTGGGAGATCTGGGCCAACTCGGTCAACGAATTCGTCCAGGTCGGGGACGCGGTCTACAACTTCGGCTCACTCTCGCCCGGGCGGGGCCAGGTCCCCTCCCCTTTCGGCCTGGGTGAGCAGCTGAACCGCAACCTGTTCGCAACCTTCGCGCTCT
>CAYFPX010000190.1:9830-16766 GCA_964344945.1 uncultured Enterobacterales bacterium
ATCGGCATGCCAGCCTGCGAGCAGCTCACGAGGTCCGCCACGGGCGCTCGGCTGATCGCTGGACCTGGTTCGTCCGGGACCGGCTGCCACTGGCGAAGAAACTGACGGACGAGGTGGGTGCACGCCTGGTCCTGGTCTTCTGCCCGCCTCTGAACGCCGCTTTGGCGAACCTCGCAGACTCACCGCCGCCCGAGTACTCCCAGGTCGAAGAGTGGGCCCGACAGGAAGGGCTGGAGACCATCTGGCTCGCGGGTCGCCTCGCGGACGTGGAGGCGATCCGGCTCGATCCATGTTGTCACTTCAATGCTCGGGGCCAGGCCCTGATCGCCAAGGAGCTCGTGCAGTTCCTGGAGGAGCCGTGAATGCCTGGCATCCAACCCAGCGAGAATGGCTGAGCCTGCCAGTCAATCTCCCATTGGCGGAAACCCACCCCCCGCTCCCGCTATGTGGACATGAAGAACAGGCTCACCCGCCGCGACCAGCGCCAGATGCTGAACTACACCGAGGCTCGCTGGCGCCACGAGCGGTCCATGGAGTCCACCTCGGCCGGCCGGCGCTCCGTCGAGCTCCGACACCAGGCCCACCCTCTTTCGGACGCCGGCCGTCAGCTCGAAGCCCACGCGCTCTTCGTCGAGGCCGCAGCTCTCTTCGAGCGGGAGGACGACTCGCCCGCTGCCGCCGCGGCCTGGTACGACCTCGCTGAGTCGCACTACCGCCTGGCTCTCCGAGAGACGCAGGGCTCCCGTGGCACCCCGCTGGAGCACCTCTCCCAGGCCGAGGAATTCCACCGGCGCGTCGTCGCGTCCCCCGGCCGCCGCAAGTGTCCTCACCGCTACCCGCTGTCCCTAGATGCCCTCGGACGGGTGCTTCGACACCGCGTGGCCGAGGGAGCCGACCCCGAGTTGCTCGTCGAAGCGGCAGACCTGCTCGTCCGCGCGGTCGAGGACGACGACCAGACCGCTGCACGCTGGGCTTTGGGGCGAGTCTCCGAGGACGATCTGTCCCTCGATCGGCGCACCCTGCTCGGTGACCTCTACCGCCAGGCCGGCGAGCTGGTTCGGGCCGAGGTGGTCCTGCGTGACGCCGTCGACAGGGCCATGCGCGGCCGGTCCGAGGCCTACGTGGGCCGAGATGCCCACACCTGGGCGGTGCGTGCTCAGACGGCCGGCAAAGCCCTCGCCCGAGTGGCCCAGGAGCAGGGCGACGCCGTCCAGGCCTTCCTCGCCGTCGAGAACGTCTCTGGGCTCTCGTACTTCGACCACGTCAAGCGGTTCACCCACCAGCCGGCAGACAAGCGCGCCCGTGCCCGTTGGCTGGCGATGCGCCACCAGCAGATCCTCGCTGCTATGTTGGCCGAGGTGGCCGCGACGGTCGCCCTGATCCCAGAGGAGGCGCTCGACGGCTACGCCGCCGCCTTCAGCGAGAGCGACGCCTCGCCTCCGGTGGGGCCCGGCCGGGCCGTGGCCGAGCCGCGTCTCTATTGGGAGGTCACCCGCGAGGTAGCTGACGCGGTGCAAGAGGCAGTGGAGAGTTCGGTGCCTCGGGACCATCTCATCGCCCTGGCGGAGGCAGCAGCTCGCCGCGCCGCCCGGCTCCACCAGGTCGTCTCCGCCGAGCAGCCCTCGTGTCCCTGGGAGTGGGGCATGACCGCCGACCAGCTCGGGCAGGTGGTGGCCGAGGCCGGTGGCCCGATGCTGCGCCTGCACCTCGTGCCGGAGGGGCTCCTGGCGATCGTCGCCTGGTGGGACGGAGCTCTGCAGGCCCGCGCCGAGGTCCTCGCCCCCGACTCGCTGTGGCCCGCCTGGTCGCAGCTCGATGAGGCCCTTGCGGACATTGACCTGGACGAGCTCGACGGCGCCCTGGCGTCGATGGACCTGAGCTCCATCCTCCGGGACGTGCCTGGCGAGCGCATGCATGTGCTGCCCGGACGCTTCGTGGCCCTGCTTCCCATCGCGGCGCTTGGCCCCCCGGGTTCGACCTTGCTGGACCGCTTCCCTGGCATCGTGCAGCTCCCCAACCTCCTGCCCCTCTGGTGGCGCCAGGGGGCCGTGCCACCGCGTCGGGGCGTGGTGACGGTCGTACCTGTCGAGGTACCGGGCCATCCCGAGACCCGGTACCACCAGCAGATGCTGGCCGCCGGGGGTGAGGACGAGCTCCAGTTGGTAGGGCCCGATGCCACCCTGGCCGCGGTGGATGAAGCCGTGCTGAGCGCCGATGTCGTGGCGTTCTACACCCACGGCGACGTCGACGAGCTGAACCAGCCGGGTCTCCTCCTCCGAGATGCACGGCTGATCGGGCGTGACACCCGCTGGCTCGGCGTGGAGCGCGTCGAGCTCTGGGCATGTCGCAGTGGTGTCGACACCCACGCCGAGCTGCTCGCCCCGGTAGCGGTGGACGACACCTTCGGCCTTGACGTGGGCTTTCACCACGTCGGCGTGCGCAGCACGATCGGCACGACGTGGACGGTGCCCGACGTCGTCACGGGCTGCCTTGCCGGAGCGTTCCGTAGGCGGCTCGCGGCTGGCAGGGAGGCCCCGGAGGCGCTGGCGGACGCCCAGCGATGGTGGAAGGACGTGGTGGCGCCCAGATTCAGGGCCACCTGCGCCGCACGAGGTGTCGCGGCCGCGTGGGCCGAGCTGCTCGGCCGGCCCGACGAGGGCGGCCTCCACCAGCTCCTCGGTCCAACCGCCGCCCCGAGCGCCGAGCAGGCCGAGCAAGCCCTGACCCGCCTCCTGGAGAGTCCACGGTCATGGGCCGGCTTCCGCTTGCTCGGGGCCTGTGAACGGCGACCGACGGAGCCATGGACCCCCGAGCACGAAGAAGAACCGACGGCCGAGGACCTGGCCGAAGCGACCGCGCTCGGTGACGGCCCTGAGGCCACTGGCGACGGCAACGTGGACGTCATCGAGCTCCGACAGCAGCTCTCGGTCCGCGCCGCTGCCGATCAGGAACTGGCGCCCCTCGAGCGGGCCCGAGCCTACGAGCTGAGGTGGGCAGGCAGCCGGCGAACCAACATGCTGGTGGCGCTGTCCTGGATCGAGGCTGCGCTTGCTCGTGCACCCGACTCCCCACAGCGCCCCGAGCTGGCGGCCCGGGCGGCAGCGTTGTGGCTGGACCTGATGCGCCGTGACTGCGCCGATCGCGTCTGGGCGCGCTTCACTCTCCCCAGGCCTGTCGCCCAGTGGCGAGCTCGGTCACTGCTCCGAGGGCTGGAGGACAGGGGTGGGCCGCTCGCGTTGGCGGTCGCAGGCTGGGTTGGTCCGGACCTGGACGACGCCGACCTTGCTCGCCTCCTGGACAGCCTGGAGTCGACGGATCTCAGCGGCGAGGACGGCGCTCGAGCCGCGCGCCTGGTGGCAGAGCTTGCCCTGGCCCTGCCCGAGCTCAGCATCGGTGTTCGCGCCCGGTTGCTGGCTCTGCAGTTGCACCTGGGCACCGGTGCGTCGGATGAACCGCCCTGGTTCGAGATCGCCGCCGTGGCAGCGCTGACCCTGTTGGAGCCCGGGGCCAGCGTGGACTACAGGCACCTCGCGCTCCTCGACGAGCGCAGCCTGGGCCTGGCGGTGACGCACGCCGGGATGCTCACGCCCGACGTCCCTCGCATCACCATTGCAGCCCGGGGGCGCACCGCCGACATCGCGCTCACCAACAGCGAGGCCCAGAGCTGGGGGTGGCCACTCGAAGACTGGGCCCACTTCTGGCGCTCCACGGGAACTCCGGGGCTGTCCTACAGGGCGGCCTCGTCGGTGCACCTCACCGGCCGTGCCAGCAGCGCCGACGACGGTGCGCGCACGGGTCAGCTCATAGGCGCCCTCCAGCTCCAATGCGATCTGAGGGTGGGAGCCCTGGCCCGCATCGTGCGCGTGGACGACCCACGGCTGCGCGAGCTGCACCGGCTCGCGATGCTCCGGGAGGAGTTCGCCGAGGCCCTGGAGTCCGCGGCCATGTCGTCTGGTCCCCCCTTCGACGGGCGACCCCTGCGCCTGGACCCCTTCAGGCTGTCCGTGGAGGAGATCTTGGAGGGGGCCTCGGACATCGAGGACGTCCCCGCGTGGGAGGTGGCGATGGTGGCCAATGGGGTGCCCAAGGGGGACGAGCTGACCGTGGCCGCCAGGCTCGCCAAGGGCGTCGGCGACATCGACGCCCTTCTGGAGGACCGGTGGAGTGCCATGTACCGCGCGAGGGACTCCGCCTCGCGTGACAAGCCCGGCTGGTGGTGCCCGACCCTGAACATCAACCACCTCCAGGCCCAGCTCGACCGCCTCCCAGAAGGCCACGCGCTGCTCGCCGCGGGCATCGGCTACGACGGGAGCCTGGTCGCGGCGCTTGCTGCGCAGGACGGTCAGCGCATCGAGCGGACGGCTGTGGGCGAACCGGGCTCCGGATTGGCACTCCGCGCGCTGGTTCCTCACCTCCTGTCGGGACAGGACCCGCAGGCGGCCGCGGCGGCTCTCACCGACCTCGTCCGGACCTGGGAGACCCTGCTCGGCCCGCTGCTCCACGGCCTCGGCCGTGTCCGGCTCTCGGTCCTCGCTCCGGGTCCGCTCCGCTGGATCCCGTGGCTCGGGCTCCGCGCGGACGGCAAGCCGCTCGCCGCGCGGTTCAGGACCATCCGGCAGGTCTCGTCCTGGTCCCCTCCGATGGACCCGACAAGACCGACAGGTGGCGCGACCTGCCTCTGGGGAGGCACTCCCGACCTCGCTGCGGGTCGCACGGTCATCGAGGGCCTGCGAACGGGCACGCCCCTCTCCCAGATCATCGAGCCCGCGCAACCGCGGTCGCGCCACATCGTCGAGGCCGAGCGGCTCGAAGAGCTCGCGCCCGGCCTGCAGCACCTCCGCGTCTACGGCACCCGACCGACCATCGCCCTGGCGGCGCCCGGGGCGGCGGGCGTCTCCCTGACTGGCGACCGGGCTCTGCTCACGCGGAACCTGCCCCACGCCTTCCCGCGCTGCGACGTGGTGGAGTTGTGGGCTGAGCAGGCGGGGCTGGCGGAGCTCGACCTCGCGCTCAGCGGAGACCGAGATCGGCTGCCCGGGCTCGTGCAGACCTTCGTCAGCGGGGGCGCCCGGACGGTGATCGACCTCGCCTGGCCGGTGCATGACGTGCCCAAGGCGCTCCTCTGCGAACGCACCGCGCTCGTGGCCCGCGGGCTCCCCCACGACGAAGCGCTCCTCGAGGCCTGGCTCCAGGTGGCCGCCGAGCTCAGGGAGCTCGCAGAGTCGGGTGCGGAAGAAGCAGCGGTCTGGGAGCCCCTCGACATCCACCGTCAGCGGGCGTGGCAGCGGCTGGCTGGTCAGGGTGCGCCGACATCCCTCGCGGAACTCGGCATCGGGGCGCCAGCGGTGGAGACGATCACCGACCCCGTTCACCTCGCAGCTGCGCGATGCTGGGGCCCATGAGCTTCGAGCCGATCGAGGACTGGACGCTGGAGGGGCGCGCGGCCCTCGTCGATTCGCGTGGAGACGAGCTCTGGCTGCTCCTCTACCGGGCGCTGTCTTCCGTCCACGACACCCACGACCTCGCCGCGTTCGGATGGCGAGGTGAGGAGAGGGTCGACGTAGCGGTGGCGTGGTGTCTGAACAGGTTCGCCCGTGGCGACCTCGATGGAGACCGCATCACCCACAGGAGCTTCGAGCTGTTCACCATCGCCCGGTTCTGGCTGGCGCAGAAGGTCGGTGCGCGGAACGTGGACCGGGTCTTGGCCCGCGCGAGACCAAGGGCCTCGGATCCTCGGCGGCAGGTCGCAGCCGAGCCGCCGCCCTCGGAGGAGCCAGTCCTCCCACCATCGTCCGTCGTGACCAGGCTGGGGCAGGCGCTCCGCGGCCTCTCTGAACGTACGTGCGCCGATCTCGTCCAGGCATGGCTGGACGGAAAGGGCGACCTTGCCGCGTGGCTCGGACGACCGCCGGTGACGGGGGGACCGCTCGGAGAGCTCACCAAGCGGGATCGATCCTTCGTCGTGCACGACGCGCGCGCTCGCTTCGTCGTCTTGATGCTGGACCTGGTCTCCGAGCGGACCCGCCCCCTCGAAGTCGTGGCCCGGCAGATGTTCTCAGGGGTGCCGAACGACTGGCGATCGCGGTACCGCGTACCGGATGACGACATCGCCAGGGCCCTCGGCTTTCCCGGCGTGCGAGCTGTGCAGGCCTCACGGAAGCAGGGCCTCGAGTGCCTGCTCGGCGAGCTGTTGGACTACGTGGACGACGAGCTGGAAGATGCCGACGCGAGCTGGTTCCAGGACCTGACGCGCACGAGCCTCTCGCGGACGACCCTCCAGGCGTACCGCATCAAGGCCCGCGAGCTCGTCGACAGGATGGAGACGTGATGCCCATCGACCCACTCTCCCTTCGAGCCATGCAGGCGGGCCTCGACGTCCCGAGTGCGGCCTGGGAAGAGCTCTTGCTCGCACCGGACGGCGGGGATCACTGGCGCGATGCCGGGCGGTCGCGGTCGACGGACGCCCTCATTGCGCGGCTGGTGCGGAAGCGCGCCTGGCTCGCGCGCGCCTGGCTGGCGACCTTGCGCTCGGCCAACGTGGACCTCCAGGTGCCTCGCCTGGTCCGGGTCGGCCCGGCCGTCCTCGGAGACGTGGAGCTTGAGCTGTCCTGGGGCGACACGATGCTCAGGGCCACGCTCCAGGGTGATCACGTCACGCTGCGGCTTCCGGAGGGGGCGGAGACCTGGTTCCGGTCGGACGTTCACGGTGAGGGACGCCTGACGGGCGGGTGGCGCTTCGAGTCGACGGACGCACCCGTGCTCTTGGTCGCGCTGGTGGGGGGCAGCGGCGAGGACCTCGACGCTCGGCTCGCCTCAGCGACGGCCATCGCCTCCGTCGTGCTCACGGCCGAGGCCTGAAGCGAGCGGGACGAAGCGGTGCCGACGGCAGGCCCGAGAGCGTCGAGGGATGCCGTCCTTCGGTGACACGGAGCCCCT
>CAYFPX010000191.1:0-16714 GCA_964344945.1 uncultured Enterobacterales bacterium
CTCGCGCCCGATGTTCGGCGAGCCCGGGGGCAGCACCACCCCGCCCCAGATCACCGCGTCCACCGCCCCCCGATCGATGCCGGTCCGCTCCAGCAGCCCTTCGACCGCCTTCACGCCCAGGGCGATGGTGTCCAACTCGGTGTACTCGGCGAAGGCGCGCACGAAGGGCGTGCGGGCCCCTCCGATCACGACTGCACGGCCCATGGCTCAGGCCCCCACGAGGTTGCCGCCACACACCCGGACCACCTGGCCGCAGAGGCCGTGTGCGCCGGGGGAGCAGAGGAAGGCGAGCACCTCGGCCACGTCGGCCGGCAGGCCGCCCTGGCTGAGGTTGGAGAGGCGGCGGGCGACCTCGCGGGTCGCCAAGGGGATGGCCGCCGTCATGCGGGTCTCGATGAAGCCCGGCGCCACCGCGTTCACGGCGATGCCGCGCTCGGCGACGATCGGCGCCTGGGCCCGCACCAGGCCGATGACCCCGGCCTTGGACGCGCCGTAGTTGGTCTGGCCCACGTTGCCGGCGATGCCGCTGGTCGACGACAGCAGCACCACCCGGCCGCCCACGGGCAGGGCCGGCAGCAGCACCTCGTTCATCGCCAGGATGGCTTGGAGGTTCACGTCGAGCACCAGGTCCCAGCGGTCCTCGCCCATGCCGCCCAGGGTCTTGTCCCGGGTCACGCCGGCGTTGTGCACGATGGCGTGCAACCCTCCGTGGGGACCAGCGGCATCGAGGACCTGCTGGCCGGCGTCGGCCGCGGTGACGTCGAGCTCCAGGGCCACGCCGCCGACCTCCTCGGCCACCTTGCCGGCACTTCCCTTGTCGTCCGCCATGTCGATGACCAGGACCCTCGCGCCCTCCCGGGCCAGGGCCCGACAGGTCGCCGCGCCGATGCCCCGGGCGCCGCCGGTCACGGCGACCACCTGGTTCTCCAGAGGCCGGACGTGGGCGACCTCGGTGGCCTCGACCGACGCCGAGACCCGCACGGACTGGCCCGAGATGTAGGCGCTGCGGGCCGAGAGCAGGAAGCGGAGAAGAGGCTCGACGCGGTCGCCGGCGCCGGGCTCGACGATCACCAGGTTGGCCGTGCTGCCCTTGCGCCCGAGCTCCCGGGCCAGGCTGCGGGTGAAGCCGTCCAGGGCCTGCTGGGCCGCGGCGGCGGCCACGGTGCCGGCCTTCTCGGGGGGCCGGCCGAGCACGACGACACGGCCGGAGCCCCGCAGGCGCCGGACCCGCGGGTGAAGCAGCGCCCAGACGTCCTTGAGGGTGGCGACGGAGTCCACGCCGGTGGCGTCGACCACCAGGCCGTGCCAGCGCTCCTCGTCGGCCGGCTCGGCGTCGAGCGGCCTGGCCGGGCGGGCCCAGGCCTCGCCGGCCTGCTCGAAGGCAGGGGTCACGCCGCCGATCACACCCGGCTCGGCCCCGGCCCGGGCCAGGGTCTGGGCGACGGCCTCCTCGAGCTGGCCGCAGGCGGCGAAGCCCACGGCGATGTCCTTCTTCTCCAGGGGCCGCGCCCCCCAGGGCCCGGTGTCCCGGGCCAGGCTCGGCGGCAGGTTGATGCCCAGGGACCCCACCACCTTGCGGGCGGTCGGGTTGGCCCCGAGCGAGACGAGCTTGTCTCCCATCTGTCCGTGCTCCATGGCTACTTGGCTGCGGCCTGCTGCTCGTCGGCGTCACCCGCCAGGATCGAGAGCAGCCGCGGGCCGGTCGTGGTGATGACGTGCAGGTTGTGCCGGCTCCGGCACTCCGCCCGCTCCAGGAACCGCTCCAGGAGCTCCCGGCGGGCCGGGTCCTTCTCCTGCTGGCCCCACAGGACCTCGGCCGCGGCGGCGTCGGTCAACAGCGAGCAGAGGCGCTCGGCGTGCAGCAGCGCCAGGGCGAAGTCCCGCTTGGGGTCCCAGTCGGTCAACAGCGCCGACCAGCTGCTCGGGTTGGTGCTCGGCAGCTCGCGCAGCTTGGTGCCCAACAGCCGCGTGAGCAGGAAGCGCAGGGCCTGGTTGGCCTGGTTCCGGAGACCGGCGACCCGCCGCTCCAGCGGGTCCACGGCGCTCATGGCCTTCCAGCGGTGCTGGGCGGCCTGGCTGACCCACCACTTGGGCGCCTTCACGATGCCCATCAGGTTGTCCTTCATGGCCATCAGGGCCTGGATCTGGCTGGTGCCCTCGTAGATCGGGAACACCATCGCGTCGCGCAGGATCTTCTCGACCCCACTCTCCTTGATGTAGCCCATGCCGCCGTGGATCTGGATGGACTTGCGGGCCACCTCGACGCACTTCTCGCTGGCGTACCACTTGAGCAGCGGGGTGAGGGCCCGGGCCTTGCGCTGGTGGCGCTTCATCTGCTTCTTGGCGGCCTCGGCCTCCTCCTCCGGCAGCTCCATCAGGTCGGCGAAGAGCCGCAGCTTCTGGCCCAGCTCCTCGTGCCAGGCGGCCTCCATGCACATCGCCCGGGAGACCTGGATGTCGGTCTGCATGTCTTCGAGCATCTCCGCGACCATCTCGTGCTTGTCGATGGTCTTGCCCATCGAGGGCCGCTCGGCGGCGTAGCGCTTCGCCGCCCGGTAGGCGTTCTCCATGGCGCCGATGGCCTCGAAGCCCACGCCCACCCGGGCGTTGTTCATCAACAGCAGCATGTAGCGGAAGCCCTCGCCCCGCTCGCCGATGAGGTGGGCCGGGGTCTGGTCGAAGACGATGGAGACCGTGGCGCTGGCGTTGTGGCCGAGCTTCTCCTCGCAGCCGCTGAGCGTGGCCAGCCAGGTCTTGGAGCCGTCCTCGGCGATCTCGTAGGCGGGGACCAGGAACATGGAGAGGCCCTTGAGCCCGCCCATCGGATCGTTGGGGTCGGTCTCCTCGGTCCGGGCGATCACGAAGTGGTACTTGCCGTGCCCGCTGGTGATGAAGATCTTCTCGCCGCTGACGACCCAGCCTCCGTCGGCGCGCTGCTCGCCCTTGCAGCGGAGCCGGGCCATGTCGCTGCCGGCGCCGGGCTCGGTGATGTCCATCGAGCCCCAGGCCTCGCCCGCGGCCATCTCCTCGATGGCCTCGGCGAAGCGGGTCTCGAGGATACGCGGCGGGTCGGACTGCACCGTGGTGGTGCCCTCCATCACGCTGTAGGACAGCGCGGCCATCGCCATGCCGCCGTGGAAGCCGATGTGGGTCGTGGTCGACACGTCGGCCCGGGCGAACATCTCGCTGTTGATCTGGAAGAGCAGGACCGGGCAGTTCATGCCGCCGAGCTCTCGGGGCAGGCACATGCCGTGCAGCCCGAGCTCCTTGAGGCCCTCGAAGATCTCCCGGGTGACCGGGGCCTCCACCACCTCGCCGTTGTCCAGGTGGGGGTGGGCAGCGTCGAGCTCGGCCCAGCGGGGGGCGATCTGCTCCGCCGAGAACTCGCCGACCAGGTCGAGCACGTCCTTGTAGAAGTCGACGGCTTCGCCGACCTCGGTGAAGCCGTCTTCGGCGTTGTAGTCGTACTCGGTGAGCCGGACGATCGGCTCCCAGTCGAGACCGGTGTCGATGTACCAGCGCAGATCGGCGTTGTCGTCGTAGAAGTTGGCCACGTCAGGCCTCCTCGGGGCGAGGGTTCAACAGAGCGGTCCGGGCCATGCGGATCAGCTCGTGCTGGAGCTGGTCTGCGTCGGGCTCGGGGTTCATCAAGGCGGCGGAGTGATCGCCGATGGCGACCACCCCGACAGCGCTGGAGATCACCAGCGCCACGAAGGCCTCCGGATCCAGGGCCTGGCGCACCACACCGGTGCCCTGGGCCATGCGGACGGCCTGGGTGATCATCGCGGTCCAGGGCTGGACCATCTCCCGCAGCAGCTCGCTCATCTGCTCCGGGCGATCGAGCATCTCCCGCAGCAGCAGCCGCGCCCGGGCGGGATCGGCGCGGAAGAAGTCGAACAGGGCCCCCAGCAGGCTGTCGACGGTGGGGCCGTCGCCCGAGGCCGCCGCCATGATCCGGGGCAGCTCGTCGCGCCAGTGGGCCATGACCGCGTCGAGCACCGAGAGCCGCAGGCCGTCCTTGGAGCCGAAGTGGTAGACGAGCGTGGGACGCGTGATGCCGGCGGCCTCGGCGATCGCCTGGATCGGCGTGCCCGAGACCCCGCGCTCGGCGAAGAGCCGGGTGGCCTCGACCAGGATGCGCTCGCGGACGTCGTCGACTGCTTGGTTCACTTCTCTCTACCAAATGGTAGACAGACATCTACCACCCGGTTCGGAGGCCGGCAAGTCAGCCCGTTGTAGAGTCCTCGCCTCCTACGGAGCGACCATGACCCGCGCCCTGCCCCTCGCCGCCCTGGCCCTGCTCTCCACCGCAGCGGTGGCCGACGCCCCCATGAGCCAGGACGCCTACGCCAACAAGCACTACCTGGTCGACGGCGACAGCTCCCAGCGCGACGCGATCAAGCGCTGCCTGCACGCCTGGGGCGAGCACCCCTTCGGCGACGGCTCCGGGCACAAGCTGCGGGTGATCGAGACCAGCGTGCGGGTGATGGGCTTCGGGGGCAGCGAGACCGTGGACAGCGACGCGACGGCCTACGACCAGCTCATCCTGATCAAGCCCAGCGTGAACGCGATGACCAAGACCACCTACCAGTTCCTCAACCCCAGGGGCTGGTACTGCTTCGACACCGCGGTCACGGCCCTGGGCACGAGCATCGTGAAGATCCACTGCGACGCCAAGCTGGCCGACGCCAAGGGCGGCACCGACGTGCTCGAGGTGGACAACCAGCGGGAGGGCGGGGTGGTGGTGCTCGGCAAGAGCGAGGTCCACCGACTGTGTGAGTGACAGCATCGGGGGACCGCGCAGCGGCCTTGCGCCCGGAAGAGCTACGCCAGCGCCGACTCCCGCCCCGAGTCCAGCAGGAACAACGCCTGGTGCCCAGTCGCCTTGGCCACCGCCTCCAGCCCGTGCAGGGTGGCGTTCGGCGCCACCCCGAACACGTGCAGGCTCGCCGGCGGTGCCTCTGCCAGACACGCCAGGAACTCGCCCTCGAGCACCTGGGCCGAGGCGTGCCGCAGCCTGGCGGCGTTGCGCAGGTGCCGCAGGAAGGCCTCGCCGCCCGCCCGGTGCTCCGGGTCCTTGACCACCGTGTGCAGGTGCAGCTCGCTCTCCCAGGCCGTGGACAGCAACCACCCCGCCAGGATCGGCAGGTCCAGGTTCGCCGTGTGCAGCTTCAGGTCCCAGCTCGGCGAGCGGTCCGAGAGCCAGACCGCCACGCTGCGCCGGGGGGCCTCCTGCTCGTCCTCTGCGGCGGGGAACCACAGCGCCAGGCCGAGCTCGTGCTTCTCCGCCAGCTGCACGTAGGTGTCCAGGTCCGCCTGGCCGATGCGCGTGGCGTCGACGAGCGCCAGGTTCGGCGGGAAGAGCGAGCCCCGCAGGGTGTCCATCGCCAGCCCCAGCCCGTGCCGGACCTGGTCGGTCTCCAGGATGGTCGTGGTGGCGAAGACGCCGCGGTCCGAGCTCGTCCTGGCCAGCGCCGGCAGCGCTCCCGGCAGCCGTTCGTTCCGCCCGACCCCGAGCCACCGGACCGAGCCGTTGCGCACGGTCAGCCCGTGGACGAGCGGCAGCAGCGCCAGCCCCTGGTCGGGGCTCGCCAGCGGCACCAGCAGGTCCGGCCGCCAGGCCCGCTCGGACCGCTGCACGTGCGCGACCTTGCGGGCCGCCCAGGCCCCCAGGCTCACCAGCACCCCGGACCGCACGGTCTCCCAGGGGGTCTCCAGCTGGCGCCGGGACAGCACGGCGTAGATGCCGATCACGACCAGCACCTCCACCGCACCGCCGAAGGGGCTCGCAAGGCTCAGGGCCGCGAGACAGGCGAGCACGCCCAGCAGTGGCGCCCCCTGGGGCACCCGGAACAGCGGCCGCCAGGACACCATGCCCAGGACCTGCTCCACCCAGACCACCAGGTTGATGGAGAGGTAGGTCATGATGAAGAAGCTGGTGATGATCGGGGCGATGGCATCGAGGGAGCCGGCCAGGAGCCCGGCGCCGGCCACCGCCAGGGTCACCGCCATCGCGTTGCGGGGCTCGCCGTCGGGCGCCAGCTGGGCGAGCCAGCTGGACCTCGGCACGACCCCGTGCCCGGCCATCGCCGCGAGCAGCCGCGGGGCCGCCACGAGCGAGGACAAGGCGGCCATCAGGGTGGAGACCAGCAGCCCGCCGAGCACCAGGGAGGGCACCGCGGCCCGCTCGATCATCACGGTCTTCTGGGTGAGCAGGACCTCGGGCGGCGCGATCACCGCGTACCAGAGGGCCCCCAGCACGTAGATGCCCAGGGTGACGCCCCAGGCGGCCAGGGTCCCTCGGGGCAGGCTGCGGCGCGGGGAGCGCAGGGCCCCGCTCATGCCCACGCCGACCATGATCCCGGTGAGCCCCGGGAAGAAGAGCGCGAAGGACTGGCCTCGGTCGAGGTGCGGGTAGCGCCCGAGCAGCTGGGGAGTGTGGAGGGCCTCCGCCGTCAGCAGCCCGCCGGCCACCGACACCAGCGCCACGCAGACCACGACGAACATCACCGACTGGGCCTTGAAGGCCAGGTTCGCCGAGCGCCAGGCGAGCAGCGCCACCAGCCAGAACCCGGCGACCGCCACCGCCACCCCGGGGTGGCTCGGGAACATCACCTGCCAGGCCTCGGAGAAGGCGAAGAGGTACATCGTGGCGCTCAGGGTCTGGGCGATCCACAGGGGCATGCCGATCGCCCCGCCGGCCTCGAGCCCCAGGGCCTGGGCGATGATCGCGAAGGCGCCGCCGGCCTTGACCCGGGTGTTGGTCGCGATGCTGGAGAGGCTCAGGGTGGTCAGGCCGGTGATGGCCGCCGCCCCCAGCACGATGGCCAGTCCGCCGAGCAGCCCGGCGTTGCCCACCAGCCAGCCCTCGCGCAGGTACAGCATGGCGCCGAGCACGGTGAGCGCCGTCGGCCGGAACACGCCGGCGAAGGTCCCGAAGGCCGGTGTGCGGGCCACGGTGCCGTCCGGTGCGCTCATGGGGAGCGGCTATCGCGCCGGGGCCCCGCTGACGGGCCCGGCCTCCCTGTGGCATTGCCCACAGCCTCCCTGTGTCGCCCACCCCACCGCGGCGACGGGGTCCTCCAGACGGCGGATGTGCAGGCCGGCACGGTCCTTGTAGGAGTGCCCCTCACACCCGGAGAAGCCATGACGCTCGCCGCTGCCCTGCTGACCCTCACCGCCCTCAGCCCCGACGCCCTGGCTTCGGACGTGGAGAAGGGCAAGACCGTCTACACCACCTACTGCGTCGCCTGCCACCAGGCCGACGGCACCGGCATGAGCGGCGCCCTGGCCGCCGACTTCATCGCAGACAAGTCCCGCCTGGCCAAGACCGACGAGCAGCTGCTCAAGTCCATCGCCGAAGGCGTGCCCGGCACGAGCATGGTCGCCTGGGGCGCGATGATCCCCGAGGCCGACCGCAAGGCCGTGCTGGCCTACATCCGCGCCACCTACGGCCAGTAGATCAGAAAGCCCAGCCGTAGCTGAGCTGCACGTACGGGGTCCACGGCCGGCTCGCGAGCTCCGGGCGACTCGCCAGGTGGGCGGGGTTGCAGTCGCTGCGCGGGGCCTCCCCGCCGGTCTCGACCCCGGCGCACAGGTGGCTCTGGTTCTCCGCCAGGGTCGCGGCCGCGCCGACCTGCATGCGGAACAGCGCCCCGGCGCCGGACCGCCACTCGATCCCGCCTTCGGCGCTGAGCCAGGCGATGTAGAAGAGGTCGTCCTGGTCGACCTCGACCCCCTCGGCGTGGGCGATCTCGAAGCCCAGGGCGGCGCTGGAGATCCCCACACTCGGTCCCGAGGCGCCCGTGAGCGCCCAGCTGTCGGAGCCGCCCAGGTGCCGGTAGCGGCGCACCATGGCCGTGGCCTGGTAGCCGCCCATGCCCAGGCCGCCGCCGGCCTCGAGACCCAGGCGAGGCCCGAGGCTCCAGCCGAGGCGCCCGCCGTAGATCCCGGTGGGGTTGGCCAGCCCGATCTCCAGCACCAGGCTCAGAGGGCGGGTCGCGGTGTGGGCCGTGCTGTCCGCGGCCTGGGCCGGCGCGGCGAGCAGCAGGGCGACGAGGGGGACGATGAGGGACCGCATGATCGCTCCGTGCAAGGGTCGTCGCCCCTGGGGAGTTCAAGGCCCATGCCACCGCCAGGACGTCAGTGATTCCCGTTGGTTGGCATCCAGAGACACCGACGACCACGACGTCGGTGTCGCGGGTCAGCGCGGCACGGTGGGCGTGTCCTCGGTCACCGCGGTCCCCAGGAAGTGCGCCACCTGGCGGAGCACGTCGTCGTCCAGGAGCGCGTCCATGCCGCCGTCCGCCTGGACCGAGACCGCCGTCACCCAGCTGCTGCCGTCGTAGCTGTTGCCGCTCGCCGGCAAGGTGGTGGTGGCCTGGCCGAAGTCCACGAGCACGTCGCCGGCCGTGGGGATCTGCAGCACCCGCTGCAGGGCGACCTGGGCCTCTTCGGGGGTGTGCTCGTCGTAGAGGCCGTAGACCATCAGCACGTGTCGGCTGCCGACCCCGTCGGGCACGTCGGCGAGGAAGCGCTGGGCGACCACGCCCGGGTCCGCCCGGTCGTAGAGCTGCTGGTACAGGTTGAGCAGCGGGTGGTAGCGGTCCACGGTGGAGTCCGCAGCGGTCTGCTCCAGCGCCAACAGCAGGTCCACGGGCTCCCGCTGGTGCAGCACGCTCTCCGAGCGGTAGGCCCCCGCCGAGGCGAGCACCAGGGCGGAGACCTCGTCGGTGTCCGCCAGGGCCAGCACGCCGGCCTCGGCACCGAGTCCACGGCCCACGAAGACCCTGTCGCTCGCCGACAGGGTGATGGCGGTGCCGGTCAGGCTGCCGTCGTCGATCCAGGCGTCGAGCAGGTCCAGGGCGCCCTGGAGGTCCGCCGCGGCCTGCCAGCCCGCCACGAGGGCGTCGTCCGGGTCGTCGAACTGGTCCCTGCGCCTGCCCCGGTCGAGGGGGTCCAGGGCCAGGGTGGCGAAGGAGGCTGCCGCCTCTCCGTCGACCAGGGCCGGGGTCAGGGCACCGGCGAGGCCGGTGGTGACCGCGGCCCGGAAGTCCTCGGTGTCGTCGGGCGCCACCAGGGCGACGGGCCAGCCCCCGGCCGGTGCAGCGCCCGTGGGCACGGTCAGCGCGAAGCAGGCGGTGTCCTCGCCGACCACCCCGCCGCTGGCGTCCAGGGCCGGGACCTGGACCCGGCCGTGCAGCTCGTGGAAGCTCGGATCGGCGGCCTTGCAGGTGTCGCAAGGGCTGGCGACGCCCTCGTCGCAGAGGGTGAGGTCGCTGAGGTCCGGGTCCACGCCCGCACCGCGGGCCGCTGCAGTCGCGGCGTCGATGGCCTCGACCGGATCGCCGGTGGTGAACACCGCCGCCCCGACGATGCTGTCGGCGTCGACCCCGGCGCTGTCGACGTAGTCCCGGAAGGGACGGTAGGTGTCCCAGGCGCGGGCGTGGTGGTCGGCGGAGGGTCGCTCGCTGCCCATCATCACGTCGAAGTCGCTGTCCCGGACGGCGAAGGCGCCGTCGTCGGACTGCACGCCGTCGGTGAGGTAGACCGCGTAGGTGTGGCCGGGATCGAGGGGGAAGCCCGGGTAGGTCGTGACCGCCAGCCAGTTCTGACAGTGGTAGCGGCCTCTGGAGTTGCCGGTGCGCCAGCTGAAGCTGTTGCGTGCCCCGTAGGTCGCGGCGCCGGGGGTGATGTCGATGTAGTGCAGGGTGTTGCCGGTCTCGGCAAAGGCGACGACGCTGCCCACCACCTGGCTCCGGCTGAAGCGGAAGAAGACCGAGGGGTTGAGCCCGGCGGGCCGGGCGAGGGACTCGAGCGCTGCGAGGTGCGCGCCCACCGGGTCCCCGGAGACGGCGTCGCCCGGGCTGGGGTGCCCGGAGAGGTCCACGCCGTCGCTCGGGGCGCGGATGTCGTTGGGGTATGGCAGGCGGTAGAACTCGGTCTCGCCAGCCAGGGGCAGCTCCGGGAGCTCGAAGGACACGCGGAAGTCGCCGTCGCGGTCGTCGGCGGCGCAGTCCACCCCGGCCCAGTAGGGCAGGCGCGCGTCCTTGCACGTGCCCTCGTCGGTGCAGTCGAAGCCGATCTGGCAGTCGTCGTCGGTGATGCACTCGTCGCCGTCGCCGCCGGTGCCCGCCTCGCCCGGCACCGCACAGGTCCAGTCCGACGCGCACACGTAGCCGTAGCCGCACTCCTGGGTGTGGCCGCAGTCGTCGCCAGGGGCGTAGGTGCCCGGCTCGCCGTAGACCTGGCAGGTGCCGTCGTGGGCACAGGCCAGGCCCGGCTCGCACTCGCTGGAGAGCTCGCAGCTGCTGCCGGGCTCGCCGCCCAGGTCCACGCTCCACCAGTCGCGGATGCGCTCGCAGCCGACGAAGAGGGGCAGTCCAGCGGTCAGCCACAGAGCGGTGATCATCGGGGTCCTCCGGAGACCGCCCCGCAGAGTATGGCGCCCTGCGATGGCCAGCCTCTTGACATGACAAGAGCTTGCGTAGATCCTGGACAAGAGGTGGTCCCATGCGCATGAGTCTCCAGTCCGCCAACTTCCGGCGGGTCAACAAGCCCCAGAAGTCCCTGGCCCGCGGCGAGCACGAGGCCCACGTGGTCGCGGTGGCCGCCCAGAAGGGCGGGGTCGGCAAGACCACGAGCAGCGTGAACCTGGCCGCGGCCTGGGCCCGGTTCCACGGCAAGAAGGTGCTGCTCATCGACCTGGATCCCCAGGCCCACGTGACCAAGGCGCTGGAGGCCCAGCTGAAGAGCGGCGGGGGCTACCTGAGCACGGTCTTCGCCCAGGGGTCCTCGGTCGAGGTGGCGGAGCTGGCGGTGGAGACCGCGGTGCCCGGCCTCTTCGTCACCCCGGCCGACCCGGACATGCTGCTCGCCGAGGGCCAGCTCGCCAGCCGGATCGGCAAGGAGCTGATCCTCAAGAAAGCCCTGGAGATCACCCGCAGCCACTACGACCTGATCGTGCTGGACTGCCCGCCGAACATCGGCACCCTCACGGTGAACGGGCTGGTCGCCGCGGACAGCGTGCTCATCCCCTGCAATCCCCAGACCCTGGCGATCGCCGGAGTCGGTGGGCTGGTGTCGGCCATCGACGAGGTCGCGAGCCACCTCAACCCCGAGCTCGCCCTGCTGGGCGTGATGCTCACCCGGGTCGACGGCCGCAGCGCCGCCTCGAACGCCGAGGTCATCGCCGAGCTGCAGGAGACCTGGGGGGAGGTCCTGCTGCCGATCCAGGTGGGCGTGAACAACGCGCTGTCCCGGGCCCAGACGGCGGGCCAGGACATCTACGGCTACGACCCGGCGAGCCGGGGGGCGGAGCAGTACCTGGAGCTGGCGGAGTGTGTGCTGGATCGGCTGGGCCCGGACGGTCGCGAGTAGGGACACCGGGTCGCGGCGGGATCGCTACAGGCGCCCGGCGGATCAGGCCCCCGGGTCCGCGCGCACCCCCACCCGAATGCGACACCGGTGTGCGCACCCCGGCCTGAGTGCGACTCCTGGCCACTCAGCGGCCCCTCAGAAGGCAGAATCCGTGCGCCTGGCGCCTCTCCAGTGCGCCCCAGCCTGCCAAGAGTCGCACTCGGGCCGGGGTGCGCGCGGCGCTGTCGCATTCGACCCGGGGTGCGCTCAGGCTCAGGCCAGCGCCGCCCCCAGCGACTCCGCCGCCCGGTGCGCCAGCGCCATGATCGTCACCTGGGGATTCACCCCCAGCGACGTGGGCACGCAGCCCCCGTCGACCACGTAGAGGTTGTCGGTCCCGAAGACCTTGTGCTCCGGGTCCACCACGCCGCGGCTGGGGTCGGTGCCCAGCGCGGTGGTGCCCAGGGGGTGGCACGCCGTGAGGCGAAAGTGCCGGGGACGCAGCCGCGCCGTGCCGATGGCCCGGGCCTCGTCCACGGTGCTCACGCTGTGGATGGGCCCCAGGCCCGCCAGCACCTCCTCTCCCCCGCCCCGGAGCAGCAGCTCCGCCAGCGCGGCGGCCCCCAGCTGCAGGCGCTTCAGGGTCGGCTTGTCCAGGTCGTAGTGGACCCACGTGCGTCCGCCGAGCCCCCGCCGGACCCGACCCACGTTGTGGTCCCGCACCATGAAGCCGAACTGGCCCACGTGCTCGGCGTCGTCCATCCAGCGGGTGAGCTCGGCGCCCTCGGCCGGCAGCAGGGGGCCGGCGAGCTGGGGCGGCAGGTAGAAGCCCTCGAAGCGCACCCGCTCGTCGACCACGCCCTCGACCGCGTAGCTCTGCGGGATGGCGGACCAGGGTCCCAGGATGTGCGGCGTGCGCACCCACATGCCCAGGGCCGGGTGGATGCTCAGGTTGCGGCCCAGCCGGGGCAGGTCCAGCCCCGAGTCCCACAGCAGCTTCGGGGTGTGCAGGGAGCCGCAGGCGAGCACGACGGCCCGGGCCTTGACCCGGAGCACGTGGCGCACCCCGTGGCGGTCGCAGCCCCGAGCCTCGACCGCGACAGCACGCCGGCCGCGGCGCAGGACCCGGGTGACGGGCAGGCCGGTGAAGAGCTCGGCGCCGGCCCTGAGAGCCCGGGGCACGTAGGACACGTTGGTGCTGCGCTTGGCGTCGGTCGGGCAGCCCACGATGCAGGTGCCCTGGCCGTCGCAGCTCGGTGCGTTCCGGTCCAGGGGGTAGTGGTGGTGACCCATCGCCTCGGCCCCGCGGGCGACCACGTCGGCGATGCCGCCCAGGTGGCGGGTGTCGCCGGGGGTGACCTGGAGCTCGGCTTCGACCGCCGAGAAGTGCCGGGCCATGGCCTGGGGGGAGAGGTCAGCGGGCAGGCCCAGCCGGTGCTGCCAGTCCTGGAGCACGGCGTCGGGGGTGCGGTAGCAGGTGCCGGAGTTGATGGCGGTGGTGCCACCGACCATCTTGCCCTGGGGGATGGAGACCGGGACGTTGCCCAGGGTGAAGGTCAGGCCCGCCTGGCGCCAGAGCTTGCGCATGCGCCCGCCCGGGGAGCCGCTGAAGGCCTGGCGCTCGTGGAAGCGGCCCTCCTCCAGGATCGCGACGGCCAGGTTCTGCTCGGCCAGGAGCGCAGCGAGGGCGCCGCCTCCGGCGCCAGTCCCCACGATCACCACGTCGGCTTCGAGCTCACACTCCGCCGGCAGCTCCTCCGCGCAGGTCACCTGGGCCATGTGGCGGCCCGCAGGCTCCCGCACCGTGTGCTCGAAGTCCGGCACGCCGACCGCCGCCAGGTAGTCCGAGCGCTCGAAGTGGGCGGACTTCAGGGGCAGGCCGACGAAGAACGCCAGGGCCGCGGCGCCGGAGGGCCCGGTCGCCAGCCGGTCGACCCAGGCCCGCTGCTGCTTCAGGGTGAGGTCCCGAAACGGCCGCCCATAGCGCAGCACCGCCAGCAGGTTCACGGCGTGCAGCGCCGAGCGCCAGCCCCGGCGCACCCCCGGGGGCAGGGCGGCGAGCATCTGCTCGGCACCGACCAGGGTGCGCTCGTCGGGCGCCGGCACGCGGGTGCCCCGGCGCAGGGTCGCCTGGGCCCAGGCGGCCAGCAGCAGGCGCTCGTCCTCCCGCAGCACCGGGGTCGCGGGCCGCCCATCGGGACCGGTCGCCGCCAGGTCGCTGCGCCGGATCGACGTCGACGGGTGCCAGCTCTTGAGGAAGGGCACCAGGTCGTCCAGGTCGAAGCGCAGGACCGCCTCGGCCACGGCCACGCCGTCCCGCTGGAGCACGGTCGCCAGCCGGGTCATGCCCTCGACCGGGTGGCGCAGGCTCAGGTCCTTGCGGCCGGTGAGGCGCCAGACCGTGCCGTCTTCGGCGGTGCCGGACAGGTCGTAGGCGATGGTCCGGCCGACCACGGGCCGGATGCGGATCGTGCCCTCGACGGCCAGGTCCGGCGCGTCGGGCACGCCCTCGAGCACGCCCGTGACGCGGGCCTCGCCGGTGACGGCGAACCGCCGCGCACTGGTCGCCTCGGCCCGGATCTCGAAGGCCAGGGGCCCCCGCTGGCCGCCCAGGCCGGTGAGCTCGCCGGCCATCACCTCGTAGAAGCTGACGCCCACGTCACACCACCTGGGGGAAGCGCGGGTCCGGGTCCCGCCGCAGGAACTCCAGGGCCCCGCCGTGCTCGCTGTGGCACTCGAAGGGGTCCTCGTTGACCGGGTTCACCCGGAGGGTGGTGCGGGCGAGCTTGGAGTTGAGGCAGTAGCTCAGGTGGCCGTCGGGGTTGGCGTAGCCCAGGCAGGCTGTCTCCTCGGACTTCGCGCTCATGGACAAGAGCGCCTCCCCGTCGCGGCCGCGCATCTTCAGGACCCAGGTGTCCTGGTTCACCTGGGGGGTCTGGTTCCAGAGGTCGACCAGGCGGTCGAAGCGGTAGGTGCGCTCGCCGTGGCGCACGGTCAGGGCGGACAGGAAGGGGGTCAGCCAGCCGCCGAGCTTGATCTTGCCCGAGAAGCCCTCGGCCATCGCCACCGGCTCGCCGTCGGCGTCGGTGAAGACGCACTGGCCCCAGGCGTAGGTGTGGGCGTGGGCGGCGCCCCAGTTGTGGCCCTGCATGCCGAGCCAACCGTCCACCGGCACCACCCGGTCGCCCCAGTGCATGCGGCCGTCGAAGCGGAGAGTGGGGGCGGGGGTGAGCAGCTTGTTCTTGGGGAAGGGCGCTTCGATCAGGGCCCGGGGCACCAGGGACAAGGGCTCGCCGAGGGGGCCGTCGACGGGCCGCCAGGCGACCTGCCAGCCGCGGTCGCCCAGGGACCCCTCGCTCTCACCGCCCTCGTCACCCAGGACCCAGGTGCAGCCGGCGACGGTCAGGGTGCGGCCGAAGGCCGCCTGGGAGACGGGCACGGTCTCCCGGTGGCCCCAGGTCTCGCCGGTGGCGCCGTCGAAGGTGCAGCACCAGGCCTCGGCCACGGCCTCGCCGTCGCGAGGGGAGAGGATGGTCGCCTTGAGCCAGAAGGCCAGGGCTTCCGTGGGGTGGTTGGCCCGCCAGAACCAGCTCTCGACGTGGTCCTTGGGCTGCTCGGTGTCGAAGCGCACGGCGTTGTCGTTCACGCGACACCTCCCAGGCCCACGTCGCCGTAGGCCTCCATGGCGGCCCGTGCGGCGTCGGGGTCCCCCGCCCGCAGGGCCATCACCGTCTGGCGGTGGGGGCCGGTGTCGAAGCCGCTGGTGTAGAGGCCGGCGAAGAGCGGCCGGTTGGCGTCGTAGACCCGCTTGATGCCGTTCACCAACAGACCCAGCACCTGGTTGCCCGACAGGGTCACCAGGGCCTCGAAGAAGGCGAAGTCCAGGTCCTGGATCACCACGGGCTCCACGGCCTGGTCCAGGGTGTCGAGCAGCAGGGAGAGCTCTTCGCACTGCGCCGCCGTGGCCCGGGGGGCGGCCCGCGCCGCGGTGAAGCCCAGCAGGGTCCGGCGCAGGTCCATCAGGTCCCGGACCATGTCGGGATCCAGGCGCCCGCCCGGGGCGATCAGGAAGGGCAGGACCGAGAGCCCCGCGGTGGTCAGGAAGTCCGTGACCCGGGTGCCGCCGCCGTGGCGGACCTCGACCAGCCCCTGGGCCTCCAGCCGCAGCATGGCCTCGCGCACGCTGCCGCGGTTCACCGCGAACTGCTCCGCCAGGTCCCGCTCGCTGGGCAGAGCCTGGCCCGGGTCGTAGGAGCCGCCGAGGATGGCCTCGCGGATGCGCTCGGCGATCTGCTCGGCGACCTTCTGCTTCCGCACGGGCTTGAAGGCGGTCATGGGTGCACCTCGAGAGCCCGGTCCTGGGCCGGTCGTGCCCGGCCGCGCTTCGCGGGGCCGAGCTTGTTGTAGGGCACGCCCAGGGCCGAGCTCAGCGCTCGCCGGGTGCGCCAGGAGAAGTAGGCGTGGTTGAAGGAGATGACCTGGCTGGGGTCGAAGTACGGGTTCTTCAGCCCGCCCAGGCTCACCAGGACCAGGACCTGCTCCGCCACGCTCACCGGGCAGCCCGGGATGCGCAGGACCTGGTTGTTCCGGTCCCGCCAGAGCCGCCCGGTGGTGAGCAGCATCTTCTTGTAGATGTCGTCGGCCTTGGCGTCGACGGCGTCGAGGGCGGTGCGGTCGACGTAGCGGCTGTCCACGTGGACCTGGCGGCCGCTCACGGTGCCGTGGAATTCGGCGCAGTCCCCCAGGAAGACCACCCGCTCCCCCTCCCGCGCGTCGATGGGGCCGTCGTGCTTGCCGAACACGATGTGCAGGGGCGGGAGCTTGTCATCGGTCTGCTCGTCGAACAGCCGGAGGATCTCGATGGCCTCTTCCAACGCACCGGGGCAGCCGCCCCAGCAGTAGACCGCCTCTTCCCCCGGGGGCTTGCCGCCGTAGGCCTTGATGGCCGTGCCCTGGAAGTAGTCCTCGACCCGGATGAGCCCGACCCGGAAGCCCTGGGCCCGCTCCCGGGCCTCGGCGAGGGAGACGTCGCCCTGCAGGTCGATGGCGTCCAGGTCCAGGGGCCCGAAGCCCCGCTCCGCCGCCAGCCGGATGTGCGGCACCTCGGCCGGATCCTGGCCGATGATCGCGCAGCAGACCGCGTCCACCGCCACCTGGTTGTCCCCCAGGATCACCAGCCCCAGGTCGAAGGGGATGGGCGTGAGCATCCTCCCCTCCCCGGCCGTGATGGCGTCGATCGCCACCAGCTGGGGCTGCACGATGTACTGCAGGTCCGCGACCTTGCGGTCCAGGCGGTGGTCGTGGTCCACCAGCCGGTGCCGGTCGTCCTGGATCCCGATGTAGTTCTTCATCGAGA
>CAYFPX010000192.1:0-16564 GCA_964344945.1 uncultured Enterobacterales bacterium
CCCATGCGCAGCGCGTCCGTCGAGGTCCCGGTCTCGGTGGTCGCCCGAGACGGCGAGGGCAGCACTGGCGGCTGCGGCTGTGCGGCTTCTCCGTCGCCGCGCAGCGCTGGCGCGGCCCTGCTCCTGGTCGGCCTGCTCGGCTGGCGCCGCCGCGGCTGACGGTGCGCTACGCGCACATCAACCTCACTGGGCAGTCAGTAGCGAGGCAGCCCGGGATCGATGCGCAGGGACCACAGGTCCATGCCGCCCACCAGGTTCTGCACGCTGTCGAAGTCGCGGCTGCGCAGGAACATCGTGGCCTGCATGGAGCGGATGCCGTGGTGGCAGATGCAGACGATGCGGGCGTCGGGGTCCAGCTCCCAGTCCGCGCGGCCCACCAGCTGGCCCAGGGGGATGTGGGTGATGCCCGGCAGGGCGACGAAGGCCACCTCGTGAGGCTCGCGCACGTCCAGCAGGACCAGGTCCTCCCCGGCGGCGAGGGCAGCCTGGAGGTCTTCCGGTTGCAGCTGGACGCTCATGGGCGCGGTCTATCCCGCGACCGCTCTACCAGGGCACGGCCTCTTCGCCGAGCAGCGCTCGCAGCTCCGCCAGGTGCCGCCGGAAGGTGTTGCGGTGGACCCCCACCGCTTCGGCGGCCGCCCCTCGCGACGGGGCCTGGTCGGCCAGGCGGGCCAGGTGCGCGGCGGCGGCCTCGGCCGGCAGGCTCCCCCGCCGGACCCGCTGGAGGAACCGGCTCCACTGGCCCCGCTCGGCGGACTCGCGCGGCCCGGGAAGGCCCAGGGCCAGCAGGCCAGCGACCTCTTCGCAGGGCTCCCGGAGGTGGTGGGGCAGGCACCGCGGCCGGTGATGGCGCAGCCCGGCCTGGCGGGAGCTGCGACGGACCAGGCCGCCGTAGAGCGACATGCCGCCGTCGACCCGCAGCACCCCCAGGGTGTGACCACCGGCCCGGATCGGGAAGGTGCCGACGTTGGGTTGTGGGCCGTCCACGGCCTCCTCGAAGGGCGGCCAGGCGGCGAAGCCCTCGTCGGTCAGGGCGTCCCGGTCCAGGCAGATCGGCTGGTCCAGCAGCCGGAGCTCCCGGGGGGCCAGCAGCTCCTCGTCGACATCGAAGATCAGGGGCGGCGGAGGCGTCGAGCGGGACCACGCTGCCAGAGACAGACTCGGCCCGTCCCGCAGCCACAGGCTCACGACCCGGACGCTCAGGCGGCTCGCCAGCGACGCACAGAGCACCGGCCAGCGCCGGCTCCCGGCCAGCTCCCGCAGGACCTCGTGCCGCAGGCCATCCCGCCAGAGCTGAAGGCCCTCGGAGAGGCCCCGACAGGCCTCGCCGTGGATGCGCACCGCGAGGCTGGCGAGCCGTCCCCGCCGGTCCCGGGAGGTCCGGCGGGCTTCGGACTCGGCCTGCCAGCACCGGGCCAGGGTCCGGCCCATCAGCCGCACGACCAGGTTCCGGCCGCTCGGGGACAGGGCCGGCGGCAGGCGCTGGGCGGTGAAGACCCAGGGTCCCGCCGTCGCGATCGCCGCTCGCTCGCCCTGCAGGAAGCGCTCGGCCAGGAACGGCGCCGCCGCGTCCCCGGCCCCGGCCAGGGACTCCTCGTCGAAGCCCAGGTCCCGGTAGCGATCCCGGACCTCGTCGCGGGTGGCCAGGGTGCGCACCAGCACGGGCCCTCCCGCCGGGTCCCAGGCCGGGGAGCCCACCACCGAGGCCGTGAGACCGTAGCCGACCCCGCTCACCGGCGGCCGGCCGTGCACCAGCCCGGCGTCGTAGGCGTGAGGCTCGGTGCCGGCGGCGCCCAGGCACCAGGCGTACTCGTCGTCCGGGTCCGGGGCGAAGATGGCCAGGGTGGCGACCTCGAAGGCATCGGCGGCCCGGGACGCCAGCCCGCTCAGGGTCTCGGCGACCCGCAGGACCACCTCCTGGGGATCCACAGGGTGCTCTCCCGCGCCCCAGTCCGGGGTGGCGGGGGTCGCGAGCACCCGACCCAGGCGCTCGGTGTGCATGCGGAAGCGATCCGCCCGCAACAGACCGGCGATGGGCCAGACCCCGAGCCCGGCCAGGGGGTGGTCGGCCAGCGGTGCGCCCGGGGCGAGGCCCAGGAGGACCAGCCCCGGACGCACGCCGCTGACGCTCGGGTCGACCACCAGCACCGGGGGGTCCCCCCCCGCCCGGTGGAGCTGAGGGGTCTGGCCCGGCTCCGGGAACGCCGCGAGGAAGCCGTCCACGACCTCGCGCAGGAGCCCGTCGTCCAGCTCCCCGACCCCCTCGGTGTGACGGGGCCGGCCGTCCGGGGCCGTCCAGGCCGGGAGCCGCCAGACCCCGGCGTGGGCCTCCTCGCCGAGCCAGGCCCCGCCGACCAGGGCGCAGCAGGTCACCCCCAGGGGCGCCAGCCCCTCCCTGAGCACGGCGAGGGCCTGGTGACGGCGGCGGCCCTCCAGGTGGGAGGCGGACATCCAGGCGGAGAGCCAGTCACCCCCGAAGGCCGGTGCAGAGACGGGCGTGGTGCGCATGTCCGGAGCTTAGCGCAGCATTGATGCACCCGCGTGCACCGGTATGCATCAACCATGCACACCGCACCGTCGCGAGGACCCCCGTGCTCGCCGTACACCGGAGTCGCGAGGTGCGAATGATCTTCGAAGCGCTCCTGGTCCAGGACCTGCCAGCCACCCTCGGGCCCCCGGTCGTGACCCCCTTCCTGGAGGGCCTCGACCGGTGGCTCTTCAGCGGCCACTGGCGCCGCCGCAAGGCCAGCTGCGCCCTGTCGTCGGGGGCCGTGCTGGCCCGGAGCCTCGCCGCACTGCGCGCTCTGGGGCGCTGGGAGCTCGCGATCAAGGACGACGCTGGCGTGCTGCTGGATCTGCCCCTGGCCTCGCCGCGGTGGGGCGAGGACCCGGCCTCCTGGCCGGAGCGCCTCCCCGAGGCGTGGACGGCGGATCCCTGCGACTTCCAGCTCCAGGCGACCCGCCAGGAGGCCGAGGCTGCCGAAGTGGTGCACCTGCGCTTCGCGCCGCGCCACGAGGCGGACGCCGGCGCCCTGGTGGCGGCGATCCGGGTGGCCTGGCGGCCCGCCTGCCCAGCGGACCCCGAGGCCCTCAGCCGCCGCGCCCTCGCCACCGTTGCACACGAGCGTCGCCTGGGGGCCCTGGACCAGGCCCTCTCCGCCCGCGGCGGAGCCTTGGCCGGCGCCCTGGCCGCCGCCCTGCACGACCGCTTCGGCGGGCCGCCCGCGACCTGGGATCCCGCGGTTCGGGTGCTGCACGGCCTGGACGAGGACCCGGCGCCCTTCGCCGATCGGCTCGCCGGCTTCGACGACGACTCCCTCGCCCTGGCGGCGGTTGTGTCGGCCCGGGTCGCAGCCTCCCCGATCCGCCGCCTGGCGATCGATCGGCGAGGGGTGCCCGGCCACGTCCAGGCCGGCCGCTTCACCCCCAACACCGCCAGGGAGGTGGCCGATGCGCTGTGAACGCTGCGACGCGAACCTCGGCAGTCGCCTGCTCTGCCGCCCCTGCGGCAGCTCGGACCTGGACACCCGCCTGGCCTTCCGGGCGGGCCTGCTCAGGACCCTGTCCGGGTGGGGCGAGGCGGGCTGGCTGAACGGGGCCGTGACCGAGAGCCTGACCGGGCGGGTCCGCGCCGAGCAGAGAGCCCTGGCTCGCCTGGCGGGGCTGGACGGTGCGGCGCAGCCCGACCCGGCCCCGGCGTCGCCACCGG
This sequence comes from uncultured Enterobacterales bacterium, assembly GCA_964344945.1. Lineage (GTDB taxonomy): Bacteria > Myxococcota_A > UBA796 > UBA796 > CAJQPC01 > CAYFPX01. The sequence continues at coordinate 3,710 of CAYFPX010000192.1, forward strand.
TGCCGAAGGCCTCGCCGATCGAGGAGCCCGCGACCGCGGCGCCCGAGCCCCTGCCGCTGCCGACCCTGCCGCAGCCCGAGGCCACGGAGGACGGCGGCGTGCGCACCTGGCTCCGCGCCCGGGTGGGCTGGATCACCGGTGTGCTGCTGACGGTCGTCGGCTCGATCTACCTGGCCGGGTCCATCTGGTCCGACCTGCCGCCTCTGTGGCAGCACGCGCTGGTGTGGGCCTGGCTGGCGGTGGCGGCCTGGGGCTTCGGCCGGGTGGGTCGCCGCCTCGCCCAGCACCCGGGCGGCGAGCTCGCCAGCCGCTGGCTGCATGGCGTGGCCGTGGCCCTGGTGCCTGTGCACGCCCTGGCCGTCGGCGGCCTCTGGCAGCTGGACGGCATCGGGGCCATCGCCGGCGCGGTGGGCCTCGCCGCGACGGGCCTGCTGCACGGGCGACTCCTGCGCCGCAGCCTGCCGGGCGCCGCCCCGGGCCTGTCCCCCCGCTTCCGAACCGCCTGGCTGGCGCTGGCCCTCAGCGTGGGCCTGGTGCCGCTGGTGGGCGGTCCCGGGTGGCTGGTCCTGCCGGCCTTGCTCGCGCTGGTCGGACTGCGGGTCGCGGTGACCGGTGGCACCACCCGGGGCTGGCTGCCAGCTCTGCTCGTCGCCGAGCCCCTGCTCTTCTGCGCCCTCTTCACGCCCCAGGGTCCAGTCGGCGCCTACGGGCCCGTGCTGGTGCTGGCGGCCCTGGGCGTGCTCTACCTGGACGCCGCCCGAGCCCGCTGGCGTCGGCTCCACCGGGCCCGGCCCTCGGGCCCCCTGGGCGTGCTCTCCCTGGCCCTGGCCGCCGGCGCTCTGGTCGCCCTGGGCACCACTCTGGCCCCCCTGCCCACCACCGCCTCCAGCCTGGCCGCCGCGCTGCTGCTGGTGGGCTTCTTCGCCGCCGCGACCGCCAGCTGGCGTCGCCCGATCGTGTTCCAGGGCGCCCTGGTGGCCGGCCTGCTGGTGATGCTCGCCCTGCCGGCTCAGTTCGCGCTGGCCGTCCAGTGGCTCGCGGCCCAGGCGGGCCAGGCCCTCGGCTACACCGAGGAGCCCCTGCCCCTGGCCTGGTACAGCCTGACTCTGCTGCCGTACCTGGCCGGCGTGCGCTGGCTCGAGGGGGCCCTGCGCCGATCCGGCTGGCGCCAGCCGGACGCCCTGGCCCGACAGGCCCTGGCCTTCGGGGCGACCTGCAGCGGCCTGCTGATGCTCGCCGCCCACTCGCGACCCGACGATCTGCGTCCCGCGCTGCTCGCGCTGCCGCTGCACGCGGGGCTGTGGGCCTGGCGACGGCCTCTGCGCCATCGGCCGGCCGCCGCCGTGCTGGCGGTGATCGGCGCGGTCTGGATCGCGGACGGCCTGGGCTTGTTGGGGCTCTCCGGTTCGGCCAGCCTGGCGTGGCTCGGCGGCCTTGGCCTGGTCGCGGCCTGGACCGCCCGCTCCTGGCTGCCCCACGGCGCACGGGCGGAGGGTCCCCTCGCCTGTGCCGGCCTGCTCGCCGGGATCGTCGGCCTGGGGGCCCAGGCGGCGGGCTGGAGCACGGCGGCGTGGGCCGTCGGTGCGGGCAGCCTGGCTCTCGTCGGCGCCGCGGGTGCCTGGGCCTCGGCCCGGTGGACCCCGGACCGCAGGGTGCCCACCCTGGTGCTGTCCCTGACCGCCCACCTGCTGGCAGGGGCCGCCGTGGCCATCAGCCTGGAGCTGGGCGGCTTCGCGCGCAGCCTGGCGAAGCTGCCGGTGGCGGTGGCGCTGGTCGGCTGGCTGGTCCAGCACCGCCACCCGGCCTACGGCGCCGTGCTCGCCGCGGGGCTCGGGGAGGCCCTGTGGCGCCAGGCGCCGCTGCTGGGGGCGACCGATCCGGCGCTGCGGGTGGCCCTGGCCGCGACCCTGGCCGGTGCACCCGCCCTGGCCTGGCTGGCGGGCTGGCGCCCAGCCGCCTGGCTCCAGCGGGCCTGGGTCCGACCCGCGGCCTGGGTCGGCGGGGCGCTCGCGGCCGTGTCGCTCTTCCTGTGCACCGCCCTGGCCTTCCCGACCGCGGCCCACGTGGCCGTGCCGGCGGTGCTGGCCGGCCTGGCGCTGTTCTCGGCGACCCGTCTCCCGGCGCTGCCCACCGGCCAGCTGGCCCGGGGCTTCGGGCTGTGGACCGTCGCGGGCACCTTCGCCTGGCTGGGTGTGCCCGCCGAGGTCCAGGCCTGGGCCTTCGGCTTCGGGGCGGCCGCCCTGGTCGCCCGCAGGCAGGAGCAGCCCTGGGCCCTCGGCCTGGTGCTCCTCTCCCTGGGCGCCGGGGCGCTGGCCCTGGTCACCGGCCCCATCACGCCGTCGATGGCCCTGCTGGCCCTCGGCCTGGGCTGGCTGGGCTTCGTCTGGACCACCGAGCCGGTCTCTGCCTGGGCCGGGCTCGTCGCCGCCGTGGCCCTGGCCCTGGTGCCGGGTGGCGCGGACCCCTACGCAGCCCTCGCCGGCACCCTGGCCGCGGCCGCCCTCCTGGGGCTCGGCAGCCGACTGGGTCAGGACCGGGCCGTGCCGCTCGCGCTGGTGGCCGGGGCCTTCGGGGCCGTGCTCATCGAGCTGGCGCTCAACGGCGAGCCTCTCCTGGTCGCCGTGCTGGGTCTCCACGCCGTCGGCCTCGTGCTGGCGCGGCTGCGGGGCCGGGACACCGCCCCGGTGCCCTGGTCCGGCTGGACGGCCGTGCCCCTCTGGGCCGCTGCGGTCCTGGCCGCGCCAGCCTTCGACGAGCCGATGCTCGGGGCCGCAGCGGCGCTGACCGTCGGCGCCGCCCTGGGCCGACGCAAGGTGCTCCTGACCCTGTGGGTGCCCCTGCTGGTCGGCCTGGTCCTGCACCACACCGCTGGCCTGGAGGGGCCCGAGCCCCTGGCGGTCGCGTGGGTCCTCGTGGGTCTGGCGCTGCGTCGCCGGTTGCCGGGGTTGACCGTGCTCACCCTGCTGCTCGCCGCCTTCGTGGACGGCCTCGACGACCAGGTCCTGCAGCCTCTCGTGCTGCTGGCCCCCCTGGGCGCCATGGCCTGGGAGCTCCGGCTCGGCTGGCAGCGCGACGAGGGCTGGCGCTGGTGGCCGGCCCTCGCCTGGCTCGGCTGGGGCATCGTCGCCGCCCGCTGGATGGGGCCGCTCCAGGGCCTCCCGGAGACCTGGCTGGTGCCGGTGTCCGTGGCGCTCGCCGTGGGCCTCGAGGTGCTGCACGCGGCCGTGGTGCCGCTGAAGGGCGAAGCCTTCGTGCGGCCGGTGCACACCTGCGCCCGCGCCCTGCCGCTGGTCGTGCTGTCCCTCGCCCTGCCCCTCGGCGGCCTGAGCGCCTGGGGTGTGGGCCTGGTCGGGGCCCTGGCCCTGCTGCGCTACGTCTTCCGGCCCCGGACGAGCGATCTGCTGCTCGGGGTGGTGCTCTTGGACGCCTCGGCCCTGTGGGCCTTCGCGGAGAGCGGCGTGACCGACCCGGTGGTCTGGGTCGCCCCGGTGAGCCTGTCGCTGTTGCTCGTGGCCCGGCAGCTGCGGGACGCGCTGGGTCCCCAGGTGGTGGCCGGCTTCCGCTACCTGGCGGCGGGAGCGCTCTACCTGGCGGCCTTCGGCGATCTGCTCGGCTCCCCGGGCGGGTCGCTGGTCATGCTCCTGCTGGGCCTGGTCGGCATCGCCGCGGGCACCTGGTTCCGAGTGCGGGCGTACCTGCACCTGGGCGCGGGGGTCGCGGTCGCCACCCTGGTCGCGGACGCGCTGCGCTTCGGCCTGGCCCACAGCGAGTTCTGGGCCCTGTACCTCGCCCTCCTGGGGCTGGCGATCCTGGGCGCGATGGTGGCGGGGACGCTGCACCGGGACCGGCTGGGGCAGTGGCGGCTGGCGCTGAGGACGGCGATGGCGGGCTGGGACTGATGGCACGGGTCATGGCTGGATGCCCCGCCAGAACAGCTCGTGCAGCTGGGCGGCCACGGTCTCCCGATCCAGCCGCTCGTCGCCGCTGAACCAGGCCCAGGCCATGCGCTCGGCGGCCCCCACGATGGCGAGCCCGCCCACGTAGGGGTCGTGGGGCCGGACCTGGCCCGACGCCACCGCTTGCTCCAGGATCGAGACCGCGTGGCCCTCGATGCGCCCGAGCCAGCGCCGCACGGTCTCGCCGGCGGGGCTGGGGCTGCGGGACTCCCGCACGTGGAGGGGCACCAGGGCCTCGGCGCCCACCAGGGCGGCGGACAGGCCCAGGGCCATCTGCATGTAGATCATCTGCTGAGCGGCTGGCCCGTCGGCCTCCGCCAGCTGGGCGGTGGTGGCCTCGAGCACGCTGACGAGCGGGCCGTAGAGCTGGTCGGCCAGGGCTTCGAAGAGCGCGTGCTTGTCGTCGAAGTACAGGTAGAAGGTGCCGCGGGCGATGCCCACCTCGGCCGTGATCTGCTCCACCGAGCAGCCTTCGTAGCCCCGGGTCCCGAAGCCCTCGAGCCCGGCCGCCACGATGGCGGCCCGACGGGCCTCCTTCTTCGCCTCACGCACGCCCATCCAGCCCAGCTAACTGGCCGCCCGGACCCCCACCGCATAGCCCCCGGCTCCCATGGACACGGACAACACCCGGCTGCGTCAGCTCGGCTACCACCAGGACCTCGAAGGCCGCTGGGTGCACCCGGACCTCAGCGCCTGGCTCTTGGACCCGGTCCTGCTCCTGGAGACCGAGCCGGCCCAGGTGGACGCCTTCCACGACCCCGCGACCTGGGCCGACATCCGCGAGCCCGCCCGCCCTCTGATGGAGGCCGACCTGGCCCGGGCCGTGAACCAGGCCGAGCTGATCTGGAACGGCTGGCTGGGCCACTGGCAGAGCCCTTCGGGCCTCCAGCTGCCCCAGCCGGACCTGGAGCGGCTCGGAGGCGAGGCCCTGTCGGCGCTGGAGCAGCAGCGCCTGGCGTGGCTGGCGGAACACAGCCGGCGGCGGCTGGCCGGCTGCGCGGGCATGGGCGCGATGATCCTGTGGCTGGGCGTGGGCTGGGCCATCGCCGGCAGCGTGACCGTGTGGCTGCTGGGCATGGCGGTGATCGCCGTCGGCAGCTGGCTCCTGCGGCCGGTCCCCTGGCCCCAGGGCCTCGATCCCGACCCCCCGGACAACGAGCACCGCATGGTCGCAGGCCGGGAGGCCCTGGGCCCGGCGTGGCACGCCGTGGCCCTGCTCACCGCACCGGTGCGCTGGGACTCGGACCACGTGGTCCTGCTCACCCTGGAGCGGGTGATCGCCGTCGAGCACCTGCACGACACCTTCACGCCCGAGGTCTTCCTGCGCATCCTCCACGCCCTGGAGCCCATCGACGAGTCCGCCCCCCAGGAGCCCGGTTAAGCCCGTGACAGGAGTGCCCGACATGTCCGAAGCCATCGACGCCCGCGCCGCCTGGACCATCGCCAACGCCATGCGCGAGGTCGCCAACGCCGACGGGGACCACCCCAACGAGCTGGCCCTCATCACCGCCTTCGAGCAGGAGCTGCCCCCGGGCGCGAGCGATGGCGTGGCCCTGGACGCCCTGAACAACAGCGAGGCCAAGGAGGTCTTCCTCAAGAGCCTGGTCCTGGTGGCCATGGCCGACGGCCGCATGAGCGAAGAAGAGGTCGCCGTGATCCGCGGCTACAGCAGCCAGCTCGGCCTGGACGAACACAGCCTGACCGACGTGATCCAGCAGGTCTCGGTGATGATGCTCGGCCACTTCGCCGGGGTCACCCACTTCAAGGACCAGGCCTCCGCCATCGGCCGCGCCCTGGGCCTCGACGACTCGACCATCGACCGCGTGCTCACCCCCGGGGCGTGATTCCCCCGGCGCTGCACGCCCGCCTGCGGGCCGAGGCCGCCCTCGGGGGCGTGCCCATCGACACCCCGGTCTACGCCCAGGCCGGCCGCGATCCCCTGGATCCGATCTTGTGCGGCAGTGGCGACTGGTCCGCGCCGCTCGGGGTCTTCGGCCGCGACCCCGGTCGCCACGAGGTGCTGCACGGCGAGCCCTTCATCGGCAAGGGCGGCCAGCTGGTCCGCGATGGCCTGCACCGCGCGGCGCACGGCACGCCCTGCCCCGACCTGGCCGCATCGGTCACGGTCGGCCGGCGGGTCTTCTGGGCGAACACGGTCCCCTACAAGCCCCTCGGCAACAAGGCCTACGCCGTGCGCATCAAGCGCCGCTTCGCGCCGATGATCCAGGACGCCCTGGTGACCCACTGGTCGGGCAGCCACCTGCTCACCCTGGGCAACGTCGCCTTCCACTGGTTCGGGCTCGCGGACAGGGCCAACAAGCCCGCCCTGGACGCGCACTGGGGCCGCCCGGATCGCTACGAGACCTCGCTGGCCGTGCAGCTCGGCGACAAGCTCTTCCACCTGCACCCACTGCCCCACCCCAGCCCCCTCAACGCGACCTGGTACAAGCGCTTCCCGGCGCTGCTCGACGGCAGGCTGTCAGCCCTGGACTGGCGCGGCTGAACCGCTGCGCACGAACCGCCCCACCGCTTCGGTGTGACCGGTCTGGGGGAAGAGGTCCACGGTCCAGAGGTCGGTGAGGCGCCAGCCCCCGGCCTCGAGCACCGCCCGGTCGCGGGCCAGGGACGCTGGCTGGCAGGCGACGTAGACCAGGCGCTCCGCCCCCGGCAGCTGCGCGAGCCACTTCGCCGCCCTTGGGTGCAGCCCGCTCCGGGGCGGGTCCACCACCACCACGTCCGCGGCGAGCTCCTGGGCGAGGTCCTCCACGGGTCCCGCGAGCCAGCGGGTGCCGTCGATGCCGTTGGCCCGGGCGTTCGCACGGGCGTCGGCCACGGCCTGTTCGTTGCGCTCGACCCCGACCACCTGGTCGAAGCCCGCCGCCAGCCACAGCCCGATCGTGCCGGTCCCGCAGTACAGGTCCAGGAGCCTCTGCCCCTGGCCGGCGGCCTGGGCGACCACGTCGTAGAGCACCTCCGCCCCCGGCGTGTTGGTCTGGAAGAAGCTGGTCGGCGAGAGCCGGAAGCGCAGCGCCCCGAGCTGCTCGGTGATCGCGGGCTCTCCCCGCAGGACCGCCCGAAGCTCTCCGACCGCCGCGTCGCCAGTCCCCGGGTTGACGATCCAGACCACTCCGTGCACCCCGGGCAGGCCAGCGGCCCACGCCTGCACCTCGGCCTCGGCTCCGGGCGGCGGCGGCGCCGTGTAGAGGGCGACCAGCCGCTCTCCCGTGGAGGTCTCCCGCAGGACCAGGTGCCGCCAGAAGCCGGTGTGGGCCCGGGCGTCCCAGGGCGCCAGGGCCGAGCCGACCAGGTGCTCCCGGGCCGCCGCGAGGACGGCGTTCAGCCCGTCGCTGATCAGCTCGCAGCGCGGGGTGTCGACGATCCGGTCGAAGCGCTCTGGCGCGTGGAAGCCCAGGAAGCGGCCCCCGAAGGGCTCGCCGGCGGCGAAGGCCGCGTCGTCCAGGTACCGCTTCACGCCGTAGGTGAGCTCGACCTTGTTCCGGTAGCTGTAGGCGGCGTCGGTGCCGGCGATGGGGTGGACCCGGACCCCGTCCAGCGGCGCGAGCACCTCGAGGACCTGGCGCTCCTTGTGCCGCCGCTGGGTCGCCAGGTCGAGCTCCTGGAGGTTGCAGCCTCCACAGTGGGCGAACTGCGGGCAGCGAGGCGCCACCGCGCCCTCCGGCGCCTCGAGCAGTCCCAGCCGCCTGCCCAGCCGCAGCTTGCGACGCCGGCCCGCCGGGCGCACCTCGAGCAGGGCACCAGGAGGCGCGAAGCGCACGGCCCAGGTGCGGCCCTCGTGCTCGCCCAGCCCCAGGCCCTTGCGGCCCAGGCGGTCGATGCGGAGCGCGAATGGCGTGGTGTCGCGGCGGCGGCCCATGGCCGCGGTCTAACAGGCTGATGAAAGAGGCCGACCGAGCCTCTTTCATCAGCCTGCCAATCGCCCCGGCCTACTTGGGGCGGGCCTTCACGTCGATGACGAGCTTCATGTCGTTCTTGTTCTTCAGCGCGCCGAAGCCGGCGGTGTAGGGCTGGAAGCCGAAGTCCGTGGCGCGGATCGTGAGCTGGCCCTTGGCGGCGAACTCGGCGTCGCTGGCCGTGACCTTCAGGGGGAGGGACACCGGCTTGGTCTTGCCGCGAATGGTCAGGTTGCCCTTGACCTGGACCGCGCCCTGGCTGCCGCTGCAGCTCTTGGCGACGAAGGCCATGCGCGGGTGGGCGGCGCCGTCGAGCTGGTCCTTGGAGAGCATGTTCTTCTTCACGTCGCCGCGCTGGCCGTCGCTGAGCACGCTGTCGAGGCCGTGGGCCCTGCGGCGGGCGGGCTGGTCGGGCGACAGCCCGCTGACCGGGACGTCGAACTTGACCTTGCAGCTGCTGTTGTCTCCCTGGGACCAGGTGATGAAGCCGGTCCAGCCCTGGGCGGTGATCACGTGGTCGTGGGAGGCGCCGGCGGCGATGGTGTCGGGGTCCTTGTAGACCAGCACCTCGAGGTGGCTGCGGCCGGGTTCCACCACGTACTCGATGGCCGGGGACGAGGGGGCGTCCTGGGCGACCGCGTCGCGGGTGCCCGACGCCGACGCGTCGTCGACGAGGGTGGTGGAGCAGGCGGGCAGCGCGAGCAGGCAGGCCAGGGAGATCAGGCGCACGTTTCCTCCGGGGGCGATGGCGAAGAATGCCACAGGCGCCCGACCCACACAGGCGCTGGGGGCTTCCCGGGCACCTACTCCTTCGGAGGCCTGCCCGCAGTCATCCAGATCTCGTAGCGGTAGCGCGTGCCGTCGCCCGGCTCCGCCTCGATCAGCTGCACGCCGTGGCGGGCGAGCTTCTTCACCGCCAGCTCGGCGGCGGGCTCCGGGCAGTCCAGGATCTCCACCTCGGTCGGGGCGCCCCGTGGGGTGAAGGCCAGCTCGAGCTGGCACAGCAGGCCGGCTTCACCCTCGGCCTTCAGCTGCTTCTTCAGCTCGCCCTTGAGCTTGGGCGGGACCGGCCACAGAGGGACCGCAGCGGGGGGCACGCGCACCCGGGGGCGCTGGTCCCCCGGAGGCGGGTCCGTGACCACGATCCCGCTGATGTACCGGAACTCGACCACCACGTCCTCGGCGTGGGCGACCCCGCCGTCGCTGGGCGGGTAGAAGTCCCACCGCGCCAGGGTGTTCATGGTCTCGTCGAGCAGCGGATCGGGGCAGTCCTCGATCATCGTCGTGCGCACGTACCCGTGCTGGTCCAGCACCGCGATCAGCGCGCAGGACTGCCACTCGGTGGGGCTCGCCTGGAGGAACACCAGCCCGCCCACGTCGACCTCGGGCAAGGGCGCCCGGACGGTCGGGGGCATCGCCTGGGCCGAGCCGAGGGAGAGCCAGAGGGCGATCACGCCACCAGCTCCTCGCCCGCGATCCAGGCCAGCGTGCCCAGCAGGAACCAGCCCTCGCTGCCTCCCCGGCGGTCCGCCAGCCCGAGCCGGTGGCCCGTCAGGCTCACCACCACCGGCCCCAGGTCGACGCGATCCGGGGCCAGGGTACGAGCGGCCCGGAGCACCGGCTCGGGACCGTCGGCGAAGCGATCCCGCCGCCCGAAGGCCACGGACTGGACCAGGGCCGCCTGCAGGTCCTCGGTGGCCTGGGGGTCGTGGCGGTGGGCGGCGACCAGGGAGACCAGCAGGACCTCGCAGCCCAGCTCGCCGTCGTCGACGGGGGCCCTGGCCCGCCAGGCCAGGGACGCTGGCCAGAGCAGCTCGTCCCGCACCGCCACCAGCGCCGCGGCCTGCGCCACGGGGCTCTCACCGCGGGCGGCGCTCACCCGAGCCTCCACGGCCTCCCGGGTGGAGGCGTCGGCCTCGACCGGGGGCAAGGCGGGGAGCAGGCGCTGCAGGAAGGCCATTGCACGGAACCCTATCCTCCGCCGGTCCGATACGGACCCGCGGCGCCCGACCTGAGGTCCAGGGTGCTCAGCCGTCGAGGTGCGGGCGCATCATCGGCGCCACGTCGCCCACGCAGTCCCGGCCCCTCTTCGACGCCAGCAGGGTGATGTCCAGGATGATGTGGTTGGTCGCCACGTCGACCAGGGCGGGGTTGCGAGTCCAGACCGCCTGGTTGTTCGCCGGAGGCTCGGAGCCGCCGATCAGGGCCTCGGCCCGGTCGACCACGAGCAGCAGCTTGTGGGACCAGCCGGCCTTGGCCTCGTCGCCGCTGAGGTCGTCGACCCAGCAGGAGAAGCCCCCTGGCGGCGAGGCCAGGGTCTCCGGCGCGTGCAGCACCCGGTGCAGCTCGCGCTCGGCCGCCTCGGCCAGGGCCGGGGCGAGCACGGCGAGCTCCCGCTCCCAGGCGCTGAGCCAGATCGAGCGGCGGGCTCGGCGGATCATCTCGGTGGCGCGCGCGAAGATGGGTTCGGGCCGGACCCGCTTCGGTAGCCGATCCAGGCCAGCCTGGACCGCGTCGAGCCGGCCCATCGCCTGCTGGCGCTGGGCGTCGACCCACACCCGGGGATCCGTGGGCGCGAAGAGCGCGGGGTCGGCGCTCACCTGGAAGGCCGCACCGACCGCTTCGAGCTTGCGCAGCACCGCGTAGATCGCGCTGCGGGGGATGCCGGAGCGGGCCGCGACCTCGTAGCCGGTGAGGCCCTGGTCGCCGTCGTCCTCCAGCAGGGTGAGCCAGGCCAGGGCCTCGTTCTTGGCCAGGCCGGCTGCGATCAGGTCCGTGGTCAGGGCCTCGCGCTCGGTCATGCAGGCTGCGTAACGCGCGGGAGAGTCACGAGGCGACGGCGCCCGGCGCTAACGACGGCCCCGGTACCGAGCCCAGGGACGCGTCTGCGCGAGGTCCCAGGACTGGAGGGCGGGGAAGCGACGGTCCGTCAGGGCGAGTGCGACGACGCGGATCTCCGGGGTCCAGACATCGGAGGCGCGGTGCACCGTGGCGCGGTGCAGTCCCGCCCAGCTGGCGATGCGGGATGGGGTCCAGCCGGAGAGACAGCGCAGGCTGCGCACGAGCAGCGCCCGGGCGGCTCCTCGGCCCTGGAGCAGGTCTCCAGGGGTACGCGTGAGGGCGAACACCGCTTCGCTGATGGCCTCCGGCGGCGCCTCCAGCGTCGGGGTGGGGAGCGACGTCCCCGACACGTGCACGGTCGGGTCGGCGGACACCCACCCGTGGAAGGCCACAGGATCGGGCACCCTCGTTCGCATGGGGGGCAAGGCGAGCCCACAGGCGTCGCGATGGGTCGACCAGGCCCAGCCCAGGGGGTCGTCGACCAGCCCGGCTCGGCAGGGATTGAGGTGGATGTACCGGATGGAGCGCCGCAGCTTGACGCGCCCCTCGACCGACTCCGGGGCGCTGCGGACCTGCCAGGCTCGCCCGCCCTGCCCACGCTCGGCATTGCGCCACTTGGCGTAGCTCTCGAGCGCCTTGCCCAGGCCGGCGGTGACATCGCGACGGTGCAGCAGGTGGACGTGGTCCGGCATGAGGCAGAGCGCGAGTGGGTCGGGCACGTGCTTCAGGAGCCGGTCCCAGAGGGCACGGGCCTCGCTGTGGGTGCGGAATGCGAGCGTCCCTCGCAGCGAACGTCGGACAAGGTGGTAGGCCATGCTGGGCCCCCTTGCAGCAAGCGGGCCAGGGGTGGGCCCCCGGCGCGGGCGGCTTCGCCGCCCGGTGCCGTCGAACGTCCGTCAACCCTGTCGGACTTCCGACAGCACCCCGGCTTGAACGCGACACCGTCTCGCGCACCCCCCCTCCAGTGCGACTCCTGACCCTCGCGATCACCATCTGAGGGCCCCGAGACACCCGATTCGGGCCAATTCCGGCCAGGTGGCGAGGCCGGAGTCGCACCCAGGTGGGGGTGCGCGAGCCCGTGTCGCATTCGGACCGGGGTGCGCACACTGGTGACGGCCGGTCCTGCTCCGTGGGGTCAGGGGACGGGGTCGATCCCGGTCCCCTCCCCGTCCAATTCGTGCCCCACCCACACCGCCAGGTCGTGGGTGTCGGCCAGCGCCTTCAGGCTGGCCAGCTGCCGGGCGTTCAGGGCGTGGTCCCAGGTGTAGGTCCCGGGCTCCACCCCGTGCTCCCACCCCCACAGGGTGTGGCAGGAGTCCCCGACGAAGAGCATGCCGCCCTGCTCGGTGCGGGCGACCACGCTGAGCGCCCCCCGGGTGTGACCCGGCGTGGACAGCACGAAGAGCGTGCCGTCGCCGAAGAGATCGACCACCCCGTCGAAGCCGCCCCGCGGCCCGGGGAAGTCGAGCTCCGAGAAAGCGTGGCCCTGGAAGGTCGCCTCCAGCGCCCCGCCGATCAGGCTGTGGACCAGGGCCCGGGCCTCCCACTCGCCGGGGCCGATGTAGATCGGCGTGCCGACCGGCACGTCGACCAGGCCCAGGATGTGGTCGGGGTGGGTGTGGGTGAGCACCACGCCCGCCAGGGGCGAGCTGCGGTCCAGCACGTCCCCGAGGGGCTCCACCGTCTCCAGGCTCGCCAGCGCGGCCTTGGCGATCGGCCCGATCAGCGGCAGCTCCCGGGGCACGCCGGTGTCCACGATCACCGTGCCGTGGCGGGGATGGGTCAGGACGTGGATCGGCAGCACGATCGGCACGGGGCCGTCCCGCAGGCCGATGGTCGCCGGGTGCTCGAAATTCACCAGACCCGAGGCCTTGCCCTCCCACCGGCCGCTCTCGACCGCCTCGTGGACCCAGGGCCCCGGCTCGCCCAGCGTGGCCCAGGGATCCTCGGCGGTGTCGGGCCGGGTGGTGGTCTCCAGGGGCACCGCCGGCATCAGGCAGGCGGTGAGCAGGACAGCGAGCATCGGGGCCTCCAGCGGAGGCGATGCTAACGAGTCCCTTCGACGCGAGGGTGCGGCTGGGGGCAGCTCTCGCGATTCCAGGTATTGAGCGTCGCTTGCGGCGCGTCGCGGACGAGGGAGCAGGCTG
>CAYFPX010000193.1:0-574 GCA_964344945.1 uncultured Enterobacterales bacterium
CTCTACTTCATCAGCACCATGTCCTACACCCTGGTGTTCAAGCACATGGTGATCATCGACGTGATGCTGATCGCCGCGGGCTTCCTGTGGCGGGCGGTGGCCGGCGCGGTGGCGATCGAGGTCGTGATCTCGCCCTGGCTGCTGGTCTGCATGGGCTTCCTGGCGCTGTTCCTGGGCTTCAACAAGCGCCGGGCCGAGGTCGCACGGCTGGGGGACAAGGCGGCGGACTTCCGCAAGAACCTGGCTCAGTACACGGTGCCGCTGCTCGACGAATTCCAGGCGATCACCACGTCCTGCGCGATCATCACCTACGCGGTCTACTGCGTGCTGGGCTCGCCGAGCCCGTGGCTGCTCCTGACCCTGCCCTACGTGCTCTTCGGCATCTTCCGGTACGTGATGCTGGTCCAGCAGGGCGAGGGCGGCGCGGTCGAGGAGACCCTGCTCAAGGACAAGCCGATCCTGGTGATGGGCGTGCTCTACGTGGGCACGGTCGTGGCGGTGCTGCTGCTGGCATGATCAGTCGGCGGTGACCTCTTCCGGCGTCATGCCCTTGGGCAGCGAGACCCGCTTCGGC
>CAYFPX010000193.1:584-7817 GCA_964344945.1 uncultured Enterobacterales bacterium
GTCGCTCACGACCACGTGCTCACCGAAGGGCCAGACCCCCCAGGCGCCGCGGATGTCCGGGAAGTCCCCCGGCATCTGCTGCTCTTCGTCGAAGGTGTCGTGCCAGCCCATGAGCGTCGGCGTGGCGGGGTCCGAGACGTCGAGCAGCCGCGCGCCTTCGAGGTACCAGGCGGCGTAGACCCGATCGCCCCGGGCGACCACGTTGTGGGCGCAGTTGGGCTCCTCGTCGGGCCAGGCGGTGACTTCGTCCAGGACGCCGTAGCCCACCTGCCAGACCTTCATGCGGCCGCCGATGGCCTCGTGGGTGGTGTAGAGCCAGGTGCCGTCGTCGCTGGGCCAGACGTTGTGGAAGCCGTCGCCCGGGTCGCCGAGGGCGAGCTCGTGCTCCAGCAGCGGGGTGGGGGACGTGGGGTCGCTGACGTCGAGGATCGACAGGCCGCTGGGACTGGCGACGTAGAGCAAGCCGTCGACCCAGGTGATGTCGTGGACGCCGAGGACCATCGGCCACTCGGCGACCCAGGTGGGCGCCGTGGGGTCGCCCACGTCGTAGATCGACAGGGCCTGGGCCAGGGTGTCGGCGGCGTAGAGGTGGTCGTCGCCGAAGTGGAGGTTGTGCACGGCACCGTCGATCCGGGCGAGCTCCTCGGGCGCCGTGGGATCGGCCAGGTCGAAGACGTACACGCCCACGTCGCCCAGGTCCGAGGCGGCGTAGAGCAGGCCGTCCTCGAGGTGCACGTCGCGGATCTCCTCCAGCCCGTCGACCGTCGCGAGGGTGGTGGGGGCGGTGGGATCGCTGGCGTCGGCGATCAACAGGTCGGCCTCTGGGCTCAGGCCGCCGGCGGCCACCACCAGGTCACCCTCGCCCCAGAGGTCCTGGAGCCCGCGGTGCTCCAGCTGACCCAGCACGGTGAGCCGGTTCACGCCGACCCGCTGCTCCAGCACCACCTCGCTGCCGCCGAGGGAGGTCTCCCCGTCGAAGCCCTCGGCCCGGACCTGCCAGGTGCCTTCGGCGAGGTCCTGGAGCCAGACCTCGCCGTCGCCCCCGCCCACGGACTCCGCCAGGGTGGTGCCGTCGGGCCCCTCGGCCGTCACGGCCACCGTGGCCACGTCCGCGCGTTCCGCCCAGGTGGCGATCAGGCCCTGTTCGCCGTCCCAGGCCAGCAGGACCAAGCCGGGGAACGGTCCCGGTGGGGCGGGGTCCGAGTCGGTCGCCGGGTCCGTCGACCCGGTGTCACCGGCGCAGGCCAGGAGCAGGAGCCAGCTCACCCTCGCAGCTTCGCAGCCTCCGGGTCCCACAGGTCGTGGAAGTTGTAGAACTGGTAGGGGTAGCGCCGGACCCAGGTCTCGAGCTGACCCGCGAAGCGGTGGGCGTGCTCGGTCAGGATGGCCTCGCGCTGGCGGCGGTCCTTCACGGTCACGTCGACCGGTGGGGTGCAGAGCAGCCGGTAGGTGAACGGACCCTCCTTGAAGCAGGACAGCAGGACCACGGGCACGCGAGCCAGGCTGGCGACCAGCCAGGGGCCCAGGGGCAGGTCGATCTCGCCGCCGAGGAAGGGCACCCGCACGACCCGCTCGTCGACCGGCCGATCGGCGAGGAAGGCCGCCACGGCGCCGGAGCGAAGGGCCCGCACGACCTTCATGCTGGCCATGTCGTTGCCCGCGTTGAGCGCGATGATCTCCGGGGCGAACTCGCTCTTGGAGCTGGCCAGGAGCTCCGCGTAGGGGTCGCCCTCGGCCTGGTAGCGCACCACGTGGACGCGCTTCTGGACGGTGCTCAGGCCGTGGACCGCGGTGCCGAGCATCTCCGGGTTGCCGCAGTGGGTCGTGAGCACCACGAAGCCGGTGTCGCCCTCCAGCATCGCGAGCAGCTCCTCGTGGTCCTCGCGGATCCACTTGAAGGCGGCACGGCCCTTGGACAGGGCGATGAAGCGGTCGGTGATGCACAGGGCGTAGTTGTAGAAGACCCGCATGACGCGCCAGAGGCGGACCAGCCGGCCGTCGTCGGGGAAGGTCCGATCGAGGTAGGTCTCCAGGCCGCGGCGGCCGTCCGAGGAGTTCAGGGCGTAGATCGTGGTGGTCACGAAGAGCGACCCGTAGATCGGCAGGCGGCCGAAGGTCTCCAGGAACCAGATGTAGATGCGCCACATGCGCACCGTGGCGCGACCGCGCGGCTTCCAGCCCTCTTCGGGCCGCGGATCGTGGGCGTCTGCCATCGGGCGTGTGACTATCCAGGTGATGAGCGGCACGGGCGCCCACTACACCCCTGAGGCCCTGGTCACGGCCGTGGTGGCTGAGGTCCGTCAGGCATGGGCGGGTGGGCGACCGCGGGTCCTCGACCCGAGCTGCGGGGACGGCGCCTTTCTGGTCGGGGTGGCCCGCTGGCTGCTGGAGACCGCCACGCCGGGCGAGGTGGCCGGGTGCCTGCACGGCATCGATCTCGACCCCCTTGCCCTGGTGGCGGCTCGGGCCCGGCTGAGGCCACTGCTCGGCCCAGCGGTGGACCGGGTGCGCCTGCATGCGGGCGATGCGCTCCTGGATCCCCCGGACTGGAGGCCCTTCGACCTGGTGCTGGGCAACCCGCCCTGGGTCGCGTCGGCGGACCAGGATCCGAGCTGGCGGGCGGCTGTGCGGGACCTCTACGTGGTCGCCCGGGGCAACTGGGACGCGGCGGTGCCATTCGTCGAGCGGGCCCTCGCCTGGACCCGGCCTGAGGGGCTGCACGCCTTCGTGATGCCCAACGCCTTCTGCTCGGCGCCCTACGCGGGTCGCGCCCGGGCGCTGCTGGCGGGCCAGGAGCGGCTGCGGCTCTGGGACTGGAGCGACCAGACGCCCTTCGACGCGGCGGCGTACCCCGTCGCCTACCTGGTGCGGCACCGGGGCGGCTCGCCCGGCGACCCGGAGCCCTGGCCGCTCGGGGAGGTGCCGGAGCTGCCGATGGGCCTGCCGCGGCTGACCGAGCGGGCCGAGGTGCTTGGGGCGGCCACGGTCGCCGAGGCCTACGCGCTCAAGGACCTGCTCGTCGAGCGCGAGGAGCCTCGGCCCGGAGACCTGCGGGTCGTGAACAGCGGCACCCTCGACCCGGGCCGGACCCTGTGGGGAGAGCGCCCCCTGCGCTACCTGGGACAGCGCTGGAGCCACCCGGTCGTGCCGGTCGAGCGCCAGCAGACCCTGTCTCCGCGGCGTCTCGCCGTGGCGAGGCGCCCCAAGGTCATCGTGGCCGGGCTCACCCGGCGGATCGAGGCCTTCGTCGACCCCGTCGGGGAGTGGCTGCCCGCCAAGTCCACGACGGTGGTGCTGCCCCACGACGGTGTCTGCGTCGAAGCCCTGGGGCGGGCCCTGGGTCACGAGCTCGCCACGGCGTGGGTCCGCGCCCACCATGGGGGCCAGGCGCTGCGGGGCGGCTACCTGCGGCTCGGCCCCCCCCAGCTGCGCTCGCTGCCCCTGGTGGGCGTGCCGTAGGTGGGCTGTGGCTGGGACAGCCGCCGGTGACACCAGGCGGTAATGCCGGGGTATGGGCTGGCGTGTGAGGACAGGATCCCTCCTCTTCGCACGCCCCGGAGTCGTCATGCGCGCACCCGTCTTCTTTGGCCTCGGCCTGTTGCTGGCCACCCCCGCCTTCGCCCAGGAGCCAGACCCCGCTGCGGAGGCACCGCCCGACAGCTTCTTCGTCGGCGACGACAGCTTCACCTTCCCAGCCCTCGACGCGACCCCGGAGCAGGTGGTCGCCCACTTCACCGAGCAGGGGGCCCCGCCGGACCTGGCCAGCGCCCTGGCGGCGGCCTTCGAAGAGGTCCAGCTCGAAGCCGGCCTCACCTGGCAGCAAGGCGAGGTCTCCCTGGGCGACGGCCTGGCCACCCTGGCCGTGCCGGAGGGCTCCGGCTGGCTGGGCCCCGAGGACGCAGGCGTGGTGCTGAAGGCCTGGGGCAACCCGGTCTTCGAGCTCCCCCTCGGCATGCTCTTCGTCGGCGGCGCCGGGCCCTTCGACGACGGCAGCATCGGCGTGGTCTTCGACTTCGTCCAGGACGGCTACGTCGACGACAGCGACGCCGCGGACATCGACTACGACGACCTGCTCGAAGAGCTCCAGGACGACACCAGGAGCGACAACGCCGAGCGCAAGGCCGCAGGCTTCCAGACCGTCCAGCTGATGGGCTGGGCCGACACCCCCCGCTACGACAGCAGCCGCAAGCAGCTGGTCTGGGCCAAGGAGCTGCTCTTCGAAGGCGAAGCCGACGCCACCCTCAACTACGACGTCAGGGCCCTGGGCCGACGCGGCGTGATGTCCATGAACGCCGTCGGCATGATGGACCAGGTCGCCGAGGTGCGGCAGGCGATGGGCCAGGTGACGGCGGGCCTGCACTTCAATCCGGGCCACGCCTACAGCGACTTCGATCCGGACCTGGACGAAGTCGCGGCCTACGGCATCGGCGCCCTGGTGGCTGGCAAGCTGGCGGCCAAGAGCGGCCTGCTCAAGGGCCTGCTGGCCCTGCTGGTGGCGGGCAAGAAGTTCATCGTGATCGGCGTGATCGCGCTCTTCGCCTTCGGGAAGAGCCTGCTCGGTCGCGGCGGGGGCGAGTAGCCTCTCTCGACCCTTCCCCCGAGACCCAGGCAGGAACCATGATCATCTTCGGCACCCGCGGCGTCACCTACAAGCACCAGGCCGGCGGCTTCTTCTGTCCCCTCTGCCGAGGCGATGCCGACTACAAGGCCAAGCGCGTGCGGCGCTTCTTCACGCTGTACTTCATCCCGGTCATCCCGCTGGACCTGCTGGGTGAGTACGTGGAGTGCCAGGGTTGCCAGGGCACCTTCGACAACGCGGTGCTCGAATACGACCCGCGCGCCGAGAGTGCGGCCTTCGAGGCCGAATTCCACAAGGCCATCCGCCAGACCATGGTGCAGATGGTGATCGCCGATGGCGTGGTCGAAGACGAGGAGCTCGTGACCCTGCGGGAGATCTACCAGGGCCTCACCGGGATCGACCTGGAGACCGAGGCGCTGCGGCAGGAGTGCGAGTCGACCCAGGCCACGGACATCGCGGCCGTGGTGGGCGGCTTCGCCGGGCGACTGAACGAGAACGGCAAGGAGATGGTGCTGAGTGCAGCGGTCCAGGTCGCCACCTCCGACGACGACTTCGCCGACGAGGAGCGGGACCTGGTGCTGGCCATCGGCAAGTCCTTGGAGATGAGCTCCGCCCACGTGAAGGGCGTGCTGGCAGAGGCCCTCGAGGGGTGAGCACGGCGCTCTGGCTCTTGCTCACCCTCGGGTGGGCGGTGGCCGAGGCGCGGCGTGCCCCCCGCATCACCCCTCACGACGGGCTCCTGCGCTGGCTGCCCATCGTGAGCGGCGGCACGCTGTTCGCGGTGACGGTCTGGGGCCTGTCGCAGCCCGGCGGTGCGGTCTGGGGAGCCGCCTTGCTCGCCGCGGGGGTGTGGCTGCGGATCGCCGCGCTCGATGCCCTGGGAGACCGGTTCCGCCACCACGTCGAGCTGCTGCCGGATCATCGGCTCGAGACCGGGGGGCCCTATGGTGTCGTGCGTCACCCCAGCGAGCTGGGGCTGCTCCTGATCGGCCTGGGCACGGGGGTGCTGCTCGGCAGCCCCTGGGCTGGCTGGGCTCTGGTTCCGCCCACCGCCCTGCGGGTTCGCGCTGAGGACCGCCTGCTGGCCCGGGCCTTTGGCTCGGCCTGGGTGACCTGGGCGGGGATCACCCCTGCGCTGGTGCCCTCCGCCGCACGGCGAGCAGGCCGAGGATCGCCAACAACCCGCTGACGTGCGTGCCCCCGCTGGCGCAGCCCTCGCAGCGGCCCTCGCCCTCGCCGGAGTCCCCCGGCGGCGGACCGCCGGAGTCGGTGCCTGGGCCGGTGTCCGCGGTGTCGACCTGCCCGGCCCAAGGCGGCTCGGTGTGCCAGGCCACCAGCGCGTCGATGCCGGCGTCTGCCGAGATCACCTCGATCGTGAGGGTGTGGACGCCGGGGGCCAGATCCGCCTGGCTCAGCAGGCTGACCTGGTCCTCCCTGGACTCGCTCCACAGCTCGATCCGGAGCTCGGGGCCGTCGTCGACACGAACGGCGATGCTGCCGCCGTCGGGCTCGGTGCGGCCCAGCAGGTCGAAGGCGACGCCCTCGAACTGCACCGTGGCCACCAGACCAGGCCAGGTGGCGTGGAGCAGGCGCCCGGCGCTGGGGCCCGCGCCATAGAGTGGCTCCCACCCCTCGCTGAAGTCCCACAGGTCGTGCAGGTCCTCGATGCGCTCGGCGCCGGTGATGTCGATCCAGGTCTCGCCGCCGTCGCGGCTGGCCCAGGTGCCGTCGTAGGTGCCCACCGCCAGGGTCTGGTCGGTGGCGAAGGCCGGCGAGACCTCCATGCACTCGGCGTGGGACAGGGTGGGGCGGTCCAGGGCGTCCCAGCTCGCGCCGTGGTCGGTCGTGCGGTACCAGCCGAGCCCTGCGACCAGGGCGAAGCCGGTGCCGTCGGCGGCCCAGGCGGGGGACATGGCCACGGAGCTCACCTGGCGGCCCTCGAACGCCACGAGCTCGCTGCTGCCGTCGAGCCCGACCCGGTACAGGCCCTCGGTGGTTGCGGCGAAGGCGGCGGCCTCGCCAGGCAGCCCCTGGACCCACATGAGCCAGGCGGGGGCCGGGGTTCCCAGGCCGGTCCAGGTGCCGCCGCGGTCGTCGCTCACGTACAGGGTGGCGTCGGTCCGGCAGCCGGCCCAGGTCTCGGGCTGCAGGTCCCAGTCCGGGGGCATGTCGACGAGGCGCCGCCCCCCGAAGCAGTCGGCGTCGCTGTCGGTCGGGCTCCAGTCCAGGCCGCCGTTGGTGCTGCGGGCGAAGGTGGCGCTGTCCAGGTTCTCGCCCGCCAGCAGGGCGATGGGCCACTCCTTCGGCGTGTCCTCGATGTCGACGAAGCCGATCTCATCCCAGGTCTCGCCCTCGGTGCTGGTCCAGCTGGCGCCACCGTCCTGGGAGACCTCGACCGAGTCGAAGTCGGTCACGACCAGGGCCTGGGCCTCGGTCGGGCCGGCGCCCAGGGCCACCCCACGGCTGTAGAGGATGCCCATGCCGCCGCCGACGGGCTGCGGGTCGCTGCCGTCGGCCCGGACCAGGGTCGGCCCGCCGCCGTACTTGCCGATCAGCACCCAGGCCAGGTCATCGCTGCCCTGGGAGAGGTCGATGGACCGGGTGGTCCAGGGCATCTCGGTCTCGATGTTGGACCAGGTCAGCCCGTCGTCGCT
>CAYFPX010000193.1:7827-16555 GCA_964344945.1 uncultured Enterobacterales bacterium
GCGGCTCCGGGCGAGCCACTTCGTCAGCGGGCGGCGAGGCCACTCCAGCTGGCCAGCAGGACCGTCTCTTCCGGCGTCTCGGTCAGCTGGCGGAAGAAGAGGCCGTCCCGGGGGGCGCCCACGCCGATCAGGCTCTCGGCCAGCCCGGTGTCTGCCAGGGTCCAGGTGTCGCCGTCGTCGTCGCTGCGCCAGACGCCCTCCTCGTCGCGCACCACGAGCAGGGTGCCGCTGGAGAGGCGGGTGACGTACCGGGTCTCGGCCCCTTCCAGGCCGGCGGGACCCCACGCCCCGTCGATGGCGTGCCAGAGCCCGTCGCCACTGGTCGCCCAGATCCCGGTCGCGCCTTCGAGGGCCAGGTCGTACAGCACCACCGGCGAGGTGGCCGAGCGCGGCCAGGTCACGCCGCCGTCGTCGCTGCACTGGACCGTGGAGCCGCCGACGATGGCGCACACGGTGTCCGGGTCGCCCCAGGCCACGGCCATCACCTCGTGGTCGGTGTCGAGGACCGACGCCCAGGAAGTGCCCCGGTCTTCGCTGCGCCAGATCCCGGTGGTCCCAGCCGCGAGGACCACGCCGTCCAGGTCCACGGCGGGGGAGGCCGCCAGGTGGTGGACGTCGGGGATGTCGACGAAGTCCCCGTGCGCAGTCCAGGTGTCACCCAGGTCGTCGGACAGCCACAGGCCGTCTTCGCCGACCGCGGTCAGCAGGCGGTCGCTGTCGGCGTAGACCAGCTGCTCGACCGCCCGGTTCTGGGGCGCCAGGAAGCGGGTCTCGACGTCGAGGGGGGTGTCGCCCACCCGGGTGAGCAGGACCCCGCTGTCCCGGTAGATGGTGGTGATGACCGGCCGCTCGCCACCGGGCCAGACCGCCGCGAAGAGGGCGCCGTCGTGGGGGGCGTGGGCGGAGGCGACTGACAGGGTCAGGAGCCAGGTGAACATCAGGGGCCGCGGGCCTCGCAGTCCAGGTGCGGGAGGTAGGCGAGCGATCGGTCTATCTCGTCGTCCAGATCCGCCCAGAGCGATGTCACCGGCGGGTCATCCGGGTCATAGAGGTTGTCACCCCGGTGGGGACGGCTCCATACTTCGTCGGCCCTGCGCTGCCGCGCCTACGCCAGCCCTCGGTCGGCCTGCGGAGGCGCGTCAGACCGACAGGTGTCGAACACCCACCGGCCCACAGGTCACCCGCCCTCCCACACCCCCTGCAGGATCTCCTCCACCCGCAGCGCCAGGTCTGTGCCGGTGTACGGCTTCTGCAGGAAGTGCTCGGGGTCGGGCAGCACGCCCTGCTCGGGAGGCACGTGGCCGGACACCCACAAGACCGGGGCGTCCAGGCCCAGGGCCCGTAGCTTCGGCAGCACCGCGGGGCCGCCGCCCTGGGGCATCACGGCGTCGAGCACCAGCACCTCCGGCCAGCGCTCGGGAGGCAGGGCTCGGGCCTCGTCCACCAGCGCCCGCTCGGTGTCGAAGCACTGGACCTCGTGACCCCGCGCCCCCAGGGAGACCCGAGAGAACTCCAGGATGCGCACCTGGTCGTCGAGCACCCAGACCCGGCCCCGGGCGGCGTGCAGCACGTCGCTCCCGGGCAGGGCCGGGGGCTCTGGGCGATGGGCCAGAGGAAGGTAGAACACGACCACGGCGCCGCC
Organism: uncultured Enterobacterales bacterium; assembly: GCA_964344945.1. GTDB lineage: Bacteria > Myxococcota_A > UBA796 > UBA796 > CAJQPC01 > CAYFPX01. The sequence continues at coordinate 9,470 of CAYFPX010000193.1, forward strand.
GTCGTTGTAGACCTGGAGCGCCCCGCCGTGGTTGGCGACCACGCCCCGGACCGCCGGCAGCCCGACCCCGTGGCCTTCGGCGCGAGTGGTGAAGAAGGGATCGAAGAGGTGCTCGAAGACCCGGTCCTCGAAGCCGGGGCCGTCGTCCCGGACCTCGACGCGAGCCATGCGGGTGGCCGGCGGCGGGCAGCTCTCCGCCCGCCAGGCCAGGTCCTCGGGCAGGCCGGCGGCGCCGACCTCGACCGTGAGCCTGCCCCCGCCCTCGACGGCGAGCAGGCTGTTCACGAGCAGGTTGGTGACCGCCTGGTGGAGCTGACCCTCGTCGGCTTCGACCACGCTGGGCTCGCGGTCCTGGCGCACCTGGAGCACCACCCCGGCGGGCAGCCGGACCCGGAACAGGTCACAGACCCGACGCACGCTCTGGCCCAGGTCGAAGAAGTGGGTGTGGCCAGGCCCCCGGCCGCCGAAGGCCAGCAGCTGGCGCGTGAGGGCCGCGCCGTCCTCGGCGGCCTCCTGGAGCAGCCGGGCCCGGTCCACCGTGGCCGGCTCCCGGCTCGTCAGCTGGATCAGCTCGGACTGACCGAGCACGGCACAGAGCAGGTTGTTGAAGTCGTGGGCGATGCTCCGGGACAGCCGGCCCAGGTGGGCGAGGCTCTCCTCTCGCAGCGCCGCCCGGCGCGCCTCTTCGGCGTCGGTGACGTCGCGCAGGACCCCCACCATGGCGGGGGCGGCCCCCGCCGGGTGCGGCACCAGTCGGCTGTAGACCGCCCCCCGCACCCGACCGCCGTCCTTCGACGCGAGGGACCGCACGATGCCCTCGGACGGCCGACCGGCGGCCAGGGCCGCGATGGCCTGCAGGGCGTCGGCCCGGTCCTGGGGGTCCGGGTAGACCAGGTTCGTCCAGCCCTGGGCCCGGACCTCGTCGAGGCTCCAGCCCAGCTGCTCCACCAGGTCACCGCCGTAGCCGAGCACCTCGCCGTCGGTGGTCACCAGCAGGAAGCCGTCGCTCAGGAGCGGGATGGCCTGGTCCAGGGCGCGGCTGCGGATGTCCAGGCGGTCGTGGGCCACGCCCCGGGCCAGGGCCGGTCCGGCCAGGGCGAGCAGCCGGAGCCAGGGGTCCAGTGCGCTCCGGTCCTCGTCGGCCAGCTCGACCAGGACCACGCCGGAGGGCGCGTCGGCCGCGGACAGCGGCACGGCGATCGGCCAGGTGGCGCCGGCGTCGCCGGGGGCCGGCTCGCCCGTGGCCAGGGCCCGCCAGCACGGGTGATCCCCCTGGGGGATGGCCGGGCTGGGGCGGCCCTCGTGGGGTACGCCGTGGAGCAGGGGCTGGTCCGGGTCCAGCCGGTAGAGGTGGAGGGCGGCGAAGCCGGCGGCGGACGCAAGCCCCTGCAGGGCTCGGGCGACGTCTCGCGAGCCGTGTGCGCCGACCAGGGCGGCGATGAAGCCCAGGGAATCCGGTTGCAAGGCGGACATCGAGGCCTTCTAACCCGTGGCGGCTGCCGGCGTGGGCACGCCCTTCGGGCAGTGAGGCCAGGGCGACACCGGCTGACCGGCGGGTCGTCGGGCTCACCGCACCCCGTGCACCCGCACGGCCTCCTCGGCGAGGGCGGTGTCGTCCTGCTCCGCGGCCTCGCCGCCGTCCCGGTGGCACCCGCGACAGGCGAAGTCGAGGGTGATCCGGGGGTGGGCCTCGGTGCCGTCGTCGCTGAACTGGGGGGCCGTGGGGTCGGGCTCCACCCGGAACAGGTGGGTGGCGAGGTCCCCGGTCCAGGTGGCGGCGTCGCTCTCGGCGCTGGCGACCATCGGCGGCATGTGGCAGGCGGTGCAGGGGGTCTCGGCGTGAGGCGCTGCGGACCGCTCCTCGTGGCAGCCCTCGCAGCCCGCGGTGACGCCCGCCGGCGTCGCGCGGGAGCCCTGGTGGGCGTCGTGGCAGTCGGTGCAGGCCAGCTCGCCCATGGTCGACGCCTGGAGCTCCGTGTACTGCTGGTTGACCCAGAGGAAGCCGTCCTTCGCGACCAGCACGGCGTCGGACTCCTCGACGTGGCAGTCCCGGCAGGCCTCGGCGCTGGCGTCCACGTCGAGGGGGTGCTGCTCGGGGGCGTCGACGTGGGCGCTGCCGGGGCCGTGGCAGGCCTCGCACTGCACGCCGGAAGCGGCCCAGGTGCCCGCGAGCCCCTCGTGGCCGTCCTGGTGGCCCTCGGGGTCGAAGCCTGTGGTGTGGCAGCTCCCGCAGACGAAGGGCTTGGGGTCGTCCCTCGGCTCGAACGCCGCCCATCGCCCGGACTGCACGTTCCACTGGACCGCGGGACCGGTGACGAAGAAGCCGTCGGCATCCAGGAAGCGCTGCTTGTGGCTGTGGCCCCCGAAGGACCAGCCGACCTGGTCCCAGGTGAGGTCTCCGGGGGGCTCGGGGGCCAGGCCGGCGTGGGGCTCGGGCAGGGACCAGGAGGCGGCGGGCGCCTCTCCCGCGACGGGGATCAGCGTGGCGGCGTGGCCGGAGGTCTGGTGGGCGGCGTGCTCGGCCTCGTGGCAGGTGGCGCAGCGGTCCGGGCCGGCCCAGGTCGGCGGGTCGGGGGCCGGGGACGGGGGCTCGTCGCCGGTGCAGGCGAGCCACAGGGCGAGCACGGCCACGCCGTGTCAGCCGGGCCGTGCGGGCCGCACCAGGCGGTAGCCCACGTTGGGGCTGCGCAGGGAGAGGAAGCTCTGCCCCTGGTTCCAGAGCTCGCGGAAGGGCCGCACCGCCGCACGGTAGCCCGCCAGCGACGGCAGATCCTCCAGCCGGGCCGAACCCGTGGGGTAGAGCGGCCGGAACACCGCGGTGTGGGCCCCAAGCGCTCGGCCAGGGCGACGCAGGCCCGTGGCTGACCCCTCCGGGGCGCAGGTCCCCCTGAGGCGACTCGAGGCGCGGGCGGCGCTCGACCGCACGCTCCTAGATGGCCTACACGATCCCCTGGGCGAGCATCGCGTCGGCGACCTTCCGGAAGCCGGCGACGTTCGCGCCGAAGACGTAGTCACCTTCCCGGCCAAAGGCGGCGGCCGTCCGCACCGTGCTGTCGTGGATGTGGACCATGATGGTGTCGAGGCGCTGGTCGACCTCCTCGCGGCTCCACGACAGCCGTAGGGAGTTCTGCGACATCTCGAGCCCCGACGTGGCGACCCCGCCCGCGTTGCTGGCCTTTCCGGGGGCGAAGAGCACGCCCCCTCGCTGGAAGGCGTGCACCGCCTCGGGGGTGCAGGGCATGTTGGCGCCCTCGGCGACGGCCACGACGCCGTTGTCGACGAGGACGTCCGCGGCCCCACCATCCAGCTCGTTCTGCGTGGCGCACGGCAGTGCCACGTCCACTGGAACGCCCCAGAGGCCCGCGGGCGTGGCGCCCGCCTCGTGATACGCGACCCCGGCGAAGTGCTGGGCGAATTCGCGGATGCGGCCGCGACGCTCGTTCTTCAGCGAGAGGATCCAGGCGAGCTTGTCGGCGTCGATGCCAGCGGGGTCGTGGATCCAGCCGGAGGAGTCGGACATCGTGACGACCTTCCCGCCGAGCTCCAGCACCTTCTCGCAGGCGTACTGCGCCACGTTGCCCGACCCTGACAGCGACACCGTCGCGCCCTCGAAGCTCCGCCCCGTCGTCGCGAGCATCTCGCGGGCGAAGTAGACCACGCCGTAGCCGGTGGCCTCGGGCCGGATCAGCGAGCCACCGTACTCCAGGCCCTTGCCCGTGAGCACCCCCGACTCGTGGTCGTTGCGCAGCTTCCGGTACATCCCGAAGAGGAAGCCGATCTCGCGCCCGCCGACGCCTATGTCGCCGGCCGGGATGTCGAGGTGGTGGCCGATGTGCCGCCAGAGCTCCGCCATGAACGACTGGCAGAAGCGCATCACCTCGCCGTCGGAGCGGCCCTTGGGGTCGAAGTCGGCGCCGCCCTTGCCGCCGCCCATGGGCAGACCCGTGAGGCTGTTCTTGTAGACCTGCTCGAAGGCGAGGAATTTCAGGATGGACGCGTTCACGCTCGGGTGGAATCGCAAGCCTCCCTTGTAGGGACCGAGCGCACCGTTGAACTGGACCCGGAAGCCCCGGTTGACCTGGAGCGCGCCGGTATCGTCCACCCAGGGGACCCGGAAGTGGATCAAGCGCTCCGGCTCCACGATGCGCTGGACCACGGAGGCGTAGCGAGGCTCCCGATCGAGGACAGGCTCCAGGCACTCGAGCACCTCCCACACCGCCTGGTGGAACTCGGGCTGGTCGGGGTCACGGCGCTGGACGGAAGCGTAGATGTCTCGGAGCAAGGTCATCAGGAAGTCCTCCTGGTTCGGGTCACTGCCCGTAATGAAGTGGCGTGGGACAGGCCCACCAGCAGGGCGGTGCCCAGCCCGGCGGCCAGGGGGAAGAGCAGCAGCTCGGAGTCGGCCCGGATCACGCCGAAGCCGGCGCGGAGTTCCCTCAGTGGGCGCGGCGACCGCCGCGCGTCAGAGGCGTCAGCCGCTCGGCGGACACCCGTCGCCCCGGCTGCGGGTGTCGGAGCGGCTGCGCCCGGCGCTGCGGCCGGTGCTGAAGACGGAGAGCTCCCGCCGGGAGTCGGCCAGGCCGCAGCTCGGGCAGACCATGGCGCTGTCGGGGGTCGAGCGGCGCACGAGCTCCTCGTAGTCGTGGCCGCAGGCCTGGCAGCGGTACTCGAAGATCGGCATCGGGGACTCCTTGGGGGCGGGCGCCCGGCCCGGCCGCGGGCTGCCTCAGGTGGGCACACCCAGCCGAGGCAACAGCCAGAGCTGCAGCCAGAACCAGACGGTCATGAAGATCAGGGGCTCGAGGGCATCGGGCATCGCGCCCCCCTGGAGCCAGCCAGGGCTCGGCCTGTGTCGCGTGGTCCGCCGTGGGCCTGCGCCAGGTCAGGGTCTCGGTCCGGGACCTCCGCGAGCAGGCCCCGGCGGCACGCCAGTGCCGAGCCCCTCGCCGACCTGGAGCGGCGGTGGGGTCCCCGCCCCGGGGGGCGGGGACCCCGCGCAGGTCAGTTCCGTTCGCCGGTGAACGACAGGTTGTGGGGCCGGTAGTTCAGCTCCAGGGTCCCGGCGTCCCAGACGAACTCCCCCTCCCCCCAGGTCCCGACCTGTTCGATGCGCCCCCCGTTCTCATGGATCGGGACTTCGAACGAGGTGAAGTCGTCCCCGCTCACCTCCACCCTGCCGAGCCCGGCGGCCTCCAGGGTGAGGGTGTAGTCGAGGGAGGTGACGGGCCCGGCGATGATGCCCGAGTAGTCCCCGGCCACCTGGTCGGCCACGTCGGTGTCGGTGTCGGTGTCGGTGTCGGTGTCGGTGTCCGTGTCCGTGTCGGCGTCTGACTCCGAGGGCATCCCACTGTCCGTGTCGGTGGTCGTGGTGCCCCCACCGCAGCCGAAGAGGCCGAACGCGGCGGAGGAGATCAGGATCAGGTGGAACGAACGCATGGCGGTCATGGTTTCTCCTTGGCGGGCTTCATGCCCTGCGGAGATGGACACCAGCCGTGCGGAGAGGATCGACTGCGTCGTGTTCCTCGGTACGGATCGAAACATCCCGTAACATCTAGAACGCTGGGAAGATCAGCTCCGTGAGCAGGTCCTCGGCGTCGTAGTCCGGCGCGTAGTCGCGGGTGTTCGTCGTGATCACGACCACGAGCTCCAGCTCGTCCACCACGTACACGAGCTGTCCGCCATAGCCCCAGGCGATCTTGACGGCGTGGCCCCCGAGCTCCCGCATCCACCACAGGTAGCCGTAGTGGTAGGCGCCCCCGGCGGGGACCCGCTCCGCCAGGGAGTCCTCGACCCAGCTCGCGGACAGCAGGGGCTCGCCCTCCCAGGTGCCGTCCTGGGCCATCAGCATGCCGAAGCGCAGGAGCTCCCGGGGGGTCAGGTAGAGGTTGTAGCCCCCCGAGAAGACCCCCTGGGGGTCCCGGCCCCAGTGTTCCGCCTGGAGTCCCAGGGGGGTGAGCAGGACCTCGTGGGCGAGCTGGCAGAGGTCCTGGCCGGTGGCCTGGGCCAGGGCGGCGCTCAGCAGGTGGGTGTTGCCCGTGGCGTAGTTGAACACCGTGCCCGGGGTGTGCTTCAGCGGCAGGTCCACGATGGCCTGGACCCAGTCGTCCTCGTCCTGGAGCCGGTACTCGGTGGCGTCCTCGATCCAGTGCAGGCCCGAGGTCATCTCCAGCAGGTGCTGGACCGTGATGTCCAGCTTGGCTGCGTCGTCCACTTCGGCGAACTCGGTGGGCAGCAGCTCGGCCACCGGCTGGTCCACCGTGAGCAGCCCCCGGGCGACCGCCTGGCCCGTCACCGCACCCAGGATGCTCTTGGACGAGGAGTGCACGTTGTTGCTGTGGCCGGCTTCGGCGCCGTGGAAGTACTGCTCCCAGACGAGCTGCTCGCCCCGGAGCACCAGCAGGCTCCAGATGAAGGGCAGGCCCTCGAGCTGGTCCGCAGCCTGCTGCAGCAGGGCACCGTCCACGCCGGCCTCGTCCGGGGTCACCGCGGTCCACGGCCCCGAGTGGTCCACCGGGTCGTCGTAGGTGGGATTCGTCTCGTAGAACGTGGTGGTGGCGCCTTCGGCCAGGGCCTCGCAGTCCACCGGCTCCGGGGGGTCCGTGTCGGTGTCGGTGACCGAGGGGGTGTCGGTGTCGGTGCCGGTCCCGCTGTCGGCCGGGGTGGCCGTGTCGTCGCTCGCCGCACTGTCTCCGGGAGCGGGACAGGCGAGCAGCAGGCTGGCGAGGGGGACGAGGAGAGTCATGGACCGAGCGGGGCTACCCGATCGCCGGTGCGCCGACGATGGGCCGGACGGCCGACGCGGCCCCGCCTGCCCCCCCGGGGGGGAGAGCAGGTGACCCGGTCAATCACACTGCGGACCGCTCCGGTCGATCGACGCGAGGCGCTGGCAATCAGCGCTGCCGCCGACGCCAGCCCAGGCCCAGGGGCAGCAGGAGCAGGGCGTAGCTGCCACCGGCACCGGCACCGCGGCAGCCGGCGGAGGGCGGCGCCGTGGGCTCGGCCGCGTCCCCGGTGTCCCCCGGGCCGGGATCGGTGTCGGTGTCGCCGTCGGTGTCCCCGTCGGCATCGCCGTCGGTGTCTCCGTCG